>JBGTBA010000162.1:0-17809 GCA_041749595.1 Flavobacteriaceae bacterium | reverse complement strand
TTTGAGCTCAAAACACAGCCATCTTACCGAACCGGTCTCATCGTTTAAAAAGGAAGACATATTAGTACTACCAACAAAGGAGCATATCCTTGGTAGGGTAGTGTTCTTTCTGTCATACGGTAGTCGCTCGTTAATAAAGGTCTTGGAGAAAAATGCTTTCAAGGCATTGACATCCTTTTTAGAGAGTACCGCCAATTCATCCAAATTGTATAGAAAGTTTCGGCAGAGCTGTATCCTGGCGTCTTTATCGTTACTGATATCCTCTGCCATATATTCCCCTAGTTCCGGGGGACATAGAAATCGGCACCAAGTGGATTTTCCCGAATTTTGTCCCTGATGTGATAGCACAAAAGCCTGTTTATTGAAATAGTTGGCTTCCAAAGCACATTTTATGGTTCGTACCAACCATTTTTTAAAATGATAGTTGAACGCTTCTTCCTCATAAATCGGCACATAGGAAGCCAATTTCAATATATGGTCCTGACCATCCCATGGAGGTAAGCCTTCAAAATACTCCTTTATGGGGTTGAATTTCGGGATCCACTCCGAACGAAGCAGGATTTCCAGCTTCCCGGTGTGGATATCCACCCCGGCCTTGGCCAGTTCTATGATAAGCGAGTTCAGGTTCAGGTATTGCCATTCCCTGGAATCTCTAAAGGATATTTGAAAGTCATGTGATATTTCATTATACGTAATATCATACTTGGCTTCCAGATAATCCATGGTATAATCATAGACCGTCTTTTTCTTAGGGTCGGGTACATCATACAACCCTTTCTGTTCTTGAGCTGCCATATTGAAAAATTTATCTTCTTTTTTTCAATAGCTGCTCATTGAACTTCTGCTCAAGATATTCATCCGATACATTGGGTTTTCCCAAAAGCCAGGTATCAATAGTGGCTTTGTCAAAGAATTTCTGGCGGATGTTGGGATTGTTCCCGGTTGGGATTAGTTTCAACTGGGTAAGTTTATATATCTTGCTTTTAGACAACCCGGTATAGTTAGCCAGATCGTCTACATTAAGCACTTTTTTGTTTTGGGATAACAGTCCCTTAATTTCGGTTAGTATTGCTACTACATTGTCTTGATTACTCATTGTTTTAATTTTAAAAATTAGAATGAGTAAATGGCCATTTACATTTTTGTACAGGACAAACATATATAGACAACTACCAATAAATCAATAGGATAATTGGTTTGAAATAAAAATTATGCTATAATTATTCTTTCCCGAGGATTTTCTTTACCAGCTGCCGCTGTTCTCTTGAATTTGGTTTCTCCTGGTCGGCTTTCCAAGCGGAAAAACTGGAGGTTAATGTAGTCGGTTTTACCGGTTCTCCGTTCATTAAAAAGGAATCCATTAGCAATTGAAAGAACTCTTGTTTGCGTTCGCCTGCCAGTTCCTTGATGCCTCCCAATACAAGTTCATCAAAAAGGGTGAAGAGAACCCTGTGATTGGCAGAATCCTTGCTTTTGTTTTCTAAGGTGAAGTTTATTTTTTGTTGTACATTTTTTCCGTTTACCAAACGTTGCAGTTGATTTTGAGAATCTTTTTCCAAATCGAGAAGTTGATACTTGATTTTGGTTTTTTTGAGGGGTTCCATTGAAAACGAATGTCGATCCAAATTCATATGGTTTTCTGATTCATAGAAAATAGCTACCCAAACCACTGCACATATTACAATAATAAGCATGATTAAATTTATTGCAAAGCTTTCCTTTAATGGTTGGAACCCTAAAAGAGAATAGAAAACCAACATAAACAAAACATACAGGCATAAAATAAAAAGAATTAGGTTGCCTCTTGAGCCTCCTATTTTATGCTCCAAATAATAGTTTACCCCTATTCTTGTCTTGGCTAGTGCCCGTCCTGCAGTTTGAATGAATCTTTCCATGGCCTATATGACCTTAAATATAACTAAAAGTAAGAGAATCGGAAAGTGGAGAAAATGTTGTACCTGTGTTGTACCCATCCTAAAAACAAAAAGCTCCCGATATCTTGGAAGCCTTGTTTTTATTGATGTGGTCCCACCTGGGCTCGAACCAGGGACCACCTGATTATGAGTCAGGTGCTCTAACCAACTGAGCTATAGGACCGTTTGACTTTTCTTCTCTTGTTACCGATTACAAGAATCGCCAAATTGCGGATGCAATATTACCACTTATTTTATTACGCTGCAAACATATAAAAAGACATGTCTTATTTGCTTACAACATTTTTAATCTCGCTGCTGCGTTCAGCAGGGGGTAAAGAATTATCCTAAATCCTCAACATCAAATTCATCAACCAGATCCCAAAGTTCTTTTACAGTCATATTGGTTCCTGTAGCCTTAATGTAAAATCTGCGGTCTTTCATAAATTGTATTTCGGACCGATTCGAATTTTTGTTGTATTCCTCGATGACCTTCGTTCCGCCTCTGGTGGAGGACTTCCGAATTGTGTTTTCGGTTTCTTCTTCAAATTCCTGTGAAAATACCATTCGCAGGCTTGCCGTGGCAAAAGCCCCCATTTCCCCGGCACCATCAATGACTTCGATTTTTACACTTTTCTCTTTATCCTCAGTGGAATACGTTGCCTCTAAGGAAGCAATATTCATCATTCCCATTGCTCCGGTTTTGAAGGAAGTCCGTTTCATTCCGTTTACATCGTCTGGGAGCCACGCTTTTAGTTCTTCGTTGGTAAGGGGCTTGGTTTCTGACAATTCTTTGATGTCGTCTTGCATGCTATTGGCTTCTTTCAAAACGCTTTGGGTATTGTTTACCCCTTCTTTTACTTCTTTCATTTTCTTTGTCACCGGATTATCCATACAGGAAATAAGAAATAATAAACAAAATGGAATTAGGACTGCTTTTTTCATATTTGGTGTGTTAAATGGTTAAATATACTATTGAAAAATGGTTTTTTAAATTTACAGAGATTGTTTGATTTTAAAGTAGTGTTGATTAAATAATTAAGTCACCTTTTTTCCGTTTATTTTACGATTTTTCCATAACAAGTCTAACCTTTAGGAGCCACATAATTTTCCCAGCCCCAGGAAGGTAAAGGTTTTTCTATCTCCTTAGTGAGGTCAAAAGCCACCGAAAAGAATCGGTCCGACCCTATTCGTCTCAGGTTGTACGTGTATTGGGTTTCATCTACAGTAATCCACCACACATTAGTGGCAGCAGCCGGTATAACGGTTGTGGTTTCTTCATCAGCCGGAAAAACGGCTAAACCGGGAAGTCCGCTATTGCTGGTAGTACCCCCATACATAGTTACTTTATCTGAGGTACCATCCTCATGGCGATGATCGTGTTTTAGTTCAATCCGGCCATTTTTATATTTTAAAATCCACGTTCTGCTTCGGTTATCGCCCACATTAAAGGGAGTAAGGATTTCATCTTTGCTACAAGACAGCACATACATTACCAACCGCTTGTCCTTGAAGTCGTCTCCGGCAGGACCGCTGACTATTTCTCCTTCAAAGGCTTTCCCACAATGCAACTTTAAGGAATCCCAAAATTGCTTGGCTCCCGAAGTATCTATCACCATTGAGGTTTGAATAGGTGAAGGGGTAGCTTTATTTTGACCCGAAATGGTTTCGGACTCACTAAAGACCATTAAGGTGATACTTAAAAGAGCAACCGTCAGGATTTTTTTCATCTTTTTAGTTTGATTTTCTAAATATAAGCAAATGGTTTTTAAGCATCATGCTACATACTTAAGGTAGTGTGCTGCCTTTATGGATTTCCCCTTAAGTCGATTTCCTGACAGAGTTCTATCAGCACTCCACCCGTACTTTTAGGATGTATAAACACCACCCATTTATTGTCTGCCCCTTTTTTAGGTGCCTCGTTCAGCAATTGAAACCCCTCCCGTTTCAATCGTGCCATTTCTGCTTTAATATCGGCTACAGCAAAAGCAATATGGTGTATGCCCTCACCACTTTTTTCTATAAATTTTGCTATTGCACTGCCCTGGTCCGTAGCCTGTACCAATTCAATCTTAGTCGAGCCCACTTTAAAAAAGGAAGTGTCCACCTTTTCGGAAAGTACCTTCTCTATCTTGTAATGTGCCACTCCCAACAATTTTTCATACAGCGTATTGGACACCTTTAGATCCTTAACTGCAATACCTATATGCTCTATTTTATCCATTAGCGCATCTTTTTAGTTGTAAAACAGGTAAAAGAGACCTGATTTTTATTTCGGAACCTAAAATACGCAATATTGTGTGTATTTTTGTGCCATGGAAACACAGCGACAAAAAAAGATAGCGGGCATTATACAAAAGGATCTTGCGGATATCCTTCAACGTGCGGCTACCGATGGAGGGTTAAAAGGCACACTTATCTCAGTTTCAAAGGTTTCCGTGACCAGCGATCTTTCTATCGCCAAAGTGTATCTCAGTATTTTTCCGGTCAAAAATGGCCCTGGATTAGTGCTGGGAATAAAATCCAACCAACCCATCATTAGGCACGAATTGGCCCAACGTACCCGTTACCAATTGCGAAAGGTTCCAGAGCTTTTGTTTTTTATTGATGATTCTTTGGAATATATCGATAATATAGAGAAATCGCTCAAAGGCGAGGAGAACCCAGTGAAAAATCCGGATTTATTGGAGAAAAGAAAAAAATCCTAAAGTTGAATTTTTCCTTCTACATTGCGAAACGATATGTTAGGTCTAAAAGCAGCCAAAACGCTGTAAATATCATTAATTTTATCACTTTTTTGGTTATTGTCATTGGTTCCGCAGCACTTTTTATCGTGTTATCGGGATTTGCAGGGCTCAAAACCTTTAGCCTTTCCTTTAGCAACACCTTTGACCCCGACTTAAAAGCACTACCCGCCACCGGGAAATATTTTTCTGTCTCGTCCGCACAGGAGAACGAATTAAATAAAATTGAAGGTGTCCTGTTTTTTTCCAAAGAATTGGAAGATCGGGTGTACCTTACCCATCGCCAAAAAAGCCATGTGGCCTATATTAAAGGAGTGGATAGCGTTTACGTTAAAGTTACCGCCGTTGATAGCACGCTTTATTTTGGGGAATGGCATACAGATGGTATGCAGGGGGTCGCCGGCATTGGCATTGCCAATCTTTTGGGTTTGACGATAAACAATTACCAAACTCCTTTAGTGGTTTTGGCCCCAAAGCCGGGAAAAGGTGCATTTACGCAGCAAAGCCTAAATGAAAAACCCTATAACGAGCTCCCTTTGGTCATTGGTGGGGTCTATGCAATTGAAGAGAATCTGGACAAAAAATATGTGTTCGCCGATCTTGGTCTGGTACAGGCCTTGTTTGAGAAGGACAGTACCCAAGTTTCGGGGCTGAATTTTAAGCTCAGTACTGCATCTAACCCTGTAGATGTAGCAAAAAAAGTAGCACACCTCTTTGGGGGCACCGTAATTTTAAAAGATAGAAGGGAACTGAACAGTACCTTGTACCGTATGCTGAACACAGAAAATCTGGCCACCTATCTTATCTTTACCTTAGTGCTCATTATCGCTCTTTTTAATGTGGTGGGAGCTATAATCATGATGATCTTGGACAAACAACAAAACTCCAAAACCCTTTATAATATGGGTACTACCATTGCAGAATTACGCAGAATCTATTTTGTGCAGGGCATTATAGTTACCGGCACAGGTGGATTGATCGGGATTGCGGTAGCATCTGTCCTTATCTGGTCCCAACTTGCTTTTGGTTGGCTAAAGATAACCCCGTCTTTGGCTTACCCCGTAGAGTATCAAATAATAAATGTCCTGATTGTATTGGCCACTATATTGATTTTGGGCATAATTGCTTCCAAGATTGCCAGCAGTAGGATCTCTAAAAAACTGATTGCCACATAACACCGGCAACCACTGGGCGGAATTTCCATTGAAAATAGATTTTAGACAAACTGATAGTCCGAAAAATTTTCCAAAACGGCATCTAAAGCAGCAAAAACATCCTCGGCCCTATCACTGGTCACTATTTTCATGCGGTGTTCCTTAAAATTGGGAATGCCCTTAAAATAGTTGGTGTAATGCCTTCGGGTTTCAAAAACCCCCAATTTCCCCCCTTTCCAATCAATGGCCATTTCCAAGTGCCTGCGTGCGGCCAGTACCCTTTCTTCTAAATTGGGAGGAGCCAGGTGTGTCCCCGTTTTAAAATAGTGCTTCACTTCATTAAAAAACCATGGGTAGCCAATGCTGGCCCGACCAATCATGGCACCATCCAACCCATATTCATCCCTCATTTTCATTGCCATTTCAGGGGTATCCACATCTCCATTGCCAAATATGGGGATGTGCATTCTGGTATTGTTCTTCGCCTCTGCAATGGGACCCCAATTGGCTTCCCCCTTATACATCTGTATGCGGGTCCTGCCGTGAATGGATATTGCCTTAATCCCCACGTCTTGCAAGCGCTCGGCCACCTCCACGATCTTAATGGAATCCGTATCCCAGCCCAGCCGGGTTTTTACGGTTACAGGCAATTGGGTGCGCTTTACCATGGCTTCGGTAAGTTTTACCATGAGCGGAATGTCTTTTAAAATTCCTGCTCCCGCATTTTTACATACCACCTTTTTTACAGGACATCCAAAGTTGATGTCTATAATGTCCGGATTGGATTTTTCCACGATGTCCACCGCTTGAAGCATTGAATCGAGTTCGGCACCAAAAATCTGGATGCCCACAGGGCGTTCCTTTTCATAAATATCCAGTTTCATGACGCTTTTGGCCGCATCGCGGATAAGGCCTTCCGAAGAAATAAATTCGGTATAGACCACATCGGCACCATGTTCCTTGCAAAGCGCACGGAAAGGCGGGTCGCTTACATCTTCCATAGGGGCAAGGAGCAACGGAAAATCGGGTAATTGTATGTTCCCTATTTTTGGCAAATCTGTTGTATTTTTTGAATGTGTAAAATTAGGAAAATATTAGAGAGAAATACGTTCCGGTATTTTTTTTACTTTTAAGCCATCGACCAAGTCTAAAAACCCAAAATTGGAGATTATGGGATTCCGAAAATTATAATAAAGAAGTACAATTTTAACCTGAATTCGATTCATCGAACGTCCGCACTTATACGCTAGATTCTAACTTAGTTTTGTAACAAAATCGGCGTTCTGGATCCAAAACTAACACTCGATACACTTTAATCCCTAATACTAAGGATTAAAGCATTGCCATTGACGATCTTTTGATCCATCATATATATTATTGAACACGGTTTTAAAGCTATTGTTTTAGAGATGCTCTAAAAACACAATACCCACAAGACATTTTTAATGTCCTGTGGGATAAAGTGCAACTAACTCAACAAACTCAGATCACTGAATTATTTTAAATAGCTTAATATGATTAATTTAATGAGGATTTAATATCCCGGATTTTGCTCATACAGGTTCTTGGTGAAATCTATTTCTCTTTGTGGTATGGGATAATATTCATCCCTCCCGGCTGTAAACCGAGCGTTTACTAGGAACGCTCTCTTTGTTTTTTCTTCATCCAAATACTGGTTTAAAACTTGTTCGGCTTCTCCCCACCGAACCAAATCAAAAAACCTCCAACCCTCCATGGCAAACTCTAATCTTCTTTCCATTTTTAGGGCTTTTAATGCAAATTCCTTATCTGGGAAGGATGTGTAAAGACCAACGTTGTACAAATCCGTTGCTCCGGCAGCCAAGGGCCTGTTGGCACTTTGCACGGCGCGTTGTCTAATTTCATTAATAATTGGCAAGGCTTCGGTCCATCTATCCAACTGGATCAGTGCCTCAGCTTTAAATAGCAATACATCTGCGTACCTTATAAAATCTATGTTTTTTGAAGTTCCAATAAAAGGTCCCTCTTTTTTAAAACACGCACAATCAGGTGCTTGCTGTTCTTTCATATTGCTAAAAAAGCCATATACACCAGGATCCCTTGCCCAGCTAAAATTGTAAATCATATCCCCTGGGTTGTTTACCTGATTTCTGTATTTATAAGGACGACCAGGAACCCCGACAGTATGGTCTATCCTTGGATCGATGGTTAAGTTTTGTTCTACAACTGAATGCCCGTTACCATCTATTTCATCAAAGATGTCCTCTTGGTTGAAAGTGTCCAGCAAAGGTAGGCCGCTTTGGTCTGTTTTAAAGGCATTTACCATATTTTGAGAAGCTAGATGAAAACCACAGCAACCATATAGTGGATTACTATTTGGGGAATTCAACCCGGTAACAAAGCTTACACGGCCCACATCTGTACCATCATTGATAGAAAACTGGGCTGCCCAAATAGATTCCGGACCGTTGTCAAAACCATCTAAGAAGTTGTTTCCAAAATCAGGCTCTAAACCTCCGCCAACCTCGTCGGCAAATTGAATAACCTCCGCCAACCTCTGAGCATTTATATTAATGACTTGATGGCTATCGTTTTGCTCGTATGCCTGATATAGTCTTAATTTAGCCAAATAGGCGGCGGCAGCACTCCTATCAGCCCTGCCTACTTGCTCCTGACTTTGAGGAAGATTGTTAAAAGCGAATAAAAAATCATCTCCAATTTTATTCCATAACTCATCGTTGTCGATTACGTTTGAAACCTGGAGAATATCTTCTTGTGTCATTTCTTCCGTTATAAATGGAATCTTTTTGAAAATGATTTTTAGGGTAAAATATGAATGCCCACGTAGAAACCTCATTTCGGCTTGTCTTGTCGTTTTAAGAGGGAAATCTTCTTCACTAATATTGTTTAAAATACCTAAAACTCTATTAGCCCGAGAAATGGCGGCATAAAAGTTGGTCCAAGTTCTGGGAGCCATCCAATCTGTTATTCCCGGCTGTGTAAGGTTGTATTGTTCATACCTGTCAACTATGTCAACATCGCCTCTACCTCCACCACCTTTGTACGAATCATCTGAGCGTACACTACCATAAACCCACATGCTTGTTAAGGGTCCTATCATTTCATCATTTGCAATACCGGCATATGCGGCAGTGACTAGGCCTTCTATACTTGCCACAGATTGCAAGTCCTCTCCTGAGAGTACTCCCTTGGGTTCAATTTCCAAAAAACTTTCTTCTGAACATCCAAGTAGGATGATCAAAATTATAATTGTAGATAATCTTTTATATGTTTTCATGATTTAATTAGTTTAAAAATTAACATTAAGACCAAAAGAAAAGGTTTGTGGCACAGGGATAGTATTCAAGTTTGTCCTTTCCGGATCATTGCCCACGAATTCATTATCGGTGACCCAAAACAGGTTTTCTGCCTGAAAATAAATACGCATTTTTTGCATGCCGGCCCATTTGTTTATGATAGCATCAGGCAACGAATAACCTAACGCTAAACTTCTTAATTTAAAATAAGAATTGTTTCTTAAAATATAATCTGATACCTCGATATTGTTATTTACTAAACTAAGAGCAGGTATTTTTGCATTGGTATTTTGAGGTGTCCACCCACCAAAAAGTGCTGGGGTTCCGTTTTCCCTGCCAGGAACAAAATTGGTAAAGAAAATAGAATTATCGATACCTTCCCTACCGGCAACCCCGGAACCGAAGGCACTTAAATCAAAGTTTTTATAGGCCAGATCTATTCGTATTCCGTATTCAAGGTCTGGAACAGTTTTACCTATAAAATCCCTATCGTCCGGATTTATGATACCGTCGCCATTAAGATCTACGAATTTAATTCCGCCCGGTCTTGCGGCTACTTGATCGGCGTGATTATCCACATCCTCTTGACTTTGGAAAAAACCATCCGTTCTAAAACCAAAAACAGCAAATTGGGATTGTCCAAGTATAGAATTGTTGGCTGTTCCAGGGAATCCTGCCCGAACCTCTTCGGGTAGTTCAGTTATTTCATCGTCAAAGGAACTGAAATTTGTTGTTATCCCGAAAGAAAATCCATTGGCCAATGTTTTCGCATAGCCTAGAGAAAGTTCCCAACCGGTGGTCTCGGTTGTAGCACCATTAAGGACTCTAAGTTGGCCCTCTCCAACAGCAGATGCTATAGGTGGTGTAATAAGTATGTCGGAGGTTTCCCTGAAAAAATAATCAAATGATCCTGTAAAGGAATTTTTTAAAAATCCAAAATCTAGTCCCACATTATACTCTTCAGTGGTCTCCCATTTGAGATCCGGATTTGCGGCCTGCACTTGGGCAAAACCGGATGGTAAGTTGCCAGAATTATTGCCGTTTAAGTCGAAAGAAGTTCCGATGTTAAAGAACTGATCGAAGAAATCACCGGTAAATTGAGATCTTCTAGTCCCAGCTCTCGTCTCAAATAAGGCAAACTGTGCTAAGTCCGAAATGGATTGGTTACCAACTTTACCCCAACCTGCACGTAGCTTAAGATTGGAAAGAGAATTAACTTCCTTTAAAAAATCCTCACTATTTAATCTCCAGCCTACCGAAGCCGCCGGGAAATAACCAAACCTGTTTTCATCTCCGAAACGTGATGAACCATCTCTTCGCAAGGTGAAGGTCGCTAAGTATTTATCTGCATAGGTATATCCTATTTTTCCAAATTGGGAAATCAAACGGCTAGATGTCTCGGTTCCGCTATTGGTTCTATTTCCGGTTGCAGCACTTAAAACAAAAAAAGAGTCGTTTTCCAAGGCAAACCCTTCCGCTCTTGAAATGGTATTGTCAAATTTATTGTCAACAGTTTCATAACCAAGCAAGACATCAAATTTGTTGTTTCCCATCTCAAAATTATAGTTTAAAGTACTTGTGAGAATTCGGCTCCTAAAATTGTTGTTTTCTATGGTAAGACTATTGACGGTACGGTTTACGAAACCATTGTTTACCCTTTTTTCGACATTCCTGTCTTTAAAATCTGAATAATCGAGCCCAGCAGAAGTTCTAAATTTCAAGTTAGGTAATATATTATATTCTAAATATATACTGCCAAAGAGATTTGTCAATTGCTCATTGTCATCTTTGTTTAGCACCTGCATTAGAAGTGGATTGTTCCTGTCCGATAGACCTGCACCTAGAGGCCCGGCAAATTCGCCAGTACTTGTAAAAACAGGTATCGTTGGCGCTAAAGTCAGCGCAAGAAAAGGAACGGGCGCACCTCCAACATCACTTGCTGCCCTAGTTTGATCTGAGGTGGAAAATCTAGAGTTAACACCAACTTTAACCTTATTGTCAAAAAGGTTATAACTGGCATTAAGTTCACCCGTGAACCGTTCATATCCGGTCTCCTTCAATATCCCAGTATTTCTGAGGTGGCCAAAATTAGCGCTAACAAAGCCATTTTCGTCACCTCCGGATATAGAAACCTCGTTGTTAAAGACATAACCGGTTTCGTAAACAACATCCTGCCAGTCGGTATCTCCACTGGGTACATTTGGATCGCCGCCCACAAATGGCTGTACTGTTACACCATTTAAGATAGGGGTATTAAAATCACCGTTCCAATCAAACTGATAAATATCGCCAAAACCATCGTTTGGATCTGCCCCATCGTTAACAGAGGCTCGCCAAAGTATCTCACCTCTTTCTCGAGCATTGAGCATATTTATCCGCATTTTGGATTCGTCCAATATTGAAAAATTAGAATTCATAGTTACATTAAACTTTTTTCCCTTTAGGGATTTATAGTCACTTTTGGTAGTTACAATAATAACACCATTACTGGCCCGTGCCCCATAAATTGAGGAAGCGGAAGCGTCTTTTAACACTTGGATAGACTCAATTGAACTGGAATTGAGGCTGGCGAATATTTCCGGTCTTGTAGTAGGTACCCCATCTATAACATAAAGTGGATTATTGTCGCCTAATGTATTGACTCCTCTGATCAATATCCTGCTGGCTGCTCCCGAAGGATCACCGGATTTTTCAACAAACAAGCCGGCCACTCTACCTTGCAACGCTTGCATAGGGTTACCTGAACTTAGGGACTGGGCTTCTATCGCTTCTGTTTCAATGACTTCGATAGCCCCGGTCATGTCTACCTTTCGTTGAGCGGTATAACCTGTTAATATTACTTCATCCAGCTGTTGAGCGTCGGTTTGCAATGTTACATTGAGGGATGTAGATCCGTTTAAGGGAATCTGAACCCCAACAAAGCCGATATAGCTAAAAGAAAGGGTGGCATTGGAGGCTACGTTTTCCAAAACATAGTTTCCATCAAAATCGGTGGTGGTGCCTGTTGTAGTGCCCGCTACGACAACAGAGGCGCCCGCCAAGGGCATCCCGTCATCTCCTGAGATAACGGCACCTGTGATTCGCTCTTGGGCTGCTATAGCCCCAGACGCAAACACCAGTAATAAAAAGGATAGTTTTAATTTCATGATTAATAGATTTAGTTAAAGTTCAATTCATTGATTTCAATATGCTCTAGTTCAAAGACCTCAGTATTGGAGGAAATTGACAAGGTTTTAAATGGCGAGGTTAAAAAGAATATCCCGGTCATTACAGTTAAGCCATCATCATAAAAAATCTCAATAGATGTTTTATCCAACAAGATGGTACCACTAAGATTTTTAAACGATCCTATTCTAGGGGCTACCGAAATGGAGCCACTGAATTTTTCGGAAAAATCCGTTTTCCCCGCCTTTTTTCGATCTAAAAAGAATTTTTTAAGGACATGGTCATATCCAAACAAAAGTTCTTCATTATTTTGATTGGAAAGTTTAAATGTATATTTGTTCTTAAGTGGATTGGCAATAGTAAAATGAATTTCAGCCCTTGTTAGATCTATTTGTTCGGAATCTATTAGTTTTTGCTCACCTCGGATGATAATATCCTCTTTCGCATATTTCTTTCCACTAAATTCCGACAGCTTTTGGATAGGGGCAAAAGAAATTCGATGCGTCAAGCTGTCTTTTACCAATTTCAACTCTCTAGGAATGGTCATGGCACTTCGCCAAGTTTCTGTTGGCACTTGGTTCGCGTAATCCCAATTTGACATCCAGCCAATGAACAATTTTCCTTTATCCTTGGTTTCAATGTTAGACCAAGTAACCCCTGCATAATTGTCCCTTCCAAAATCCAACCAAAAATTGTGTCTCTTTTGGAGTGCCAGTTCAAATTCTTTATCCATTGTAAAGGTTTTTCCATCAAAATCACCAACAAAATACTGTGTTGAGCTACCTCCATTTGGACCACCTGGATTTATACTAACGAATTGAACCCATTTAAATTCATTGGTTCCCTCTACGGGTAATTTAATAAGATCGGGGCACTCCCAAACACCGCCATGAGCCCCTATTTTTTTGTCTATATCCTCTCCAAAATCGGACAAAAACTTCCATTTTTTTAAATCTTTGGATTCATAATACTTCAACCGGTCATGAGCAGCCAAAACCATCACCCATTTTTTATCATCCTCGTGCCACGACACCTTAGGATCTCTAAAATCATTAATTCCTGGATTATTGATAACGGGATTCCCTTCATACTTAATGAAGGTAAGTCCCTCATCTAAAGAATATGCAATACCTTGTGTTTGGGCATCTGTTTTTCCTTCCTTGGCTTTTATAGGATCATGGTAGGTGAAAATTGCTACGATGGGCGGTATCCCGTCTTTCCCAAAACCTGATGTATTGTGTTCATCCACTACTGCACTTCCTGAAAAAATATACCCTAATTCATCCGGATGCAACGCGATAGGCTGTTCCCTCCATGTTAGTAAATCTGTACTTATGGCATGTCCCCAATGCATTGGACCCCATACATTATCATCCGGATAGTGTTGAAAGTAAAGATGATAGTATCCGTTGTAGAAGAACATTCCATTTGGGTCGTTCATCCAACCTTTTTTAGGGGTAAAATGGTAAAATGGGCGGTACAACTTCTCCTCAGAAAGCGACAGATTTGTGTTTAATTCCGTACTACTCTCTTTTTCTTGATTTTGTTTACATGAAAACAATAGCACAACACAAAAAAGGGAGATCATCCTTGTTAAACTTGTTTCTTTCATAAAAATGGTTTTTGAGTTACTGACTCCTGTTTTTTTAACTTTGCGGAAATATTTTTTTTGCCCTTTCCGTTGATTAGGGTTCCGCTCAAAATTTCCAATTGGATTCCCTTTGTTTCGGGCATGGCAAAAGCGACAAAGAGAAGTTGTAGAAACATCATAAAAGCAAAAAATGCAAATACGGGGCCAGCTCCAATTTTCGTAAACAAGAATGGAACAAGAGAGGGTATTATTGCCGCTAATATCCAATGAACGGAACTTCCAAATGACTGTCCAGAGCCTCTCAAATGATTGGGAAATATTTCAGAAATAAAGACCCAGATAACCGTACCTTGGCCAATGGCGTGGGCAGCAATGAACAGGAACAAAAAGACAGGAACGGTCATTCCCTCCCATTCCAGAAAAAAGGCAAAGGAGACCAAGGTCAATGAAACTATGTATCCTATCGAACCTATGTACATTAAAAGTTTTCTTCCAACCCTGTCTATAAGAAACACGCCAAGTAGGGTAAAGAACAAATTTATGGCACCGATGCCTATGCTGCTCAGAAGAGCAGTACTTTCTTCTAGGCCAGCTTCTTGAAATATCCGAGGTGCATAATATAGAAAGGCGTTAATACCTGAAAGTTGGTTAAAAAGGGCGATGGAAAAAGCAAGAAACAGCGGATATCTATATTTCTTCATAAAAATATTCTCCCGAATATTATCCCTGTGATTATTGCTTTCATTTTGAGGGTTGATCTCTTGCATCAGTTTTTCAATATCCTTACCAGGGTTAATTAACTGAAGAACGTTTCTAGCTTCTACAATCCTATGCTTGGTAAGTAGCCATCTAGGGCTTTGAGGAACACTACCTATAAAAAGAGTGTAAATTATTGCGGGGATCGCCTCAACACCCAACATCCAACGCCATGCGTTATCGCCAACCCCACTGAGTAAATAATTGGAAAGGAATGCCATTAAAATTCCGAATACAATATTGAATTGGTAAAGTCCGACCAATTTTCCCCTATCCTTGGCAGGAGCTATTTCAGAAATATAAGCAGGGGCTGCAATGGTCGAAGCACCTACACCTAAGCCTCCTATAAATCTAAAAACGGCAAAGGTTATTGGGTCATTGGCCAAAGCGGAACCAAAAGCTGAAATAGTGTAAAATATACCTATCCAAAATAATGTCTTTTTTCTTCCGATCCTATTGGTAGGAATACCTCCTAGCAACGCCCCTACAACGGTCCCCCAAAGAGCCATGGCCATAACGATTGTACCATGAAAAACATCAGATGACCCCCATAGCATTTGTAACTTTTTATCAGCTCCAGAAATCACCACGGTATCAAAGCCAAACAGGAAACCAGCCAACGCTGCTGTAATGGACCAAATCCATATTTTTTTCATAATCCAATTCCTTTAACAACTTTTGCTAAAGTATTCGTAAAATTCAGTCTGCTATTTTGATTATGTTACAATTTATTATGATTTAATTAAGAATTCTTAAATTTAGCATTTAATTAATTGAAAATCAATTAATTAAATGCTAAATAAAAATTAGGGATTAGGTAACAGTTTAAGTTATGTTACCCCAACTTTCAAAATTGTTACAAGAAAAAGTAGACCTTAAGGTAATGTTAAGTATTATGATTTATAGTGACCTCCTAAAAGCTCCCGGGGTAACTGCATACTTGTGCTTAAAGGAAGTTGAGAAGTAGTTTGGGGAAGAGAAGCCGTTGGCATAAGCTATTTCGGAAATACTTAAATTAGTGGTTTCTAGCATTGCTTTTGCCTTTTCCAATCTAATGTTGGCCATGTAGTCGCTGATGTTAATGCCAAGCATAGCTTTGACCTTTCTGTAAAGTTGTATTCTGGAAATATGAAGACTTTCTGCAAGTTGCTCAACGGTAAAGTCGGTATTTTCAATATTTTTATTGATCGATTCGTTAAGATTATGCATAAAAATCTGTTCAAGATTCCCAAAAGCACTTGAACCCTGAATTTTATAAAGATTGTTCGTAAAATAAAATCTTAGTTTCTCCCTGTTGTACAAAAGCGATTTTATGGACTGGATTAAAATAGAGAAACTAAAAGGTTTAGTTAGATATAGATCTGCTCCTACTTCTAATCCCTGAAGATAGGATTCTTTGTTGCTTAGGGCGGTTAAAATTATCACGGGTATGTGTGATGTCCGCAAATCATTTTTTAAAATTCCGCATATCTCAAATCCATTTTTATCGGGTAGATTTATGTCGCACAAAACTATATCCGGAATTAGTTCTAAGGTTTTTTCAATGGCATCCCGTCCATCCGAAAGATGGATATCGTATTCCAAAATCAATTTATTCCTTAAGAAAACAGCTAAATCCCTATTGTCTTCAATTATCAATATGGAATAAGTTTCTTTTTCTTTACTCACAGTCTGTAAAAGGTAAGTATCATCCTCATTATAATTGGTGCCAAAATCTATTATTGAACTATCGATCACGTCAGGTTCTTCAATAAGCTCCCTTTCATCAAAATGTGCAGAACCCTTATAGAGACAAATCTCAAATTCAGTACCATGATAACTTCTTACCTCGATACTACCTTTGTGCATTTCTATAAACTCTTTACTCAAATGGAGTCCGATTCCCGAACTGTTTTTCCTATTGTTGGAACCTTTAAAGAAGGGCTGAAAAACATTTTTGAGTTCCTTTTCTGGAATACCAATTCCGGTATCCTTAAAAAATATCCGAACTATATTTTCTGATTTGTTATCAATAATTGCCACTTCTATATTACCGTTATCAGGTGTAAACTTAAAAGCATTCGAAAATAAATTAAAGTACACCTTATCCATTAAATTCCTATCCAGGTAAATTTCTAAATCTTCATTGTTGGTATGCAGCTTAAACCCTATACTTCTTTTTTTAGCCTCTCTTTTAAAATCGTTGAAAATAGATTTCGAAAAACTATACAAATTGGTTTTGGAAGCCTTAATCGTAAACTTGCGATCTTCCAGTTTTCTAAAATCCAATAATTGATTGATGAGCTTTAATAATCGGTTTGAGTTATTATAGATTAATTCCATTTCATTTCGAAGTTTAGATCCCTTTTCCTTCGCGATATCCCCAATGGACTCCGTTGCACTTAGGATCAGTGTAAGTGGTGTTTTGAATTCATGGGATAGACCGGTGAAGAAATTTAATTTTGCCTCATTGCTTACTTTTATCTGATTGGCAATTTTCTCAATTTGATTTCTTTGAATAGTAATTTTAGTATTGGTTACTTCCAATAACCTGTTTTTTCTTCGAATAGCAAAAATTGAATAAATACTGTACAGTGCTAGGCTAAATATAATGGCAAGAAGCGCCATAGTTACTTTGAGAAGGTTATTTTGTGAGTAATATAGATCTTCTTGTTTTCCAATAGCAGTCAATTGCTCCTCAATCTGATCTTGTTGTTCATTTATTTTATCAAATTGGTTTTGCATAATTTCAGCATTGACCCTATTGATAATTGTTGTGGATAGTATATTGTCTTTAGGGACATCTTCCCTATTGAGTATTTTTTTGGCTAACTTAATCGCTTCATCCCCACCTGTTGGGTAAAGTACGGTTGCCTTTAGAATGCCATCTTGAACTAACCTGATTCCGCCGGTTGGGGTATTTAGACCATCTACCCCTATGAAATGAATTTTTTTTTCAACTCCAAGCTCTTTGGCTATTTCCCATGCTCCTTTTGCCATTCGGTCATTATGGGCAAACACAAAATCCACTTCATTTCCGTCCAGCAGATATTTCAAAAATTTCTCTTGAATGGATTCCTTTTCCCAATCTCCGTTTATTGTATCTATGAAAACATCTTTAAACGATACCATGATCTGTTGAAAACCTAGGCTTCTTTCTTCGGCTGGGGAAGAACCTGAAAGTCCCTTTATTTCCAAAACATGAATCGTG
>JBGTBA010000161.1:0-24647 GCA_041749595.1 Flavobacteriaceae bacterium | reverse complement strand
CGAGCCTTAGAAACGATATAAACATTTGAATATTAATGTTTTATAATTTAAACATCATTAAAAACGCTTGCGTAAATGACCGGCTTTTTGTAACTTCCAGTATAAAACCCTGTCAAATGCGCCCAAAAAAGAAGCCTGCCGGACAGCTGAATTTTCTTGCACCGGCCCTAAAGGAACAGCTCAATCCCCACCATCCGCTTTATCTTTTGTCCAATGAGATCGATTGGACGTATTTTGAAGCTGAATTTTCCGGTCTGTATTCCGATAAGGGCCGTCCGGCCCATAGCATTCGGTTGATGGCCTCGCTATTGCCGCTCAAATCGATCTACAACCTCTCAGATGAAAAGCTGGTGGGGGAGCACTGGGAGATGAACGCGTACTTTCAGTACTTTGGCGGGAAGCACCACCAGCAATGGGGCCGGCCCTGCGCTGCCAGCGACCTGGCCCACTTTAGACAACGTATCGGGGAAGAAGGGGCGGAAAAGATCCTGAAGCATTCAGTGGACAAGCATGGCAAGGATGGGCAGGATCCCCATGTTGAGCGTGGACAGTACCGCCCAGGAGAAGAACATCACGTACCCCACCGATGCCAAACTGCACAAAAAGATCATCGACAAGTGCGTCAAAAAGGCCAAAAAGGAGGGCATTGCCCTGCGCGGAAGCTACAAACGAACCTCCAAGCAACTGCTTCGGGACACTTACAACGGCGCACATCCCAAGCGCGGAAAAAAAGCCGATGCGGCCAAGCGCAAGCTCAGGACCATTGCCGGACGTTTGGTCAGGGAGTTGGAGCGCAGACTTGCCACGGGGGTCTTTGCCCGGGAACTGGAACTCTTTAAAAAGGTACTGGCCCAGGAAAAAAACAGCAAGGACAAGATCTACAGCCTGCACGAGCCGGAAGTCTACCGTATGGGCAAGGGCAAGCCCCATAAGAAATACGAGTACGGGTGCAGGGCCTCTGTGGTGTTGACCCAAAGGACAGGGATCATCGTGGGGGCCATGGCCTTTAAGACCAATGTGTATGACGGGCATACCCTGGAAGAGGTGCTGCAACAGGCCGAAACCCTGACCGGGAAGTTCCCTAGAACGGCCACTGTGGACAGGGGCTATCAGGGAAAACAACAAGTGGGCGGCACACAGGTCCATATCCCCAAACCCCCATTGAAAAGGGACACGGCTTACCAAAAACGAAAAAAACGCAAGCACCATCGCAGAAGGGCGGCCATAGAGCCCATCATAGGACACCTGAAAGCAGACCATAGGGCAGCGAGGAACTTCCTAAAAGGACAGATCGGTGACAGTATTAACTTTATAATGGCCGCCGCAGGGTTCAACTTCAAAAAATTGATGGTAAAACCACAGCAGACCAAAGGTTGGCTCTATTTTAAAATCGAACTTAAAATTAAACAAGCTCTTTTTTCAATAGAAGCTGGCCAATACAAACTAAATGTGAAACCAGTAGCCCTTTTTTAAGGGTCAACTAAATAGAGTAAAAAGAAGAAATGATCATAATCAAAAACAGATAGGTGCGTTCATCATTGTTTTTTTAACAAGAATACCATCAATCTTAACCGCATTGTGCGTAATTGTAAGATTCCGTGCAGTTTTTTGGAAAGATTGAAAGGTAAGCCTTATCTTCATACCCTAATTTTAGCACAAAACCTTTTTAATTATAAAATCGTTTGATATGATGGAAATTGCGAAAATTCTGTTCCTTCTTTTAGTGTCCTTATTTTTAATGCTGCTTTGGTGAGTTAAAAAAATGATCCCGAACCATCCCAAAGCCTAACTCTAATTTGGAGTCGTGAAACGAAAATTATTTACATTATTTGCCAGAACCAATAAAAAAATATTTCCTTCTTTTTCCAAAAAGCAATTGGATCTATCCAAAGCATCCAAATTACAATTGGTCATTATTGGGTGGCGCTATTACGTTACAAAACATGTGCTTGATTAATAATGAAGTAAGGATTTTACTTCGTAGCCATTTAGATTTTCCTTTCCCGCCAAAAAATCCAATTCTATTAAAAAGTTGCACTGTACTATTTGCCCTCCCAATTTTTCCACTAGTTGGCAAACCGCATTTGCCGTTCCCCCAGTGGCCAAAACATCATCATGCACCAATACCCTGTCTCCTTTTCTAATACTGTCTGCATGGATTTCCACCACATCGGTTCCATATTCCAAAGCATAGATTTGACTTATTTTATCGGAAGGCAGTTTCCCCGTCTTTCTTACGGGAACAAAACCAGCATTTAATTGTAGGGCCAGTATTGGAGCAAAGAAAAAACCCCGACTTTCAATCCCTACAACCTTATCCACTTTATGGCTTATCATGTTTAGAAGTGCTGCTGAGGCATTTTTAAAGGCATGGGCATCTTTTAACAAGGGCGTAATATCTTTAAAAACGATCCCTGGTTTGGGAAAATCACTTATGTCACATATATAGTTTTTAAAATCCATTTATTTTAGTCCCGTTATTTTGAGTTAAATTTAAAAAGAAATATATTTGCACCCCTCATTAAAAGGAAAAACAACAATTCCTTGTGGTGCTCCCGATAGCTATCGGGATGAATGGGCATCTGAATACCAGTTCAGTAATGCTGGTAACAAATGGCCTCGTGGTGCTCCCGAAGTGTCGGGAAAACAGCGCAACTGTATCTTTAGGGCAGTAGGCAAAACTTAAGAAAATTGGCCTCGTGGCGCAACTGAATAGCGCATCTGATTACGGCTCAGAAGGTTACTGGTTTGAATCCAGTCGAGGTCACCAAAAAAATCCTTAAATATACTGTAAATCAGTAGTTTAAGGATTTTTAATTTTAATATTTGTACGATTGTTGTACGGTCAATAAAAATCAAATTAATTTGATGGGTTGTTCAATAGTATATCCAGTATGGCCGATATGCTTATTATGGACAAAAACCCACTAGAAAACATAGAAGATTTAAATACCCTTACATCCCTTGTAGTAAAGGGTGAAATAGTTGATAAACACAAATTGGATCAACTACTGAAGGAATTACAGGCGGAATAATTTAGAAAAGCTGTAAAGCTTCCATAAATACTTAAAATATCATATCTTTAAAATCTCATTTTTAATTTAAACCAATTTAGTAATGAAAAAGCCCATTTTGTCCGTTTTTGCCGTTTTTACAATGATTACAGGAATTGCCCAACAAGAAGATGCCCGGTATTATGAACTGAGGACCTATTACACCAATGAAGGAAAACGTCCGGATCTGATTCAACGCTTCCAAAACCATACGTTGGCTCTTTTTGAGGAAAGTGGCATGGAGAATATCGCTTATTTTTTACCCATTGATGAAGAAAACCAAACCTTGGTCTATTTTTTGGCGTATCCGGACAAATCTTCACGTGATGTCTCGTGGAAAAGGTTTTTAGACAACCCCAAATGGCAGGATGCATATCAAAAATCCATTGAAAACGGGAAACTCGTCGCCAAAATTGATGAGGTATATCTTACCAAGGCTCAGGAGCTGAATGCCAACTCGGTTACTAAACTGGCCGAAGGGGATAAAATATTCGAACTCCGCACGTATTATTGTTTACCCGGGAAATTGGACGCTCTCAACGCGCGCTTTAGGGATAACACCATTGACTTATTCAAAAAACATGGCATGGTAAACGTAGCCTATTGGTTTACGGAAGAAAAAGATGGCAGACAATCCAAACTGGTTTATCTCTTAGCGCATAACAGTGTGGATGCGGCCAAAGCTTCCTGGGATGCATTCCGTATTGATCCGGATTGGGTAAGTGCCCGGGATGCATCGGAGGTGAATGGCAAAATTGTTGAAAAAGTGGAGTCCCTTTATCTTAAAGCACTTCCTTTTTCTGCCATAAAATAATCACCCCCTACAAAATTAGGGTTGTCAATAAAGCCGCCCAATTCCTATGTCAACCATACTTCATGGTCTTTGGCCGGACTTGAAGGGTATTTTAATTCATGGTCCTGTGTGCATAACTATTGCCATAAAGAAGGCAGCAATCTTGTTGACCGGATCATAACCCGTTTACGTCCCCTCTGGAATCCCAACACTAAAAAAGCAATAAACTTCCCTATATTTACACGGTTCCGAAAAATAGAAAATAATCCCCATGTACACTCCACAGCACTATAAAAACGAAGATCCGTCCGAAATAAAAGACTTTTTAAAAAGGAACGGCTTTGGTATTTTGGTCAATATTACGGACGGGCGACCCTGGGCGACCCACATCCCTTTAGAACTGGACATCGATGAACACGGTAAAGATGTATTGGTAGGCCATATTTCCAAAACCAATCCGCAGTGGAAATATTTTACAGGGGATAAGGAAGTACTTTGCATTTTTAACGGCCCTCACGGCTATATTTCATCCTCTTGGTACAAGGAAGAAGACGTCCCCACCTGGAACTACATTGCGGTCCATGTCTATGGTGTGCTTAAAATACTCAAAGAAGAAGCAGTTTTGAACTCCTTGCACAAGTTGGTGGACAAATATGAGCATCACTCCAAAGAGCCTGTTTCATTGCACGATATGTCGCCCAAAACGATGCGTCAAATAAAAAGCATAGTGGGTTTTCAGATTACAATCTCCGATATTCAGGCCACATACAAACTTTCCCAGACCCGAGAGCTCGACCATCCCAAGATTATACGGGAATTAGGGGAAACCAATGATCCGGGTGCAAAGGGTGTTGCCGAAGCTATGAAAAATAGAAAATAAGCACAACAAATCAGTTATATCTTTCTTATTGTATTATATCGAAATCTGAATAAAAAATCATATATTTCTGCTAAGGTTTGATTTTGGTTGACATAATCCCTACCTATCATTCCGCAACAAAATTGTAGTCGGCCCAATTACTTTAGACCAATGTCAACAAGAAGATCTTTTATCAAAAATTCGACACTTTTCTGCAGCGTTCTTGCTTTGCCACCTTTAACATCCTTTGCTTTCCCTGTTTTTATAAAACCATTTGAAATGAAACCTCTCAAAATTTCCCTGGCACAATGGTCGCTACATAGAGCTTTCGAAAAAGGGAAGCTAAAACCGATTGATTTCGCCCGGATCGCCAAAAACGACTATGGCATCAATGCCGTGGAATATGTAAACCAATTCTATGTAGAACATGCAACAAATGAAACTTTTTGGAACCAACTAAAGGAACGGGCCAATGACCATGACGTTAAAAATCTTTTGATTATGGTGGACAATGAGGGTGATTTGGGAAATCCAAATGCCCCGGACCGAAAAACCGCTGTGGAAAATCATTATAAATGGATTCATGCCGCTAAGATCCTGGAATGCCATTCCATTCGGGTAAATGCCTTTGGGCAAGGCAATAGAGCGGAAATTAGAACTGCATTAGTGGATGGTATGGGCCAACTTGCCTCCTATGGGGCCAAGGAAAATATACATATACTCATAGAAAACCATGGGCTACACACCTCTGACAGCACTTTTATCACAGAAATTATCAAAGAAGTAAACAATTCCTACCTAGGTACATTGCCCGACTTTGGCAATTGGTGCCTGGATACCCAATGGGGAAGCACACAAAACAATAATTGCAATACTGTTTATGACCGGTATAAGGGTGTGTCCGATTTTTTGCCATTCGCCAAAGGGGTGAGTGCAAAATCCTATAAATTTAATGCTGCCGGCAATGAGACTATAATCGATTTTGAACGGTTATTAAAGTTGGTGAAGAATTCTAATTTTGACGGTTATATCGGTATTGAATTTGAAGGTGATGAAATGGGTGAGCCGGAAGGTATTCGAGCCACAAAAGCATTGCTGGAAAAGGTTTGGACTTCGTTGGATTGACCATGTGACATAAAAAAACCAAAGAGCCATTTTAATGCGGGCCAACATAAGGGTTTTTAGAAGAAAAAGGTCGGAAGTGGAATTCTGCAAGGGTTTTGTATCGAAAATAGTTTTTTCCTCGCGGATCACCCACTTTAAATTTGCGTACATTGGCACCCACTGCAGGGACCCGACCTATTATTTCAGGGTCTGTAACAACAGGATATGCACTGCTTTTTCCAATTCGTTGTCCATCCGGTAAAGATCACTGTGGCAAACCGCACAATATTCAATGTCGATGCCCACATCGGGCACTTTAAGTTACTTCTTTTTATATCCAAAGGCTTTAATGGCTGTCGCCGCATATGCCTTAACCTGTGCCGTAATTGCTTGATCTTATTGTGTATATCATAAAATTTAGGGCTAAAAATGATGGATCACAATAAAAATTTTCAAGTTATTTATTTTGCCTCACCTGAAAACCCTGACGCAAGCATCGGGAGGTTCTTTAAATTAAACAATGCCCGTTCCGTTTTTAAGATCCTTGATCCGTTTTTCTTTTCTGGGCTGTCTGTTCTTCCGTGCAAAATTGGTATGGTATGTGTGCGCCTCAAGGAATTTGATCTGCATATGGTTCCACTGTTCCCTAGTAGATACTACAGAAAACATTTTTAACTCTTCAAAAAGCTTTTCGCTAATTTCCGGAAAATCGGTTCTTCCCAAATAATCCAAATCGGCATCGCAGATTATTTTTTCCAGATAGGTTTGTGGTGATTGGGGTATTTTGGTAGCCATAATCAATCCCTTGACCCGGTCAATATCCGGTTGTTCAAATCTATATTTTGCCATCATTTCCTGAGCTATTTCCGAGCCCAATTGTTCGTGATCAATATGGGAGATCGTAAATCCGATATCGTGAAAAAGAGCCCCAATACGGAGGATTTTGGCATTGCGTTCCTCTATTTTTTCCCTTTTTATATATTGGTTGCACACGTTTAGCACATCCAAGGTATGGGATACTGCATGATAGGTAAGTTTATGTGACAATTTTGAGTTTAAAATTCCCAAAATCTCTTTCCTAAGTTTGATATAGCCTTTCATCTATTAAAACTTAAAATCCAAGTTTGATAAGCCATACCAAAACGATAAGAACCGTAAATGTAAAACTTAGTGCAAAAAAGGTACTCGATTTCTTAACACTATCAAATTTTTTGTCGATTATTTTACTTTCAATATGTATTTGATGCCCCAAATGAGTGTAAAGTTTTTCCTCGTTTGTACAGACCTCGGCCAATTTTTGGGTATATTCATCACTATTTCCAAAAGCACGAACCGCATCCTTGAAAAAAAATACATTTTTCCGGTACTTGAGCTCCATACGGGGCATAAAGCAAAAATAGACCGAAATCGAAACCGGCAAAATCCATAAAACGCCTAAAATAACAAGTATGGCACTCTCCTGAAAAATAGGCTGAAAATAGTCCGATCTATTCACAAAAGGCCCTAGAACCAAACTATGGAAAGAAAATACCGCACCGGTCTTTAGTTCGGAAGTCCTGATAAGTTTCTCTAGCCTTTCCAATTGTTCCCAATAATTGTTAGGGTCGTTCGCCATGTTGCCGTTTTGCTTTATGTATGTATTATATATCCTGTACCATCTTTATACCTGAATCTTGTTTTCCTTTGCTACAGATACGGCTCCGATTCCATTCATGTCATTGACAAAATACATATTCATGTTACCCTTGTTCTTTACATATACTTCTCCCCTAAATTCACATTCGAACTTATGCCTTACCAGCTGATATGTGTGTTCGGATATATTTATTTTTCCGGGTTCGGACATGGTTTCCATACGTGCGGCCACATTAACGGCATCTCCCCAAATATCATAGGCAAATTTCTTAATGCCCACTACCCCTGCAACCACGGCACCTGTGTTAATACCTATACGAATCTCAAAATTCATGATGTCGGTTCGGGCGTTGTTTCTGACCTCTTCCATAACTTCCAAGATTTCAAATCCGGCCTTTACCATATTAAGGGCATGTTCATCCGAGGGTAATGAAAGTCCTCCCGCACACATATAGGCATCCCCGATTGTCTTTATTTTTTCCATGCCATACTTTTCAACTATCTCATCAAACTTAGAAAAATAGTAATCCACACTCTTTACTAAAATTTCTGGGGATAAATCTTGTGACTGAAAAGTAAAGCCCTTAAAATCAGTAAACATCACCGTTACCGATTCAAATTTTTTGGCTTCTACTTTTCCGTTCCGCTTAAGTTCTAACGCAATTTCATTTGGGAGGATATTACGCAACAAACTTTCTGATCTGTTTTTTTCTTCTTCTATTATCCGGTTGGTTTTCTTCTCAAATCTGTACCTGCTATATGCACCAATGGCCAACACCAGTACTAATGTTAACATAAGTACGGTGCCATAAATTATAAACTTCTGTCTTTTTGCCTGTAGCTCCGTAATTTCCGCCTCCTTTTGCAATAAGCCGATTTCATCTTGTTTGTTATCCAGATCAAAATCAAATTGCAGTCCCCTTATTTTATCATCAGTCTCCAAATTGAATATCAAATCTTTCAATTCCAAGTATTTGTTCTGGTATGCATAGGCATTTTTATAATCATTGGCGGCTTTGTACATTAGGGACATCCCTTTGTAAATATCCCTTAATTCTTCGTTGGTTTCCATACCTAGGGCCAAAGATTCGGCCCCCATATATGCTTTCAGTGCTTTTTGTTTATTGTTTTTCTGATAAACATCCCCTAAGGCCATTAGAGTCTGCACCTGATCTAACTGCAGATCCGATTTCTTGGCTATGTCATAGGCCTCATCCAAATATTCTATTGCACTTTCCATATTGCCCAACTTGAATTCTTCTTTGCCAATCATTGTAAGGTTATGGGCATAATCCTGGGTGTCTTTATTGATCAATAAAGCTTCCTTGAAATAAGTTATGGCCTTGTCGTGCTCTCCCCTTAAGCTATAGACCTCCCCAATACCCATCAAATAAGTAGATTGGATTTGGGGATTATTTAAACCGGGAAGGTATGTTTCAATTTCCTGATAATAGCCCAATGCCTTATCATAATCGTGCATTTGACTATAGACCCCTCCAATATTGACCAATGCCGTAGTAATCCGACCGGGATCGTTCAATTTTTTTGAAATACCTAATGATTTGAAATAATAGCCCAAGGCTTTGTCATGGCTTCCCTGGTCATAATAGATTACCCCCAAATTACTCGACAAATTCGCAATCCCCAAGGTGTCCTTTATTAGTTCGAAAGTCGCTAAAGATTTTGTCCAACTATCAAATACTTCTAGGTAATCCCCTTTATAATAGGCGGCCAATCCTCTATTCTTCAATGCATAGGCCTTTCCCTTTTTAAAATTAAGTTCATCGGCGAGGACAATGGCTTTATCCGAATATTCCATAGCTTCGGGAAACTGGCCGTTCTGAAATAGCTCATAACTTAACGTGTTTAATAAAGACACCGTGGCCGTGTCTTTATTTTCCAATTGTAAAATGATTTTTAAACTATCAATTTTGTTGTTCTGCCCAAATACCATATTCATTGAACATGGCAGTACTGCAAAAAAAACAAATCTGAAAGTTGACCCTAACCTTCCAAACATATAGAATTCTTATACTATTCCTTTATTATGGAATATACTTTTATATCGGCACCAGTGTTTATTCTGATTAAGTAAATCCCTGCTTTATAGGTGGACATATTAATTTCAATGGTTTGGAGGGTTTTATTATCAAATTTTTTGCTGTAGTACAAAATCCCATAAAAATCGAACACGTCCACTGTTATTACGTCAGAAACATTTTGTTGAATATACAAAATATTCCCGACAGGGTTGGGATACAATACATAGGAAGTATCTATTGAGCCTTCCTTACCTGATGATTTACATCTGTTTGAACCTGAACTTGCAGAGGAAGATGTGGATGTTTTATGTCCGCTTTCCATTGTAGTAAGAATCCATTTTATGGAATTGCCGTCAAAACGGATTTTAAATGTGCCTTGCCCCGGCAAAAACACGATGGGTAGTTCCCCTTCATACCTTCCGCCTGCCTCTATACGGTTATCTGGACCGTGCAATACATAAATGGTTTGGGAATTGGGGTTCTCGTATCTGAAATTCGCCGTATAATTTAATCCGTTCGTAGCATTTGGATCAAATTCCACACAATCCAGAAAGGTACGGATTTTACGTAGGCCATCTCCAGTCGGGTTCACATATAAAACACCCAAATTGGTATATTCAATGGAATAATTTTGGGGTTCCCTTATTTTAATAAAAAATACACCTGTTGCCCCGGAAACATATTCATTTCCGTTTGCTTCCTCAAAAAAGTAGGGGATACCTTCGGGAAATACATCTAAGGCTGTTTCATCAAACACATAGCCCGAAATGGTGGTGGCAATCAAGGAAGTATCAATAGCCTCCCCTTGATTGATAAGGAGATTGCCCGTACTTACTTTAAGAACCGCAGGTAAAACTCCCAACCTGCCAGAGGTATAGGCGGAGTTAAAATTTGCCGCAATGGGTGCCAAAAAAGCTCCCGGAAAAATAAAATGCCTGTCTTCATTTGAAGTGGTGACTTCCAGACCCGTTAACAGGTTCATGGAATAAAGCTTGTCAATTGTCCTTTCTTCTGTTTCCGTTGAACCATCTTCTGCATCAATTACCGCAAATATGGAAGAATAATCATTTGTGTCGTTTTCATCGCCCAATCCGCTTCCATTGACCACTGCCCTTAATTTATTCTCAACAACCAGATCTATCTGATCATCAAGAAGATCCTGACCATTTACCACAGCCCTCAATTTATTGACAACCGCCCTCAATTTATTGGTTACGGGGTCGGTAACCGCATCCATAAAATCTTCAAAGTTCTGTGGTTCAAGATCAATAAGGTTCATACCATTGACTATCGCCCTTAATTTATTTTGAATGGTCCTTTCACTGGTCATCCAGCTCCCATTGTTCAATAGATCAAGTATTTCCTGTTTATTGACGACCGCCCTTAATTTATTGATCAGGATCAATGTGTTATCAAAATAAAAATCAGAACCATGTGCATTTTTAATGGCATTCAAAAAGGCATTGTTATCCGCTATCCTTTCGGTACTATAGGTGTACCGAAGGTTTATTTCAACAGACTCCCCATAGGTAGCCATGGCATCTTCAGGTGTAATCAATATGTCTTTTTTGGATATGCTTAACCGACCGCTTTTAAAGTTAATTTGGAACGCCTCCATCTGTTCCGGTGTAAGTTCCCCGCTAAAACCCGGCGTAATGAAATAATTGTTTACGTCCGGAAAAGGAAAAACCGCCGGTGTGGTAAATGTGATTTCCGGAAGACCTAAACTTTCGAAAGTAACATCTTCGGGAAGCCCTTGAACAGTATAGCTAAATTCAACGCTCTGACCAAATTCCGCACTAACGTCATCAGCGATGATATTCAGGGCGATCTTGTCACCTTCAAAGAAGAACGATTCATTTGAATTTCCACCATCGGTGCCGCCCGGGGTTATGGAATTGGTCCGCACAACCAAAGGGGGATTTCCCGTAAAAACACCAACCAATGCCTTTATTTCGGTATCGGTCCTTGATGTGATTTCAAGTTCTTGGCCATCAAAAATAACTTTGGGATCCTCTGGGAAAAATTCGCCCAAAATGGTCACCTCAAAAGGCTCAGCACTTGGATTTTTACCATTCTCTATTGTTAAACCGGTAATATTAGCGGTCTGTGCCGCGATTTGTTTAAACGCATTAGTGGTATTAATTAACCCGACACCCGCCCTATCAACCGAGCCAGCGGGTATAGAAGTATCTTTGAACAGCTTTAAAACCTGGTCTGATAATAGGTTGGACTTTACCGATACCGAAGTAGGCAATCCATCTGGGTACCATGAAGGCAGCGCCGACATCATAAGAGCAAAAGCACCAGCGGCATGGGGAGCAGATGCCGATGTCCCAAAAAAATTAGGAAAATTATCGTCATCAGCCGCAATATCCTGTCCAATAGAGGCCACATTGGTGTTTCCACCATCCGGTGCAGCAAAATCGATTTCCAGAATAGCATTATTGGAAAGCCGCCCACCGAAAGAAGAAAAAGCCTGCGGTTCCGGATTTCCTGATTTGCGATAATCAACGGCCCCCACTGTAATGGCTTGGGGGGTCATTGCATGCCCGGTTACCGTAGGTGCCCCCCCATATTCCAAAAATTCAAGACCATCGGCCCTGAACGCTATATATCTAAATGAAAGTCCCGGAGGTGTTGTTCCGTTGGCACTAGTAATCATAATGTTGGCTTCGCCCGTACCTAAGGCCCTAAAGACAATAAACTCTGTAGGATCTCCTGTTAGGTTAATCCTATTGTTCCCCACAAGAAGGTTACCGGATCCATCTACCAAGTAAATATCCAAATCGGTGGCCGCTCCTTGACTGTTTATTTGTGACGCCAAACCCTCATCCCACTGTAAAACGACCATATAGATCCCTGGAACCACCTTGATTTTTTGAAAAACATCCTGACTGCCATCCGTGTCGTTTCCAAAAACATGGGCTCTGGTAGGGCTACCATTTGGGATAAAATTGGTAACGGGCATACTTGAAGAACTTTTAAAGGTATTTTGATACCCATTGTTCGCAAAATTTCCGGCGGAGGTAAAATACGATTTACCGGACTTACTGGTAAAGGCCTTAATAGCCCGGGCAATTCTGCCTTCACCAAACATAGGTTCCCCAACAAAGGTAATATCATCTACCACGGCGTTACAGCCCATGGCATCCATATTATTGATGGCTATTTCAAAATCCCGTGGTGATAAAATGCCCGTACTAAAAACCAATTCTGCCCCGGGAGCCACATCATGAACGATTTGGAGCATGGCCCTACCTTCATCTGAAGAAACACCGAACGGATATTCTTTAACAACGTCTACCGGAATATTGAACCCATTTGGATTTCCAATACCGGGCAAATCCCCATTTTCCACATCAACGGTAGCCTTGGTTTTGCCTGTAAAATCCTGGGTGTCATAACTATCAGAAATTATCCCAATTTTAATGCCCGCACCATCAACGGGTACAATTTCCCCGTTACTGAATGAGCGGAAAGACTCCCGAATTAAATTGGACGTCTGTGCCATATCTCCTTGGGAAGTTACAATCCCCGAATTTTGAATGGGTTTATAAAGTGGGCGTACAAAATTGATGGTCTGTGGAAAAGTGTTCAATTCGATTAGTTTATTGATTGGAAAAAAAACATCGATAGTGGAAACTATGCTGGCCGGATTTAACACAAAATCCGAATTCAGTGGGTCTGCAGAATACTGCAAACCATACGTATTGGTAAGTAAGCTTATGGCATCCTGCATTTTCCCGGCTGTAGGAACTATTTCTACAAGTACTTTCTGACCAGGATTGATTTGAAATATGATATCCGATGGTCGATCCCCGGCGTTTCCATTAGCCAAAGAGGTTAGCTCCGAACCTATGATAGTCGTTGATTTTCCGTTGCCCTGCCCAAATACGGGGAAAATGAATCCGGAATCCGCAGGGGGGCAATGGCTGGAATTGGCATTGGCCGTGACCTTAAAAACCTTTCCACTTGGATTGATGACCGTCCACTCTACGGATTCCTTTGCGTTGAATTCCAAAGTAAAGGCTTTATTTACCGAGCCCGGCTTAAAGGTGCGAATGCTCTTGGATTTACTCCCGTTTTTTCCTTGGATAACAAAACTATCATCCTCATTGGTTAGGGTCACCTCTTTTTTATTTGGGTTATCATAGCCAAAAGTAACGCGGATAAGCCCATTCCCAATTTCCTGGGTACATGCCCGTACAACAATGTCCTTAGTTCCATTGGCACCTCCGCTTTTCTGGGCATAACCTATGGTTAAAACGCCCAAAAAGAAAATATAAAAAGAAAAGTTGGAACATTTTTTACAGGTAGTGTATTCTTTTTTCATATAATATGGTTATTTGGTTTAAGATATTTATTGCTAAAACTGAAAAAACAAAAAAACGTAATCATAAAACCATAGCTCACAAAACCGATATTACAAATTTAGGTCCCCGGACCACAATTATGTCAGAGACCAAAAAAAAATACGTTGAAGATAAAATTGGGGAATCTATCAATATCAAATGTATTAAATAGTTTTACCATATAGTAATCTTTTCGATATAAAACCTTAATTATCATTATTTCTCGTTTTTAACCCGTTATAATTAAAAAATTCTTCGTTAGAGAACATATAAATCAATGAAATTGCTTTTATTAAAAGTCCTGCCAGATACTATTCAATTTCATTTTAATCTTACTTTCATAAGGATAGCGAATATCCATTGCCTTATTCTATAAATTTCATTGATGGTTTTTGTAAATTTATCGACCTAAATTATAATGTATGACCATTACCCAATTACAGTATGTCCTTGCCGTTGCCGAATACCAGAACTTTACACTGGCAGCCGAAAAGAGCTTTGTAACCCAACCCACTCTGAGCATGCAGGTACAAAAGCTGGAGGATGAGCTTAACGTGCTCCTTTTTGATCGTAGTAAAAAACCGATCACCATTACGGAAGTGGGTAAAAAGATTGTGGCCCAGGCCAAAAACATCGTTAACGAGGCCGAGCGTATCAAGGATATTGTAGATCAGGAAAAGGGTTTTATAGGAGGGGAATATACCTTGGGAATTATCCCTACGGTAATGCCCACCTTACTCCCTATGTTTTTAAAGACTTTTGTAAACCGATACCCCAAAGTAAACCTCATCATTAAAGAACAGAGTACGGAAAATATGATACGCCATATACAAGATGGCCATATAGATGCGGGCATTGCCGCCACACCCTTGGAAATAGAATTTATAAAGGAGCGCCCCTTGTATTACGAACCCTTTGTAGGCTACGTCCCAAAAAGTCACGCATTGAGTCCACTGGAAAAACTGGATCCGGAAGATCTGGATGCCGGAAATATCCTATTACTGGAAGACGGTCATTGTTTTAGAGAAGGGGTGCTAAATCTTTGCAAAACGTCCAAAAACAACAATAACGAACATTTTCAGTTACAAAGCGGCAGTTTTGAAACGCTTGTTAATTTATCCAATGAAGGCTTGGGAATGACGTTGTTACCGTATTTGAACACCTTGGAATTGGATGATAGGAAAAAAGAAAATCTGAAGTATTTTAATAGTCCGCCACCGGCGCGCGAAATAAGTCTTATCTATCACAAGAACGAACTTAAAATACAGATTACGCAAGCCCTTCGGGATGTAATTTCAGGTATTGTAAGGGGGGCTATTGCCTTTCAGGATGTAAGGATCGTTAGTCCCTTGGCCAAATAGGCTATTGGCGTCTTTTGTGCCGATAACTGCACTCCTCAGTACATCCAATACCATACAATACCAGTTCATTACGAGTAAGTTGGTAACCGTAAGGTTGGGTTTCGGTACTTCCGTCATTGGACGCACAAACTAAAGTAGTCCTGTTTGCATCTGCGGTGTAGCTCCCGGACAAAGTACCTTCCTCTAAAAATTCACTCACCAATATAAAGGTGCCATCAATTTGAAAAGTATAACTTTCGTTATGTGTATTAGGCGACCAACCTACAGCACCTCCCGGACTTACCCGGGTGGCCGCAAGTGCCCAATTTCCTGTGAGATTGAACACGGGTGCCGGAATAAATTCTTCCTCGGTATCATTGCTAAGGCCACTTATGAAACAGAATAACAGGCATCCTAAAAAAAATCGCATAATCCTTTGATTTATCCTAGGATGCAACATATGGATTAGGTTTGCTTTTAAAGGAAGGAAATTAAAAAAGCCACTTTTAAAAGTGGCTTGTACGTTATGCTTTCAGATAAATTAGGCTTTGTCTCAATTCCGGTTTGTCGTTTATGAATTGCTGCAACCAAAGCCTCAATTCATCGATTTCCTCCGGCAGAAGTCTGGAAATGGCCTTCTCCAATTCCCTGCAAAAAAGTTTCACATCAAAACTAACCTTTTGAAGTACTGTTTTTGTGTACTCCAGCATAGCTCTAGCCATATCTTTAATATTTAGGTTGTTGCCACTAAATTAACAAAAAAAGATCTTGCTTATTGTTCGTTATCCGTTAAAAATTAGATAATTTCATGTTAACATTATAAAATAACGCTAAAAACGGTGATTCTAAAAGCTAGGTATATGCAAAAAATAATAGTTGTTTTTATTTTTTCAGCAACATCAATCGCTTGTTCATCCGCTAACTATGCATCTTTACAAAAAAACGTTCATACCCGCTTAAAAGATCCCTTTTATGAAAACCAGTTTGTGGGTCTGTTGGTCTACGATCCCGAGAAGCAAGATACCTTGTACCGATTGAATGCCAAAAAGTATTTTACGCCCGCCAGCAATACCAAGATCTTTACGTTGTATACCGCCTTAAAATTATTGCCGGAGAAGCTTCCTGCCTTGAAATACCTGTATGCCAGCGACACGCTTTTTATAAAGGGCACCGGAGATCCCACATTATTACATCCGTATTTTAAGGACAGCACCGTTGTACACTTTTTAAAAAGCCAGGGTGGGCCTATTGTATATATCCCTCCGTACTTGGCCATAGATCATTTTGGGCTCGGTTGGGCGTGGGAAGATTACGATAGTCCTTATTCCGTAGAACGCAGCGCATTGCCCATGTACGGAAACGTGGTACGCATACCTATTACGGATACCTTGGCGGTGAGTCCCGCTTATTTTTTGCCACAGCTATTTCCGGCCACCAATGGGAGGAACAGGGATTTTTCAAAAAACAACTTTTATATCGATGCACAGCGCAAAGACACTTTAGAGGTTCCTTTTAAGGTGAGCGACAGCCTCATCTTACATTTGCTAAAAGAGGCCACCCAAAAAAATATAAGCCTTGGTAAGCGGTTATTCGACGAAAAAATGGAAACCCTTTACAGCAGGGCTGCGGACTCCGTTTACCAACGAATGATGTACGAAAGCGATAATTTTCTGGCGGAACAAATACTGCTAATGGCATCCTCCACTTTGTCTGATACATTAAATGGCACAACCGCACGGGAATATATGATGAAGCATTATTTGGCTGATTTACAACAACCGCCCAAATGGGTAGATGGGTCCGGACTTTCGCGATACAATCTTTTTACACCGGAATCCATGGTACATGTGCTGCACAAAATGTACACGGATATCCCCAGAAAAAGATTATTTAACTTGTTCCCTGTAGCCGGAGTATCCGGCACCTTGAAAACCTGGGACAATGGAGCTAATGAACCCTATATTTACGGCAAATCGGGCAGTTTGGGCAATAATTATTGCCTAAGCGGATATCTAATTACAAAGTCGGGCAAAACATTGATCTTTAGTTTTATGAACAATCATTTTCGCCGACCAAGTGCCGAAGTTAAAGCGAAAATGCAAGGAATTTTGGAGGAAATTCGGAATGAATATTGAAAAGGATCTTCCTATTCAAATAATTTGGATGTCATTGCATACTGCAATAGCATAATGGTTTTGGCATCTTTTATTTCACCATTAGTGATCATCTGAATTGCCTTTTCAAATGGATATTCCAGCACCTCAATATTTTCAGTTTCATCGGCTGCGCCACCACCATCGCCCACTTTCATGCGCTCTTCATAGGCTCCAATAAAAAAATACAAGATCTCGGTAACCGAGCCCGGCGACATATAGGCCTCGAATACCTTTTTTATATCTTGCACGCAATACCCCGTTTCTTCCTCTACTTCTTTGCGAATAGCGTCCTCCGGATGATTGCCATCCAACAGTCCGGCACAAACCTCTATCATCATACCATCTTCATTTCCATTTACATAAGTGGGCATTCTGAACTGACGTGTAAGCACCACAGTACCCTTTTCCTTGTTATACAATAAAATTGCCGCCCCATTGCCTCTATCATAAGACTCCCGCACCTGAGTTTCCCAAACTCCATCTTCCTTTTGGTACTCAAAGGTGATTTTATTTAGTGTGTACCAGTTATTTGATAACAATACTGTTTTTATGTTTCTGATCTTGCCGTTTTTCAATTATTTTAGATTTGAATGTTCTACTGATGCACTAAATGGTAATGTTGAAATAAGCAACTATTTTAAAGGCCAACAAAAGCTCCCCTACCGACTCTCCTTCGGGACAGATGAAGAGGGGTGTCCCGTTTTCGGGACGTGGAGTTTGACCCGCCCAAATCATTGAAATTATCCCTGACGACTTATATGTACTCTAGTCCGGGCTTTTTATCCCTCCGGTACATTTAACCAATATCAAATGTAAAAACCGAAAACAAGCCACAAGAGTTTCTTGTTCATGAACTTGTTTCTAAAATTCAAAAATTTACGCATCACCCGTAATTTGAAAGTTAAGAATTATACCGAAATCGCTCGGTTAAGATAACGCTTAAAGAACGGTATTTCCCCATAGACCTCAATACATATTTCGGGCTAAGCCCTAAAAAACTTAAAGGATACGGTCACTGAGGTCTGTGGAAAGACGGCGAAATGGTTTACGAAAAATAAAAATACTTTTCCAGAATTAAAAAAACACGGCCACGGTGAAATCCAAGCCAAAATCACTGTCTTTTCTTCATTTTACCGCACCAGCTTTTTATACCGGATACGCTTGGGGACTATATCCCCGCCCAAGCGTTTCTTTTTATTCTCCTCATAATCGGAGAAAGAACCCTCAAAGAAATACACTTGGGAATCCCCCTCAAAAGCCAAAATATGCGTACAGACCCGATCTAAAAACCAACGGTCATGGGAGATGATCACAGCACATCCCGCAAAATTTTCCAGTCCTTCTTCCAAAGCCCTTAACGTGTTTACATCCAAATCGTTGGTAGGCTCATCCAATAGCAATACGTTGCCCTCTTCCTTTAGCGTCATGGCCAAATGAAGGCGGTTATGTTCCCCTCCGGAGAGCATATCCACCCTTTTGTTCTGGTCGCTTCCCGAAAAGTTAAACCGACTCAGGTATGCCCTGGAATTAACCTGTTTCCCGCCCATCATAATAAGTTCCTGCCCATCACTGAAATTCTCCCAAATGGTCTTTTCAGGAACTATATTGGAATGGCTTTGGTCCACATAGGCTATTTTAGTCGTATCTCCCACCAAGAACTCGCCTTTATCGGGTTTTTCCTCGCCCATGATCATCTTGAAAATAGTGGTCTTTCCGGCTCCGTTGGGGCCAATAATGCCCACAATTCCAGCCTGAGGCAATTTAAAGTTAAGGTCTTCATAGAGCAATTTATCCCCAAAGGCCTTACTTACCCCTTTGGCCTCGATAACATTGGTGCCCAATCGAGGTCCGTTGGGAATGTAGATTTCCAGTTTCTCATCCAACTGTTTTTGATCCTGGCCCAGTAATTTGTCATAATTGTTCAAACGGGCTTTTTGTTTGGTCTGCCGTCCTTTGGTCCCTTGCCTAACCCATTCCAGCTCCCTCTCCAAGGTTTTCTGCCTCTTGGAAGCGGTTTTGCTCTCCTGCGCCAAACGTTTGGATTTTTGGTCCAGCCAACTGGAGTAATTGCCTTTCCACGGAATGCCCTCTCCCCTGTCCAATTCTAGAATCCATCCGGCTACATTATCCAAAAAATACCGGTCGTGGGTAACGGCGATAACCGTTCCCTTATAATTGGCCAAATGATGCTCTAGCCAATGTACCGACTCCGCATCCAAATAGTTGGTAGGCTCATCCAACAATAAAATATCCGGTTCTTGCAATAATAGGCGGCATAAGGCCACCCTTCTGCGTTCCCCGCCCGATAAAACCGCTATTTTTTGATCGGGCTCGGGCGTACGAAGCGCATCCATGGCAATTTCCAACTTGGTATCGAGCTCCCACGCATTGGAAGCGTCGATCTGATCCTGTAGAACCGCTTGCCTATCCATCAATTTCTGCATTTTATCTGCATCTTCATAGACTTCGGGCAAACCGAACATATCGTTTATCTTGTTGTATTCGTCCAAAATGGCCACGGTTTCTGCCGCACCTTCCTTTACAATTTCCAATACCGTTTTTTCCTTATCCAGTTGGGGATCCTGTTCCAAATAACCCACCTTATAGCCCGGGGAAAAAACAACATCGCCCTGATAGTTCCTATCAGCCCCGGCAATGATCTTTAAAAGGGTTGATTTTCCAGAACCATTAAGACCAAGAATACCGATTTTTGCCCCATAAAAGAAACTTAGATAGATGCTTTTTAAAACCGGGGTATTGGCGGTTTTATAGGTTTTGGTGACTCCCGACATGGAGAAAATCACTTTTTTATCATCAGACATACAAATAGAATCAATTAAATTTTAAAGAAGAAAAGCCTTAAACCCTGCCTTTAAGGGCGTTAAAGACCCAGGCAATTGCAAAAAAACCAACGCCCACGGCGGCAAATCCCCAACCTGCAACGTCATCATATCGGAATGCACCCAGGGCAATTAAAGAAAGTCCCACAATAATCATTATAAAGGTTGCCCATGCGAGCACCGTATTTTTGTTCATTCCCATTTTCGTTCGTTTAGTGGTGACCTCAAATATCGCAAAAATTAAAGAAATGCAAAGTGGGAAATCCCAACTTTATTGCTCGAACGCAAATTTAATATTATTTTGTTCCCTTATCGTATCCAAAAGCGTAATTAAATCGATACTGTTCCGGTGGCTCCACAAGTCGCTTTGCGTTTTTCCTATGCGCAGGCAGCGGTGCACTTCCTCAATTTCATGGGCATACCCTTTTCCTGTAGTGGGCAAAATAATTTCTTCCGAAGTATCTCCCTTTTCCAAGCTAAATCCAGGGGCTTCATGCCATCTGGGATGTAGATAGACGGATCCTTTGCTTCCCGCAATTTCGGCCCTCATATCCGATTTGCCATTTAAACCACTATAAAGCAGTGCTTGGGCGGTTTCATACTCAAAAATCATGGATGTTTGGATTTCTACTCCGGTTTTGTGAAATTTAGAGGATGACAAAATCCTTTCGGGCATACCGAGCATGAGATACGATAAAAAAACAGGATAGATACCGATATCCAGTACGGAGCCCCCGGCGAGATCAAGGTTTAAAAGTCGGCCTTCCTCACTTCGGTCCAAGGCATAAAATGCAAAATCGGCATGCAGATGGCCAATGGTCCCAATTTCCCCGGCAGCTACCAATTCCTTTACCTTCCGAATAGATGGGTTGAATCTGCTCCATAAGGCTTCCATTAAGAACACCTTGTTCCTTTCCGATGAAGCAACCATTCTTTTCACTTGCTGTAGATTAACGCCCATGGGCTTTTCACATAACACATGCTTGCCATGGTCCATTGCGGCAATGCTGGCTTCCTCGTGGGAATTATGTGGGGTAGCGATGTAAACAACATCGATTTCATCACTTTTAAAAAGTGCATCGTAACTGCCGAAGAGCTTTTCCGCTCCATATCCATGGGCAAATTCCCTTGCCCTTTCCAAACTCCGTGAAGCTACGGCCACCAAACGACCATCGGGAACCAAGGCCAGGTCTTTTGCAAACGAATGGGCAATTTTACCGGGTCCTACGATGCCCCATCGAATCTTTTCTTCCATATTGATTTTCCAGTTTTACCAAATGTAATCAATTTTACTGCTTATCTTTAGCCCAGAAAAGAAACTACAACACATGGACCTGAAGTTCAATAAAAATGAGGATCATAACAAATCGTTGTTAACGGAACTCGGAAAAAGGCTGACTAAGGTTAAATTGGGTGGCGGAAAGGAGCGTATTGAAAAACAACATGCCCAAGGTAAAATGACTGCAAGGGAGCGTATTGATTATTTGTTGGATGAAGGCAAAAACAGTATCGAAATAGGTGCTTTTGTTGGTGAAGGCATGTATGCGGAACATGGTGGGTGTCCGTCCGGAGGGGTTGTAGTTAAAATAGGGCATGTTTCCGGCAAACTATGCGTGGTAGTGGCCAATGATGCCACGGTAAAGGCCGGTGCCTGGTTTCCTATATCCGCCAAAAAGAACCTTCGGGCGCAAGAGATCGCCATCGAAAACCGATTACCTATTATTTATTTGGTGGATAGTGCCGGAGTGTACCTCCCCTTGCAGGACGAGATTTTTCCTGATAAGGAACATTTTGGCCGTATTTTTAGGAACAATGCCCTAATGAGCAGCATGGGTATTACCCAAATCGCTGCGGTAATGGGAAGTTGCGTAGCTGGGGGGGCTTACCTGCCCATTATGAGTGATGAGGCTTTGATTGTAGATAAAACAGGAAGTATTTTCCTTGCCGGCAGTTATCTGGTAAAGGCAGCTATCGGAGAGAACATAGACAACGAGACCTTGGGCGGGGCCACAACCCATTGTGAAATCAGTGGAGTAACGGATTATAAGGCGAAAGACGACAAGGAGGCCTTAGACACCATAAAGAACATTATAGATAAGATCGGTGATTTTGATAAAGCCGGATTTAATAGAAAGCCTGGCAACAAACCTAAGGAAAAACCTGAAGAAATCTATGGCCTTTTGCCCGATGCCCGAACAGAACAATATGATATGTTGGGGATTATAAGGCGTTTGGTGGATGATTCTGTTTTTGAGGAATACAAAGAAGGCTACGGAAAAACAATTTTAACGGGATACGCCCGGATCGATGGATGGGCCGTGGGCATCGTGGCCAACCAACGCAAGGTGGTCAAGACCAAAAAAGGCGAAATGCAGTTTGGCGGGGTTATCTATTCGGATTCGGCAGACAAGGCCACCCGGTTTATTGCCAACTGCAACCAGAAGAAAATACCCCTGGTTTTTATTCAGGATGTCACGGGGTTTATGGTGGGTAGCAAAAGTGAGCATGGTGGTATTATAAAAGATGGCGCAAAAATGGTGAACGCCGTAAGTAATTCTGTGGTTCCTAAATTCACCGTAATTATTGGAAACAGCTATGGAGCCGGAAACTATGCCATGTGCGGAAAGGCCTATGACCCGCGGCTGATCGTGGCCTGGCCCAGTGCCGAACTGGCTGTAATGGGCGGGGCGCAAGCCGCCAAGGTTTTAATGCAAATAGAAACCGCCTCCTTAAAAAACAAAGGCGAGATCATTACCAAAGCGAAAGAAGAAGAACTTTATAATAGAATCAAATCCAGGTACGACGAACAGGTTTCCCCCTATTATGCAGCAGCACGGTTATGGACCGATGCCATTATTGACCCTTTGGACACCCGTAAGTGGATTAGCATGGGCATTGAAGCGGCGAATCACTCACCCATTGAAAAGCAGTTTAATATGGGAGTGTCGCAAGTGTGATTTTATTTAACCCCTTTTTGAACATCCGGGTAATTTAACATTGAGGTGATTTAAACTTTTTTTGGATCGAAAGAAAGGATCGCAGATATTTGTGTTTCGAAACATAAATAACTACAATACAACCCTTTATGTACAATATACTCGAAAAAGATATGATAAAAATTGAAATTGTACCGTTTGTCCCTATCGGAAAAAGAGGTTTTCCGCCAAGGGTGCTCTCGGGGGCGTGGAAGGATAGTTGGATAAAATTCCTCGACAGGCACAGGTCCGAGCCCGACTTCTCCGGTGTCGATCTTGACGGCAGCCATATCCCTGCCATGAGGGGCGGGGACGCCGTGGAATATCATGGAAGGAAAAAGCGCAAGACCACCACGCCCTATATTTGACCAATATGCAGGGGCTTCCCTTGGCGATGTCGGAACCCGTGGCGGGCAACCATAACGACCTTTACGATATAGAGGTGCAGTTCGAGGTCGTTACCGTTACGCTCCAATGGCGGATATCCCTGAGGAGGGCCCGTTCATGAACGCCGGTGCGGGATTGCCCATGGAATGGGTGGCAAAGCTTATCTTTGCCCTATTGCCCGAGAAGGGGTCCCTTGTCTTGGTTATGGACCGGACCAACTGGAAGTTTGGGGATAGCAACATCAATATGTTGATGTTGGGGATCAGTTACAAGAATGTGGCCTTCCCATTGATGTTCCGTATGCTGGATAAGCGGGGGAACTCCAATATGGGCGAACGCATTGCTCTGTTGAAGGATTTCATGGCCTGGTTCGGCAAGGACCGTATCGACTGTCTGTTGGCCGACCGGGAGTTTGTGGGAAAAGATTGGTTGGGTTTTCTAAATCAAAAAAATATCAGGTACCAATCAGGATACGGGACAATTTTAAGGTGCTCTCCCCAAGAGGCCAAAAACAGGTTACTGCCTGGCACCTGTTCAACAACCTGAAAGCTGGTGAGCTGGGGCATTATCAGTGGATTGTCAAGATGCATGGTCAGTTGTGTTACCTCTCGGGGACAAAAACGATCAAGGATGGTAAAATGGAATATCTCATCCTGGTCTCCTTTTACCGACCCGACCAGGCTTTGGAATATTATGGGAAGCGATGGCAAGTGGAAACACTCTTTAGAGGGTTGAAATCGAGTGGGTTCAACATTGAGGACACCCATGTAACTGCGCTGGATCGACTGGAGAAATTGATGCTGTTGGTCATGATCGCTTTTGTTTGGTGCTACAGGATAGGTGATTTTATCGACACCCAAATACGGCCGATCAAAATCAAAAAACATGGAAGAAGGGCCGTTAGTGTTTGTAAATATGGACTTAATTACCTCTCAAGGGTATTGCTCACAGGGCATAATGAACTAAATATGCGAATCAAGGGTTGAAAATAAGATAAAAAAACAAGTTCAATTAGTTGAAAAACAACGTCTTAAACCTGTTTAAGTTATTGATTTTCAGTATCTTAATAGTCAATTTCAACAAGATTATTTTGAATGCAAAGACCAAT
>JBGTBA010000160.1:0-16974 GCA_041749595.1 Flavobacteriaceae bacterium | reverse complement strand
AATTCAATAAATGAGTCAAAAATAGCCTTATAAAACCAAAATATAGCCCTGTAGCGAAATTCTAGACACCAAATACATTCACAGAAATGTACGGGAAATCAAAAAGCGATTGAATAAAATCAAAGTTTATTCAATCGCTTTCTTAATAATTACTGAAATAGAATGACTTTTTCAGCGCCCTCAGCAAACTCGGGATTTTAAACTATTATAAAATAGGTCTGTTTTATTGCAATTTAAATGTAATTGGGATACTGAAAGGCACCCGTACCGCCCTACCTCTTTGTTTTCCTGGGGTCATTGCAGGTAATTTACTGATGATCCTTTCAGCTTCCGCCTCCAAATTTTTGTCCGGTCCCCGCATCCGTACATTTCCTATACTGCCATCTTTTTGGATAACGAACATTACATTTACCCTACCCTGGACCCCCATTTCCTGAGCTATTTCCGGGTAACGGAAGTTTTTGGCTATGTGCTTTTGCATCATTTCATTGAAACAGGCCCTTTTATCCTTGGCTCCCTCACAACCGGGAAAAACGGGAACATCCTCAATTACTGCAAAAGGAACGTCTACATCTTCTTCAACATCCTCCACAACTACGTCTTTTACCTCTACAACTTTTTCTTCACTACTTTCAGAAGATTCGATAACTGTTTCCTCAACCTCTTTTTCATCTTCAACGACCTCTATGATCTCAGGGGCTGCCGGAGGAGGAGGAGGAGGAGGCGTCTTGATCTGCTCGGTCATTGGAACCTCTTCATCCAACTGATCCTCCACATTTAAAGTATAATCAAAGGCATTATCCTTGTCATAGGTTTTCCACTCCAAAGCTACATAGGTCAAAAACATTACAATGGCCAATCCAAAAACAAAATACAAACTGCTGTTTTTGGATAAATCGGCTTTCGGATTCTTTTTTAGTTCCATAATTTTGATTTTAGTGTTCGCTAATTTAAATATTAATTTGATTAATAAACAATTAAATTTTCCATTTTAACCGTGTTTTTCCCGAAAACAGGGTTTTTACCACAAATGCCCCCGAAAAAGCCCCAATGCCATTGGCAAGGGCATCCATTACATCTCCCTCCCTTTCCAAAGTGAACTCTCTCTGAAGCACTTCAATAATTATACCATAAACAACGCAACCAAGGAAAACCATGCGAATTGTTTTCTCTTTTTCCAAATCCCCGTTGGTTGTCTCCCTTAAAAAAAAACATCCCAAAATAGACGCCACCAGATAAAAGGTAAAATGCACCAGCTTATCTATATGGGGAATCTCAATTTCGGTGGTATCCATGCCCGAAAAAGACACTAAGCTGAGAAGTGTTATAAACGCCATCCAACTTATAAATACCGCTGCGTATATCCGTTTAATGTGCACCCACCAATTCCTTGTAGTCGGCTGCGCTCAGCAGGCTTTTAACTTCAGAAACATCGCTTATTTCAATTTTCACCATCCAGCCTTCCCCGTAGGGATCTGTATTGACCTTCTCAGGGCCATCTTCCAAGGCCTTGTTTACCTCAATGATGACGCCACTTAATGGAAGAAAAAGATCTGACACCGTTTTTACGGCCTCAACCGTCCCGAAAATTTCTTCTCTGCCCAGCTTTTCCCCCAAAGTCTCCACCTCAACATAGACAATATCGCCCAATTCCCCTTGTGCAAAATCCGTAATGCCAACTGTGGCAAAGGTGCCTTCCATCCTTACCCATTCATGGTCTTTGGTGTATTTTAATTCTGCCGGTATGTTCATTTCTATCCTCTATTTAGAAAAACAAATGTAACGGATTATCGGAAGGTATTCAAAAAAATGGTTTGGAAATTACCGGAGTCGTTTCTCTCCCGACCAATTTGGGAAATGGCACTTTTTTGACGTATGAAAATATTCTTTTGAAGTTATCCGCACAACTGTGCTTCCTAAAAACAAGGCTTTAATTGCCAAAATTATATCGAATTGTAAACCCCGTGTTTATAGTGGTTTGTGGAAACGCCGTTGAGACCGCAAACTTGGAGAACGAATGATCGTAGAAGAACAGCGCGTTCAGGCTTTTGCTCAACGCATAATCTGCCGTAAATTTCACTGAAAATAAATTCTGTCCTGAAGTGATCTGGTTATTGTCTATGTCCAGACTTCTTATGATGGTGATATTGTCTCTCATCGTTACATCGGCCTTTAGGTTTAAATCGCCTTTTAAACGCTGCTGTTCGCCCCCAAAATTGGTCACGAACTTAACGTCCTTAAAACGGTAGCCCAATCCCAGGGTGTAGTCTTTCCCTTTTATTTCCGTTAAAAGGTTGTTGTCAAAACTCAGTGACAAGGCCCTATCTGTACGCATCTCGGCCAAAACGCTCACCGAGTTCACCATCTCAAAATCCACGCGCAGCAGAGGATTGAATTGATCCGTAAGCACTACATTGTTTATGATGTTTTCCGGAAGGAAATCCTGGTTTTCAGGATCAATGTCCCCATTTTCTCGTTCCAAGTTGGTCTGGAAGGAGTTGATGCTGTATGCGGACCTGTACCCATGGGCCAACGAAAACCGTTTGAACTTCTTTTTGAACCATTTGTTCTTCATCAGCCCCGTGTACTTAATGTTCCAATTGGGGATGGGGATGTTCCTGAAAGCGCCCAGATTTACCTTATCCGCACTCTGTCCTGTATATGCCGCAAAAAAGGCCGGCAACAATACATCTTGATTTGTTTTCCCGTACCGTTCGGGAAAACCGTCTGCATCCACAATCCCGGTGCCCTGATTTCTTTCCGCAACGAGCCTATTTGCTACGGTGATCCTGTTTTCCTTGAATTTCTCGAAATTTTCCGAGGTAAATTCATCGCTCTTGCTAAAAACGGTACCGATCATTAGGGTGGAAATACTGAAATTCCCAAAATTATTCCCTAAAAGACTGTTAAAGGCCAACTCTCCATTTTCCGATACAACATTAAACGTTTCCTGAAAACTTTTGGAAAACTGCCTGTCTGCCAACAAATCTATGGTAAGGTCGGCAACGGGTTGCACTGTTGCCGTAATGTTCAATTGTTTGTTGGTCCGTTCTATATATTGTTCGTTAAATTCCGGAAATATCGTTAACCAACCATTCCGGGCGGCCTCAAACCGGATGTCGGCCTGGCTCCCAAACACAAATCCCAAGGTAGGCTTTGTTGTGCCGATAAAACCAATGGACTGTGTATATCCCGGCAATACTTTCCCGTTGTTTTCGCTATAATTGATATTGATGCGCTTCACCATGGTGAGCAGGTCAACAGCCGTATCCGAAAGTCCACCTGTGCCATTATCGGTTTTTTTATCATTAAGGGATTTCCCGGAAAGATTTCCCGCTTTGTCCAAGCGGTTAGTATTACTTGCAACCGCCTTGGCACTCCTTTTCCTTAGCCCTACCTTATCGTAGAATTTTTGCATGCTCAAGGCCGCCGTAAGGGTATGGGTATTTGCGTTCTGTATGGTATTGATGTCTTCCCCGGCCACTTCCCTAATGGCATCCCCGCCCCGCTGCCAGTCAAAATTGCTGGTGTAGGTGTATTGGGCACTGATAAAATCCAAAACGGGTATCTTGTTTAAGGGAAGTTCGTAGTTGAGCTGCATTTGCTGAGAATGCCTATTGGGCTCCCCAATATCCCAAAAACCGTCATAAAGCCCCAAGGTCTGGTCTATTCCGGAATCCGGGTTCCCATCTTCGTTGAAATAGTTGCGCACAATATTGTTGTTCGAGGCGGTAAGGTTCAATCGCAAGGATTTGGTCAAGCTATAGTTCAGGGCATATTGCCAGTTAAAAAGAAAATTGCGCTGTTGCAAAACCGGTAGGTCCAGGGCTTCCACGCCTGGCTCCAGGACATCCCTAAAACGTTGTTGGTTAAAAGATCTGTTGAAATTGGAGTTGACAGAAATACTGGCGGGCAGGAGGTTAAAATTCAGGTCCTTTAACCATTGCCAGTATTTACCTGTAAAAAGGGAATCCTTTTTGGCAAAGGGAGCTACCGGAGCCGGCTTGAAATTATGGTTATATACAAAACCGGTCACCACGTTCTGGTCCGTTAATTCCGCGATTTCAAAATCCCTATGGTTGGTTTCATTGTAGGAATAGTTGAAAGTAAAGTTTTCTATATCGTAAAAATTGGCTTTTGCTTCCTCCCCCCTGTTTTTTCGGACCCCAATAAAGTTTATACTGGTCCTTTTGGTATAATCCTCGGCCTGCTTGCGTATAATGGCGGCATCCTCAGTTGTTTGGGCAGCCGCTATACGATCGTTCAATTTCAGGTCGTCATAGACGGGATCAAATTCGGGAGTGATCCGTTGTTCGGAAATGCCATAGTTAAAAGGGATCTGCAGCCCCCATTTTTTAGGAAACAACTGCCCCGCATTTACATTGGTCACCACATCATAGGAAATGGCGTCTTCCCTGGCCCGCTCATTGGGCATTTGGTCTATGGCCCCAAACCCCGAGGTGCTTTTGCTCCCCGTTGCCGAGATATTTGCAAAATCGGCCATATTGGCGTCCAGAGCGGCAATTGCTGCCCAGCCCCCGCTATTGTCCAGGCCGGCCAAGCGAAGCTCGTTAAACCAAACTTCTCCACGTGCAGGCAAATTGTCAATGTTCTTTACCCCTACCATCATACTGCGAATGCTCCCCAATGATGGATTACCGCGGATCCCGATACGGACGGTCCCCGGTGTTCTTGGTCCAAATTCATCTACCTGAACAACCTCACCGTTAACCACCTCATAAAAATTAATCTGGTTGAGGGTCTGGTTGGCAATTCCTAATGATTTTATTTTGGACAGATCTTCAAAAACTATATCAAGCTGATTTTCCTCCGGCCAAATTTCACTTTCGGACATGGACCCAAAAGGTGTGAACTTTAAGGGTACTTCTATCTGATAAAAATTCTGTGAAAAATCTGTCCCAATTCTCAGGAACCCTACCAAAGGGATTTCATCATTTGAATAGTCCCCATCCAAAACCTTCTCGGCATGCATGAACATCTTCAATCTTTTGTACTGGCGGAGATCTACGTTCACGTTTTTAAAAACGCCTCTGGAATCCTCGGATTCCAAATTCTCTACCACGAAAGACAACGATTGTTCGTTCTGGCGGATGATGGTGTTATTGTTGTTCAATTGTTCACGGACCACCCCGGGAGGCAATACATAGGGAATCGGTGTTCTGGAATTGTTTTCCTCAATATTCACCGTGTTCACATCTACAAACGTACCATCGTCCGAAGGGTCGTTGTCCACATCCGGTTGCAGGGATTTTGTATAGGAACGCCAATCTCCCCGCACTAGGTCCAAGGTGGAAAAGCGTAAAACCATATTGCTGGAAAAACCGGTAAGGTACATCCGCATAAAGCTTATGGACCTAAAATCGGTGATGCCGCCTATGGCATTGGTGAAATCGCTCAAAGGTATCTTGTACTGTATCCACCTTCGGTTCAGTTGGGAACCATTGGGTAATGTTGGCGTTACACCGTCCTTTATATCGGTTACATATTTGTCGTTTATGGTTGTATTTGGTTGTATCCTTATCCGGTATTCATAATAACTGTTTACCGTGTTCATGGTCAAATCCCTGTCTATGTCTTCCACATCGGGAAGCGTGGTGGATCCCCTGTTGGTATTTGTGACCTGTACGGGAGAGTTCCCTTGGGGGTTATTGAAATCCAAGTACCGGTTCAATATATCCCCATCCCTATTAAGATAATATTGATAGTTATCCAAAGCCGGATCATTCACGGGATTGTTGGTATAAATGCTTGCTTCTTCGGCATCGTCCAAGCCGTCAAAGCCAACATCCTGTAATCCTCTGCTGGTTTCATTTACATCAAACGCATAGACCAGGGATTGGGTAGATGGCACCTCGCCCCAAACTGTCTGGGCAACCAAGTCATTGCTGTTTACCCCCGGTAGGCCATTTTCATATTGTTTCCTTCCATCCTTTAAGATATCTTCCGATATATTCCCTAGGTTTATCACCAGTTCCCCCGGACTTGTGGCGATGCCATCTACATAGGGGTCCAATACCCAGAATTGGACAAACTCCACATTCGCTTGCTCAAAGTTTGTACTGCTCAGGGACCGCATAATTCCCGCCCATTTGTTATTGGGCTGTTCCGCTGCAAAACCCGGGTTGTTGTTATAGGGCCCTTTTAGGTTTGGGTAATATGCAAGGTCCAAGGTGCCCTGAACCGTAGTCTGCCCTTGGGCAATATCTACCTGTGGAAAGACCTCGTCTATAAAAACCCTTCGGGTAACGTTGGTTGAAATATCGCTATCGCTAATCCCGGTAGGGCGCTGGTTGGTATAAAAAATTGGGTCTATGGTGTACCATGCCATTTTTGCCCTTTCATATCCTGTTTCCAGATCTTCCTTCCCTTCGGAAAACTCCACCGGCACACTGGCCAAGCCCCATCCTAGGGAAGAACGGATGTCTATTAAGGCCTGGGCCCCTTCAAAATCATCCAGATAAGTAGTGGTTTCACCGGCAAAATCTGCATTCTTCGGAGAGCCGGGCTTCAAAAAAGCGACTTCGCCCCTAAGCGATAGGTTGGATGGCACATCGGTATCTATATTGGGAAGCTTGTTGGCCAAACGAGTGAGAAAAGGGACCTCCGTGGAAAAATTGCCATTGAACCCAATTATGGTGTTGTTGACCGGCTCTATCCCAAAATTGGATTTTTGGGTCAACGGACGTTCATTTAAATTTAACAGTGTACCCCCTAGAACAAAATTTTTATTGATCTGATGTTCCACATTGATACCTGTAAACCTCCTTGTTTGCTGCCCAAAAACCGCATTGTTCTCCACGGAAATATTGATGGGCGTGTTTGAAGCTTCTAGACTTGGATCCAATATCTGGACTGTTCCGGCCTGGTAATTCACTGTATAATCAATGCCTTCCTGCAATTGCCGCCCACCTGCCGTTACCCTTACAGAGCCCCGTGGCACATTAAATGCGCCTATGGGGATCCCATTGCTGCCCAATGATTTGTACCGCCCTTTGAGCAAAAACCTATTCTTCTCCGCATCCTGCAGTGCGGCCGTTTTGGTAAGGGCATACATATTCCTGAACACATATTTCTGTTGGTTCACATTGTATCCCTGATCATTGGGCACATCATATGTCCCCCCACCAAGCAAGTCGAATAAAAATTCCCCAAAAGGTTCCACTTTGGTGAAAATTATACTGCCGGTTTGGGGATCTATGGTAATCCCGGGGACATAATCAAAAAAACCGTCGCCACCACTCTGGACATCGTTATATACATTTAAACGATCAAGATTGAAAACATCCAATAAGACGCGGTCTTCCAAAGGTTTTGGCAGATCGGGCCATCCCGCTCCCGGTGATTCATCTACCGGAGTAATATAATTCCTTGGTGTTGGGTCCGTATATAGAATGTTGAGCTTAAAATCTTCCTGGCTTAATTGAAATGCCCCTGTGGAATAAATGTTCTTCATCATCAAATCCCAAATAGGATCCTGAACGCTGGTAATATTGCTCTTTAAAAGTTTTAAAACCAGTGCATTATTATTGATGACAGGGTTGCCTATGCCCGGAGATACCGTTGTGGCATCCAAACCACCATTGGCAAATTCCCCTACTTGAAAGACTTCCCCATTAAATGTATATTGAAAGGCGACCGCCAATACCTCATCATTGCTAATCCGCTGATTTAGTGAGATATAGCCCAACTGGGAATTAAAACGGTAGTCCCTCCCCTCATCCAATTTCCTTGCGTTCTCCAAAATGGCATAATCAAACCCTTGGTTTACCTGATATCCCGGTATGTTAAACCCATTATCTACGGTAGCTATGTCCCTGATGCTTTGGGTTAGTGCCCCCCCCGAGCCGATCAAGGCAGGGTCATAATCGTTTGCGTTGTTCCTCGGCAGATTCCCGGCAGCTGAAATATTAAAAAACCCTGTAGGATCGCCGTTGTTTTGGCCTATCCTGGTTTTCGTTTCCAAAGCTTCCCCTAAATCCTGAAGAGCTACCACATTCCTAACGTTTAAGGTCTGTTGGCTTCTGTTGGTTACCCATACCTCCAATCGGGTTATCTGCACTTGGCTCCGGATATAGGGATAGTTTTCCAATGCCGTGTTATAATTATCCCTGAAAAACTGGGCCAAAAAGAAATGCCTGTCCTCATCGTAATCCTGTGCCCTTAGTTCAAATTCGCTTATGGTTCCGCCACCCTGGGCCACTACAGTGTTGTTCTGGGAGCGCTGTTCCGAAAATACGGCCGTAACGGTTGTTTTGCCAAATTGCAACTGCGTTTTTACCCCAAAGAGGCTCTGTGCGCCAGTGATCAGGGAACTGTTCAGGGGCATACTTACGTTGCCCACTTCTATTTTTTGGATAATATCGTCCTCGGTGGGCGTATAATCCAATTTTATAAGGTTTTGAAAATCGAAAGTTGCCTCTGTATCGTAATTGGCCGTAACCTTCAACCTCTCCCCTATCTTCCCCAACATGCTCAGGCTAATCCGTTGGTCAAAATCAAAGGATAGGTTGGTCCTGTTCCTTGGCGATAGCGAGGGATTGTCGTTCTTCTGCCAAATGACCCCCAAGTCCATGGCCACGGATCCCTGTGGCACCACCTCAATGGTGTTTCCGCCAAAAACGGTTTCAAAAAAGCTGTTGTTTACGTAGAAGTTTGGCAACAGGTTCTTCCGGGCTTCCTGACTTCCTTCCTTTTTACCCGAAAATGCATCTATTTTCTCCTTAAAATAGGATTTCATGTCTTCCTTTCTTACCAGTTCGCGATACTGGTCCGCCGTAAGTATTATGGGATAGTTTATATTGTAATCGCCCACACTTTCTGAAAAGATGTACCTGTCCAGAGTAGGATCGTAAATATATTTGGATACAATACTTTGGGGGTTTGGCAACAAGATTTTTCCCAATGCTATTCCGGCCTGGATAGAATCAACTTCCTGTTCCCCTGCTGTCCCTTCTTCGGTTTCTTGGGCAAAGGAAGTTGCCGTGACTCCAAGAAAAACGATAAAAAGGAATGTAAGCTTAAATGATGGTTTAAGAAATGATTTTGCCCCTGTTTTCAAACTAATTACAAATTTTTAAGCGCCTGTTTAATAATGTTCTCTACGCTTAGCGAGGGGTCTTGGCCTAAAACCTTATCAATTGCCTGTTCGGCATTTCGTCGGATAAACCCAAGAACCTCTAAAGCAGATAACGCTTCATCCTTATTTGTATTGTTTGAACTGTAGGAAACTTCACCCACTCCATATACTTTTAAAATCCTGTCCTTTAAATCAAGGATTGCCCTTTGGGCCGTTTTGGCCCCAATGCCCTTAATTGCCTGTATTGTTGCCACATCCTCTTTGGCAATGGCATCCCTGATTTGGGTGGGCGATAAGGAGGATAACATGGTCCTTGCAATATTGGCACCGATACCTGATACGGAAAGCAACAATACAAATATCTCCCGTTCCGATTTCTCCATAAAACCAAAGAGGGTATGCGCATCTTCCTTAATCTGAAGGTAGGTATAAAGCTGTATGCTTTCCTGGTCCCTGATCTGGGAAAATGTATGGAGTGAGATATTTATAAAATAACCCACGCCATGGCACTCTATGACCACATGGGTAGGATTTTTTTCAACCAGTTTTCCTTTTAGGTGCGTGATCATAAATGAATGGCCAGTTTTATTGATTTCCCAACTTCGCTTTTTTTCTTTTTTCCCGTTCCTGGGCATCTATCACGGCCACGGCCGTCATATTTACCATTTCATCCACACTGGCTCCCAGTTGCAGGATATGGACGGACTTTCTAAGACCTACCATTATGGGGCCGATGGAGTCGGCCTTATTGAGTTCCTTCAACAATTTATAGGTAATATTGGCCGATTCCAAATTAGGGAAAATCAGCGTGTTTACTTTTTTTCCCGCCAGTTTGGAAAACGGGAATTTACTTTGCAACATTTCCATATTAAGGGCAAAATCTGTCTGTATTTCCCCATCTACCACTAAATCCGGGTTCTTGGTGTGCAAAATTTTTACTGCATCTTTTACCTTGGTGGCATGGGGGTGGTTGGAAGATCCAAAATTTGCATAGGACAACAGTGCTATTACCGGATCGAAACCAAACGTAAGTGCCACATTGGCGGCCATCTGTGCAATCTCAGCGATTTCCTCGGCATTGGGGTCTATATTGATAGAGGTATCCGCCAGGAACAAAGGTCCCCTATCTGTGATCATAATATTTACCGTAGATACCTTTTTTACATTTGATGCCCTTCCTATGACCTCAAATATGGGCTTTACCACCGTTGGATATGCCCTGGAGTAGCCCGATATCATACCATCCGCATCACCTTCAAGTACCATCATGGCTCCAAAGTAATTGCGTTCCATCATTTTTATCTTCGCACTGTACAATGTTGCCCCGCTCCTTCTTCTTCTTTCCCAATATTTTGTGGCGTACCGAATCTTTTTTTTATTGGCCTCCTCATTGCTGGGGTCTATGATAAGGATATCGGCATCAAATTCCAATTCTTTTTTCAGTTCCAGAATAACTTCTTTATTTCCCAAAAGTATGGGCTCTGCAATCCCCTCATCATGTACAATCTGCGCGGCTTTCAAAACATCTAAATGGTCCGCCTCCGCAAAAACGATTTTTTTTGGATTCATTTTTGCCCTATTTATTAGCAACCGTACTACTTTGTTGTCGTTCCCTGAACGTTGCAACAACTCTTCCCTGTATCTCTCCCAGTCCTCTATGGGCATTTTTGCAACGCCGCTTTCCATGGCGGCCTTTGCAACCGCAATAGGTATTGTGGCTATAAGTCTTGGATCGAAAGGTTTTGGAATGATGTAATCTTTATTAAAAGCCAACCGGGTCTCCCCATAGGCAATATTGACCTGTTCCGGTACCGGTTCTTTTGTTAGTTCAGCCAACGCCATTACAGCGGCCATTTTCATTTCCTCATTGATCTTGGTAGCCCTGACATCCAACGCCCCCCTAAAAATATAAGGAAAACCCAAAACATTGTTCACTTGGTTGGGATGGTCGCTCCTTCCTGTGGCCATAATAATCTCCTTTCGGGTACTAATGGCGAGATCGTAAGCAATTTCGGGGTCTGGATTGGCCAGGGCAAATACAATTGGATTTTTAGCCATGGAGACCAGCATTTCGGGGGTTACGATATTGGCAATGGAAAGGCCTATAAAAACATCGGCCTCTACCATGGCCTCGACCAAAGTATCTATTTTCCTATCAGTGGCAAATTCCTCTTTTTCGCCAGAAAGATTGGGTCTGTCCTTTCTAATGACCCCTTTGCTATCGAGCATCACAATGTTTTTTTCACTCGCCCCAAAGGCCTTGTACAGTTTGGTACAGGAAACAGCCGCTGCGCCCGCCCCACTGACCACTATTTTTACTTTTTCTATTTTTTTTTCAGCAATTTCCAATGCGTTGAGCAATGCCGCAGCAGATATAATGGCCGTTCCGTGTTGGTCATCGTGCATTACGGGAATATCCAGTTCTTCCTTAAGCCTGCGTTCAATCTCAAATGCTTCCGGGGCTTTTATATCCTCTAAGTTGATCCCTCCAAAAGTGGGTGCTATCATCTTTACCGTTTGCACAAACTTATCCACGTCTTTAGTGTCTATCTCAATATCAATACCGTCGATATCCGCAAAAATCTTAAACAGTAGGCTCTTTCCCTCCATGACCGGCTTTGAGGCCTCGGGGCCAATATCGCCAAGGCCCAAAACTGCCGTGCCATTGGTAATAATGGCTACTAGATTCCCTTTTGTGGTATATTTGTACACATTGCTTTTGTCCTTGGCTATTTCCAAACAGGGTTCGGCAACGCCCGGGGAATAGGCAAGTGCCAAATCTCGTTGTGTTGCGTAAGGTTTTGTGGGGACTATTTTTATTTTGCCCGGTTGGGGCTTGGAATGGTACAACAGTGCATCGCGCCTAATTTTTAAATTATCCTCAGTCATAAATTTGATTTCAAGAAGTAGCATCAAAGGTATCAATGATTCTTGATTTTAAACAAATTTGAAGTGCTGAATTATATTTATTTTCAGGGCCAATAGTACATTACAGAAAGGTATCGGGATCTGCAAGGGCATTCAATTGACGGACCAGGTTTTCAGAAAGAAGGCTTAGCCCCAATTGGTAAGAAGCATTCATCCATCCAAAGCCCGAGGTAGTAATATAATCAAACTCGGTCCCCACGTTTCCATACTCTGCATACACTTTATGGGTGCATGCCACCACATCGTATTTTTCGGGGATGGTACCATTGTAATCTACGGCATTCCGGGTAATCATCCAAAGCCAACGGTAAATAAGTTCTTGGGCTTCCCTTTTATAGCCATAATTTAAAAGCCCTTTCCAGATCAGCATTTGGTGCGGTGCCCAACCGTTAGGGTAATCCCATTGGCGTTGAGGCTGTCCCTGGGCAATATGTGTCACGGAGGCTTCGGAAGTGGCCAATAGCCCGCCTTTGGCTTTGAATTTCCGCATAAGGCCTTGGACCATTCTTTCCGCGTGTTCGGCAGAACAGCTTTGCGCCCAAAGTGGGTAAAAGTTGGTAACCGATTCAAATTCGGTCTGTTTCCCCTCCTTAAAATTAAAATCGAAATAACTCCCGTGAGCCTCGTTCCATAACAGTTGGTCCATAAGCGTTTTCCGTTTAGCCGCTTTTTCCTGCCAATCTGCCGAAGTGTTTTTTTTGAATTTCCCTGAAAAATAGGTCTCGATTAAATACTCAATATCGGTTTCGTATTTGTAAAGTAGGGAATTGAGATCGACCACGTTCAGATCGGCACATATATTGTCTAAACGCCATGAGGTGTCATGCCCACTTTCGCGAAGGCTGCGGTCGTGCACAAAATACAGATCCAGTTCCTCGTCTATCAGTTCCCGATTACGATATTTTTCTTCAAAATCCCGAGAATTAAGGCCGTGTTTTTGGGCAAACCCCTGCAACACCTCATCAAAATGCCCCGGCTCCGTTTCGGGAGGGATTCCGATTCCTGACGCTAGGTACCTGTTCAGGCCATTGCCGGTAAGCCGCTTCCCTTTTTCCATCCACACCGTTTCATATTCCTTTATGGCAGACCCCAAAACCTCTGCCAGCCAGTTCGTATCGAAAGTTCCTTCCATTTCAAAAACCTCCCTGATGTAAGACGACAAAAACGGTGGTTGTGTCCGGGTTAAATAGTAAGATCGGTTAGCATTGAGTATTTTACCGTAATGATTGATCTGGTAGCAAAAATTGTCGACCATGGCCTTTGCCAAATCCATGCGGCCATCTAGCAATAGTCCAATTCCTTCAAAATAGCTGTCCCAACCATACATTTCATTAAACCGCCCACCGGGCACCACAAATGGGACGCCTTTCCCATTATTTAGCCTCAGTGATAAAATACCCGGTTTTTTATTGATGGAAAGCACATATTGGGGAGTAATTTGCTTTGGCAGGATTTCTACCACGATATTGCTAGGCTTCTTTTGAAGTTCAAAAAAATAGTTCTTTCCATTGTCATCATCAAAAGGGACATAGATGCGCTGTACCCCGTCCGATGCTTTTTCGTCGTTCAGTATTTTGCCCAGACCGGCTTCATCTACCGTCCGTGTCAAATCATTCCAGAAATAATCCCTAATCATCCTTGAAATGCGGGTCGATGGGGCTTCTTCGATTTTAAATAATGGGATGAGGGCTTCCGCTTTTCCGAGATTCCTTTCTAAGGCAAGTTCCTGCAAAAGATTGGAAAGGTAATAGGTGCCTTTTACTTCATAAGGCAAACCAACTTCAGAAATAATGGAAAAACTTTTAGGCCCATTGTCTTCTTTGGTAATTTTTTTATCGCCATCCGTATCTTCCTGCCCCAAAAGTTTTAAGAGCGTTTCTTCTATGTTAAGCCTGAACTGCATTTTTAGCGGTCAATTTTTTTAGGATAAAATAAGATATCAATAATAAGGACATGGGAATAAGTGTAAAATAAAAGGCATTCTCAGGTCCTTTTGTCTTGAACAGCCAGCCAATGATCCTAGAACCCAAGGTACCCCCCAAAGCTGAAAAAACCACGATCAATCCCGTCATCGGACTGTGCAGTTTTTTGGGAAGGGCACTCAATACCACAGAATTGAGCAGTGGATAGATCGGGGCAATGAACAGGCCCACAATGGGGAACGCAAAACCTATCAAAGGTATATCGGCAATGGAATTAACCTCGCCGACCTCTAGGCCAACGGTTTGTGGCAGCACAAACCAAACCATAAGCATAGCAGCGACCGTACAGGCTCCCAAAACCCAGAACCAACTTACTTTTTGGGTAATCACCCCTGCCAGCAGCCTCCCTAATGCCAAAGAGATCGCTAAAATGCTAGCCATCATGATACTGATGTTTTCGGGAAGGTGCAAAACCCTGTCATTGAAGGAAGGTAGCCACGACATGATGCCCTGCTCTATCATCACAAACAAAAATGCACTGATCACAAAAACGATGATCAACAATTTGGCAAGCAGTTGAAACATCTGTTTAAAATCGTCCGCCAAATCCGCTCCGGGAATTTCGGGGGATTTTTCAAATTTCGTGAAATAAAGGAATAGGAACGATGAAAAGGACAAACCGGCGAGCAGCCAATATACATTTAACCATGAATCCGGCCTTTCTGCATTATTGAAAGCGGGAAAAAGGAAATATGCCAGGGCGATGCCCACCATAAACACCCCTTCTATACTGCTCATTAAACCGTTGTGCTGTTTGGCGTTTTCCGTAACCATCCCGATCATGGAGTACACCGAAACCTTGATAAGCGCAAAGGAAACCCCTACGGTGGCAAACAACAGTTTGGCCGAATTGAAGGAATTGCCAAAATACATGTAAATGCAGGCAAGCGTAACCAGCCCCAGAGCAATGAGCATACTCCGCTTATACCCTATTCGAGGCAAAAAAGAGGCGATGCCAAAAGAAACAAAGGCAATGGGCAGGTCCTTAAATGCCTCTAATATACTGGCCTGTACTTCATCGACCCCATAGTTTTTGATCGATTTTAAAATTACTATGCCCACACTGTTCAATAAAATGGCGAAAACAAAATAATTTACATATAATGATACTTTTACGCCCAGGTTTTTCATCTTTTTAATTTTAAAATCCTTATATAAAGAGAATTTGTATTTGGTTGTATACCAATAACGCCAACTGTAAAAGTGGCAATGACCATCAGGGTTATTTCCCAATATCCATATCCGTGGTACAATTGGCCCCACCCGTTAGCTCCTTCACAAGCCAATTTTTGAAGTCCAGTAGAGGTGCCGCATATCTGTACACCACCACACTTCCCTTTCTAAAAAAATTGCACCATCCCTTTTAACAATGAAAAAATCATATAGTGATTTTTTCATTGTTTTTAGGCAATTTTAGCCGCATGGCCAATAGGGCCGCGACGATAAAGAATACCCCAGCAAAGATTATCGCATTTACCGCATTGTTGCCCAACATATTCTTGATAACGAACCCGAACGATACCGTTTGTATCAACATCGGTATAACGATCATCATGTTGACGATTCCCATATAAACGCCCCTACGCTCTTCGGGAATTACCCGAGACACCATGGCATACGGAATACCCATCATTGCCGCCCAACCTATCCCGAAAAAGATCATCGGCACCAACAAAATATATTTATCCGTAATATAGGGCAAGCCTATCAAAGCGATACCCGTCAATACCAAGCTTATCACATACACGGACTTTGAACTGTATTTTCTGGCAATGGGCACTAAGGCCAGGGCCACCAACATGGTCACCAAATTGTAGGTGCCGTTCATGAGTCCGGTCTGGGCCAATGCCTGCTCCGACAAAACTTGTATATTCTGTGCAAAAGACAAGTCGGCAGGACTTATTTCCGCCCCTGTTTTACATGCGTCCATTATAGAATCGAACCTATCCGTATCGCTATTACTGATACCGAAGAGGCTGGTACGCAACATTGGGGTAATGAACTGCCAATAACAGAACAAGGCATACCATTGAAAAAAATAAACCGCAAATAAGCGCCACATAAACTTGGGCATATCGCCAATGGCATGAAAGATCTCCAATATTGGAGCAAACGCTTTATGTATAGGGGTCTTATCCTTGTTTTCGCTTTTGATCTGTGCCAACTCCGCCTCGGAAGGAGGAATTTCCGGTGTCTTCCAAACCGACCATAAAATTGTCCCCATAGAGGCGATGGCCCCCAAAAAGAAGGAATAGTAAACCCAGGTAGGGATTGCCGATACGACCTCCGTGGTTGTAGTGCAAAGCCCTCCTTCTCCAGAAGGCACACTAAACCAATCTTGAAAAAGAAAGAGAGAAAAATTGGCTAAGGTAATACCCGCACCTACGAACAAACTCTGCATCTGAAACCCATAAGTCAATTGATTGTCCGGGAGTTTATCGCCCACAAAAGCCCTGTAAGGCTCCATGGCCGTGTTATTTGCGGCATCCAAAATCCAAAGCAGGCCAACCGCAAACCACAAATGCGAACTAAAAGGAAATACAAAGAGACAGAGACTGGCCAATATGGCACCTATCAAAAAGAAAGGCTTTCTGCGACCCCACCGAGGCGACCATGTTTTGTCTGAAATCGCACCTATAATGGGCTGTATCAATAAGCCGGTGACCGGGCCGGCGAGATTCAATAAAGGTAACTCCTCATGATGTGCCCCAAGGAAAGAGAAGATTGGATTTACCGCTGTTTGCTGTAGTCCAAAACTAAACTGGATTCCGAAAAACCCAACATTCATGTTCCATATTTGCCAAAAACTTAATTCAGGCTTCCTAATTTTCATATGTGTTTTATTTAATTTTTGATCAATTAGGGGCAAAACTATTCCTTGGGGCTTTCTGCCCCATTATGCCCCCTCTATTTAAAGTGTTCTATAAGCCTGAATGTTTATAGGTCGATTCTATTTCTTAAGGGATA
>JBGTBA010000159.1:0-25030 GCA_041749595.1 Flavobacteriaceae bacterium | reverse complement strand
GTGAGCAAAACAATAACATCCATTCTGTTGCTCTTCATCAAGGAAAAAAAGTGGTGCCACTCTCCCATATGCCATGCAACAACGACCAATATCCCTGCAAGACAGGAAAGTGGGATGAGTTTGGCCACTGGGGCAAAAAGCACCATAATCAGTAAAAGAACAATGGCATGGACTATGCCCGCAATGGGTGTTCTGCCCCCATTTTTTATATTGGTCGCCGTTCTTGCAATGGCACCTGTTGCCGGAATACCACCAAAAAGTGCCGAAAAGATATTGGCCGTTCCCTGGGCCACCAATTCCATGTTTGAACGGTGACGCCCACCGATCATGCCATCCGCAACCACGGCCGAAAGCAGGGATTCTATGGCCCCCAAAAGCGCAATGGCGATAGCGGGCTGTATTAAGTTTTGAATAATGTTGAAATTTATGGTGGGCATAACCGGCAGTGAAATAGTATTCGGAATTTCACCAAATTTACTCTCTATGGTTTCCACGGGAAGCTGAAAATAATAAACAATAAGGGTGCTCATTAAAATAGCGACAATGGAGCCTGGTATTTTGTTCGTAACCTTATGAAAATTTAAAGCAATGAGTACCGTTCCCAAGGCTATGGTAAACGCCATCCAGTTGACCCCTGTGAAATTTGTGGCATAGACTGTCCATTTTTTCACAAAATCCGCGGGCAGGTTGTCAATGGATAGCCCAAAAAAATCCTTGATCTGGGAAGAAAATATAATAAGGGCTATTCCACTAGTAAAACCTACTATTAAAGGGTACGGAATAAACCTGAGATAATTGCCTAGGCGGGCCAAGCCCATTCCAATAATAATGAACCCTGCCATAAAAGTAGCAATAGTTAGCCCACCGATTCCGTGTTCCTGGACAATGCCATAAACGATAATGATAAAAGCACCCGTAGGCCCACCGATCTGGACACGGCTTCCGCTCAAAATGGAGATGACCAGTCCGGCTATTACTGCCGTTATCAACCCCTTTTCGGGAGAAACGCCCGAAGCTATTGCAAAAGCTATGGCCAAAGGCAAGGCCACAATACCTACAATGATGCCCGCCAAAACATCTTTGGTAAGTTGTTTCTTTGTTATGCCATTTTTCAGCAATGTAAACAATTTGGGGGTAAATTCGCTTTTTTTCATTTCTTCATAATGGTTATCCTTCCCGTCTCTAAATTGAATAAAGCTCCTATTATCCTCACTTTGTCCAGTTCCACGAGTTTTGCCAATACAGGTTCCGAGTTTTGAAGGGCATGCACCCCGTGGAGCAGATTTGCCTTAATTGCCATGTCGTAATAACCAACCGAATTCTCATTTATTCCCATTTCTTCCGGCTCGGATTTTATATAGTCTATTATTTTTTGGATGTGGTTGCTTACCGAATCTTTTTTATGCTCTATAAACGCACCAACAGCACCGCATTGTGTATGGCCAAGGACAATGACCAAGGGCGTATGTAGGTGTTCCACGGCATATTCAACGCTGCCAAGTTCGTAGTCTCCAATAATATTGCCCGCATTTCTGATCACAAAAAGGTCGCCCAGCCCTTGATCAAAAATCAGTTCCGGGGGTACCCTGGAATCGGAACAGGAGACGATAACGGCATAGGGATGTTGTCCCGTCTTCAAGTCCCTTATCCGCTCCAGTGTCTGGTCAGGATGAACGGGATGGTTTTCCATAAATCTTCTGTTCCCTTCCATTGACATGGCCAATCCTTCTTTAGAGCTTATTTTTTCTTTTGGGCTTTCTTGCTTTTTTATACAATTAAAACCCGTAAAACAGATAACAGATACGTACAATGTTCTTTTGATAAATTCAGTCAAGGATCGTTTCATGGCCTATATTTTCCCATTGATATAGCGTTCGGCATGGAGATTTAAAGGTGCTGTATTGAATCTTGGTTTTGAAAAGCCACTTGCCTTAACTGCGCTTCCTTATGAACATCTATTATGGAATTGATCTTTGGGTTTAAAATTTCTTCGGATTTTCCGTTCATATAGGCGATGGTAATTTTAGATACCACTTTTTCCTGTCCCAATCCAAAATGCAGCAGTTTGGTTTGGTCGCTTACCAAACCTTCTCCTGTAACCACCCAATCTGTTAAGGTAAACGAGGGAGTGTGTACGGTTACCTTGCAGCCAATACCCTCTGCATTGTTTTTTAGCTTTACCTGTACCGAATTGTTATTGTTCCCGTTATTGATGAATGCCAAGGGAGGGCCATCTATATTGGTCCATATTAGATCTAAATGGCCATCTAGGTTAAAGTCGCTCACCAAAGCGGTAATGCCGTAATTTTTGTTCACGACGCCACTTTCGCTTTCGGTAGGGACAAAGGTGTGGTCTTCCTTTTGTATTAAGAGCCTTCCGGGCAATTTAAAAATTTTGTTGAACGGAAAATCCACATAATTTTCGGCGACCATTAAATCTTGTAATCCGTCGTTGTTCATATCCGCAAAAGTACATCCCCATGAAAATTCATAGCCCGCGATTTTAGCTTCTTCGGCAGTATCGCTAAACCTAAAATTTCCTTCGTTCCTGAACATTATCCATTTGTTGCTATAGCGGGATTTGTCCTTGATGTCGCCCATTGCCATAAAATCGGGCGTGGTGGTGCCCACGTTGGAGAACATGAAATCTACCAGACCATCGTTATTGTAGTCGCCAACAGCGATGCCCATGGGGTAGGCAAATCTGTTGGTCAATGGATTTGCTTTCATGGTAAAGGTAAGGTCCCCATTGTTCTTGTACGTTCTTACCTCACCGGTATCATAAGCCACTACAAGATCTATCCAGGAATCGTTATCGATGTCGACAAGAACGCCTTGGAAGGTATTGTGTATATAATCCAATCCGGCTAATTTGGTAATGCTCTTAAAAGTATTGTCTCCATTATTTAGCAACAGTTCGCTAGTGGATCCATAATCGTCCCGTTCAAAAATGGTCTGGCCTTCCATCAATTCCTTTTTAATGTATGTGGCCAGAAAAATATCTAAAAAGCCATCTTTATTTATGTCACCAACGGTGATTCCGGCCGGCGTGGACGTATCGTTAATTGGCGTGTCTATTTTTTTTGCCCTGAATCTGCCATTCTCATTGTAACATATATATAGGCCATCTTCCCTTCCTACGATCAGGTCGGAGAAACCATTATTGTCCATATCCGCAGATACCGCCCCGATGGAGGTTGTTGATAATCCTTTTTTGGGAAGTCCTATTTCTTTGGAAATATCGACGAATCCGTTATTTCTAAATGCAAATAGGGCGTCTTCCTGGCCCATGCCGCCCCCAAAGAAAACTTCATCAATTTGGTCGTTGTCAATATCGATTAAGACAGATGGGGCAAGAGGCAATGATTTTTCGCCATCATATTTATGGACAAATTTCAAGGGTACTTGCGAAAAAGTGGGAATTTTATCCGGTACCATGGTAACATCGTATTTGTCGGATACGGAGTCCCACCAAAATCTGAAAATGACAATCACAAGCAGTAAAAGGATCAGGACCCCTATAACTTTAAGGACTTTTTTAATCATGGTGTAATGGTTTTAAAAAGGTGTTTAGCTGGTAAAGTGAAAGCCAAAATAGGATAAAGTGGGTGATGTTCATTAAAATGGGCAACAGGTGTTTACCTAGTGAAGGTAGATAATTTCCGATAAACACCAAAACGACCAATATAGCGATCGGGCTAAAAAAGGCCATCCATTTCCGGTAAAATGTGCCCCCTTTAAGAATGGTTGCGATGAACACAATGGACAATACGGTAATGACCGCCCGTAAGGCCTTGACCAAAATCTCCATATGATCGGTATAATGGTCTAGCAGTTTTTGGTACACCAATGGATCCAGGGCTTCCCTTAAATGGACGATATTTCCTATGGACGCCCTTGAACCTATCCACACGCCCCCAATGGAAAAAGCCACAAACCCCATAGCAAGTACGGTTCTGGCAAATATTTCGTTGCCGGGACGCAGCATTTGGTAGATATGTAAATACCCTGCAAAATAAAAAGGCAGACCTATAATGGTAAGGAAATGGCCCAGTGTCAAATGCTCCAGAGGCACATAAGAAAAGAATCCATAATTATCGGAATGGCCTAAAATAGAGGCGGAATAGTGGAGCAGGTATTCTCCGGCCCCTACCAATATAGAAGCAAAAATGCCCAAATAACCTAAAAATTTAGTGGTTTTAGTGGTGTCCATCGGCTAGTTTCGGGTTTTGACGAAAAATGTTAACATAACTTTCAATAACGGATAAAAGAGTATGGATGTGGGTATTACAATGATAAACCAATCTGTAAAACCACAGATCAAATCATAGGAAAGGGCTTTTACATTTTTTTAAAAATAGTTTCATGATTAGATTTAATTTGGGAAGTAGGAGCAACCGATACTGTCCTTTGCCTTTCTTTCTTTCTTTCTTTAGCTAATTTTATATCGTTGCCGTAATTCATGGTATATTATATGGCAGGGCCTTAAAAAATTGTTTTTAGCTTCATGTCCATTTTATTTCCGTCATTATTGTTAAGGAAAATACTGATGTAAGGAAACAAATCTATTTCCATAAAGAGCCAGATTTTCATCAGAGAGATTGTACATCACTTTTAGTATCAACAGGGGATACTATGGGCCGGACGACCTCTTTCGTCGTAAAGACCGGAAAACTCCTTTTCAAAATAATCCCGATCAATCCCATGTGCCGAAAGGTAAAGAGGATGAAGGGGATTTAATTGCTTCTTTAAGGTTAGAGCCGGAAAATTACGTTGGTAAGTGGCTTTAGATTTTGAACGCTTTAGATAAAATTATTGTCTCTAATTTATAAGAAACCAATCATTTTAGAGTACTTCTTCATAAAGAAATGACCAAAATATCAGTGAAACTGATAGAAGGACTTATATTTAAGGCTCGACTACGTAATGTAATCCCAACGCCACACAAAGCCCATAATTTTTAACTTACAAACCACCCGAATTGATCTTTGTGCCTCCGATAGCCCCAGCACCAAATATCGCGCACTTGGATGAATGAGCCCAATTAAGGGATATCAACCTTTTGAAACATCTCCCGACCCGGAAGATTTACTGTCCACTTTTTTGGGATTGCCCCGGTAGCTTACATCGCCTGAACCTGAGACTCTTGCCTTAAGGGTTTCATTTGCAGTGACCTTGACATCTGCCGAACCGGATACCGAAACGTTTACATTGTCTGCTTCCAGATCATATGCTTTTACATCTCCAGAACCTGAAACTTGGACATTCAGGTCTGTAGTACGCCCATTGAGGTTGATGTCCCCGGAACCCGAAACCGTGGCAGAGACCGATTCGGCATCCATGTTTAGGGTTATGTTCCCGGAACCGGAGATGTTTGTATCAAATGTGGCGGCCTTAATCTTCTTTTTCCCTACAATGTCCCCAGAACCGGAAAGGGTTACCGAATTTACACTCTCTACGGGAACTGTAATAAAGATGCCCTCTTTCCATGTGGACGGACTAAGATCAATTCCTTTTTCCACTTTTATGGTCAATTTTCCGTCTTTTACCTCGGTCTCTATATACTCCAAAAGATTTTCTTCGCCTTTCAGGGTCAATTTTCCCTCAGGCCCATCCACTAGCTCCACATCAAACCATCCGGCGACGGTAATGGCATCATAGTTTGCCGTTGTCCTCTCAATGGAAACAACGACTCCGTTTCCTTTTACTTTTTTGCCCCATTGGGCATTTACGGCGGCGACAAAAAGCAGTGCCAATCCTAGGGTAACCGGTTTTTTCATTTTTCTGAAATTTTAAATCTTGTATTGGAAATAGCTTATTTGTTTTGAGTGTATTGGTTTTTTGCAAAGGAAATTCCGCCATAATTACTGCTTATGGATACAGAATTGCCACTATCCTGTTTCCCATAATAACCCTTGTAATAGTTTTCGTTGGATTTTTCCTTGCTGATGCTGATCTCAAAATCTTCCTTTCCGTCCACTCCGGCATATTGGGTGTTGATTTCGAAATTAAAATAATACAGCGGGTTATAGCCAATTTTTAAACTTGTGTAATCGGTCCGTATCTTTACATTACCGGCATCTTGGTTCAACTCACCTATTCTAATGGAACCGTAGTCTGCGGAGATGTCCACATTGCCGTGTATTTTCCCCAGTTTTACATTGATATAGTCGCCGTTGCCCTGAACGCTCTTGGCTTCTCCTACATCTATGTTGCCATAATCACAGGAATACCGCAAATTCTCCATTTGTAATACGGTGGAGTTGGTATAGTCTGCCTTAATTACCAGATCTCCTGCCTTATCAATCGTAAACCCGGAATAATCTGCATTGATATCCCCACTATTGATGTACCCTATACTGGATTTTGAGGTGTAATCAAAATTCAGATAATTGTTCCTTCCCCTGAGTTCGCCTATTTCCAGTCTCCCGTAATCGCAGTTTATCCGTGCGTGCCCATCGATCCGGTCCAAAATAATGTTCCCGTAGTCGTTGCTTAGATTCACACTGTTTTTTACCGGAACTTTAATGGTATAGTTTATTTGCATGTTTACGTTACTGTTGCCCCAGTTCCAACCCCAGTTATTACCATTGTTAAAAATGGTTCTGGCGTAGACCATGCTGTTGGCCGCCTCAAAATCAACGGTGATTTCATCCAGTTTTTTCTGCACTTTCTCCTCATTGTTCCCATTGGTTTTTATATTGACCTCAATGAGTACCCTATTCTCGTTCCATGAGGTTATATTTAGGTTGCCGTAACTATTGTTTACCTTAAGTAGGGCATCGGAATTAACGTCATATTCTTTTTTTATGGTTTTTTCCTTGGTGTATTTTCCTTTCGGTTTTCCGTCATTTGAGAAAAGCGCAATAGGGAGTGCCATTAACAATAATGCCGTATATTTAAATGGTATTGTATTCATTCGTATGGTTTTTTAAAGTTTTTATTGTTTCTATTTTGTTCAGGACATCCTGCAAAAGGGACATCCTGATTTGGAAATTGTTGATCATGGCACTCAAAATAAATTTGCTGTTACCACCGTTCAAAAGATCTTGCTCCATGTTTTTGTAATCCGATTCCAGTTTTTGTAATTGGACCATGGTATCCCCAATTATCTTTTTGGTTTCAGGGCTGCTTTCACCTTGCATTTGCTTTACCTGCTCGTTGATGATGTTGGTAAAGTAGAATTCTGTTTTAGAAGCTTCGGGCGATATCCCTGCCACTTTATCCTCCAAGGATGGCGCAAGAAGGTAAAGGCCGGCAACGCCAATTATCAAGGTTATCGATGCCGCTATGGAAAGGGTTTTCCATCGGTTTTTCCTTGTTTTTTTAGATAGGGAAACAACCTTGTTGGCCGCTGCCAATTTTTCCACGAACCGCTTTTCGTGCCCTTCCAGAGGCGCATCAATGTCAAACGCGCCATTCAGCCGGTCGAACAGATCCTCTATATCTTCCTTTTTCATTACAAAACATGTATTAATTTATTCCGTAAACTTTCTTTCGCCCTGGAGATCGTAGTTCTACAGTTGGCATAGCTTATGTTCATTACTTCGCATATCTCTTCATAATCGTACCCCTCTATTAAATGTAAGGTCAAAGAAACTCTGTAATTGTCTTTTAACGAATTCATGGTTTCCATTACTTTTTGAGCCTTTAGTTCTGTCCACTCCTGATCCGAAACAAATCCATCATTATCTTCGACCTTGTATAGTACATCATCCAGATCTACCTCATTTTTCTTTTGATGCCTCCTGTAGTGATAAATACTGTTGTTTACCACAATGCGCTTTAACCATGAACCGAAGGTCACCTCGGCCTTAAAACCGTGCAGTTTTGTAAAGGCGTTCAAAAACGACTCCTGCATAACGTCTTCGGCATCTGCACTGTTTTTTACAATGCGCAATACCGTATTGAACATGGCTTTGTAATACCGATTGTACACTTCCAATTGCGCACTTTGCTTCCCCTCCATGCACCATTGCAATAACGTATCAATATGTTCTTTTTTGTGGCTCAAAAAGTGATTGGTTTTTTATAAAGATGGAACAATGTAGTGAATGTTACAGTTTTTTCGTTTTTTTTTCTAGTTGGCATAAGAATTGCCTTTTAGAATGAAAAAAGTACTTGTTCTAAGGCCATAAGCTTTGTTTATTGGGTAAATTAGAGCGGGAAATTATAAATCAAATAAAGTTTTCTGTTTTTTAAATGACAGAATGACCGATAATAAATCTATGGGAAATTCAAAGCTTGCAAATTTTGACAATATGTCGTTACAGGTAATCGATGAAGAATCTGAGCTGATACCTTTATTGACACCAGAGGATGAGGAGGAGATGAACAATGAGGGGCTTCCGGAAACTTTGGCCATTTTGCCCTTGCGCAATACCGTTTTATTTCCCGGTGTCGTGATCCCCATTACCGCCGGCAGGGATAAGTCCATTAGTTTAATAAAGGATGCCAATAACGGATCTAAAGTCATTGGCGTGGTTTCCCAGAAAAACGAGGAAACAGAAAATCCGGAGATAAAAGACGTCAATACGTTGGGCACGGTGGCCAGAATTCTTAGGGTGCTGCAAATGCCAGACGGCAATACAACGGTAATAATCCAAGGAAAAAAACGCTTTGAAATCGCCGAAGTGCTCACAGAAAAGCCATACATGACGGCAACGGTCAGGGAAGCGTTTGAAATACGTCCCGATATGAAAAGTAAGGAGTTTTTGGCCATCATAGACTCCATAAAGGAACTAGCCCTTAAAATAATACGGGACAATCCAAATATACCGAGCGAGGCATCTTTTGCCATTAAGAACATCCAAAGCAATTCCTTCCTGATTAATTTTGTGTCCTCTAACCTTAATTTGGATGTTAAGGAAAAACAAGCACTTTTGGAAATTGCGGATTTGCAGGAAAGGGCAATGGCCACCTTAAAGTATATGAATGTGGAACTCCAAAAATTGGAACTGAAAAATGTGATCCAATCCAAGGTAAGGAGTGATATGGACCAGCAGCAGCGGGAATATTTCCTTCACCAACAGATGAAGACCATCCAGGAGGAATTGGGAGGTGTTTCCTATGAGGAGGAAGTGGATGAAATGGTCATAAAAGCAAAAAGAAAAAAATGGGACAAAAAGGTTGCGGACCATTTTGAAAAGGAATTGGGCAAAATGCAACGTATGAACCCACAGGTTGCGGAGTATTCCATCCAACGCAATTATCTGGACCTCTTTTTGGAGCTGCCCTGGAATGAATATTCAAAGGATAAGTTCGATTTAAAAAGGGCCATAAGAATTTTGGACAGGGACCACTATGGCCTAGAGGACGTAAAGAAAAGAATTATAGAGTATTTGGCTGTACTGAAATTGAGAAACGACATGAAATCGCCCATTCTATGTTTGTATGGCCCTCCGGGAGTTGGGAAAACCTCTTTGGGAAAATCCGTGGCCGAGGCCTTGGGGCGGGAATATGTCCGTATTTCCTTGGGGGGTCTGCGGGACGAGGCCGAGATACGGGGGCATCGTAAAACCTATATTGGAGCTATGCCCGGACGTATTGTTCAGAGCCTTAAAAAGGCGGGTAAATCAAACCCTGTCTTTATTTTGGATGAGATAGACAAGCTCTCCAGCAGTTATCAGGGAGACCCGTCTTCTGCCATGTTGGAAGTTTTGGATCCGGAACAAAACAATGAATTCCATGATAATTTTCTGGAAGTTGGCTATGACCTTTCTAAAGTAATGTTCATCGCCACGGCCAACAGTCTTTCCTCCATTCAACCCGCATTATTGGATCGGATGGAGATCATAAATGTTACAGGATACACCATAGAGGAAAAGGTGGAAATTGGCAAAAGGCATTTGCTGCCCAAACAGTTGAAAGAGCACGGCCTTACCGAAAAGCATTTAAAAATCGGAAAGTCCCAATTGGAAAAAATCGTTGAAGGCTATACCCGGGAATCCGGTGTAAGGTCCCTGGAAAAGCAAATTGCCAAAATGGTACGCTATGCGGCCAAATCCATTGCCATTGAAGAAGCATACCATATAAAGATATCCAATGAAGATGTGGAGAAAATATTGGGCCCCGCAAGGATGGAGCGCGATAAATACGAGAACAACGATGTGGCTGGCGTAGTTACAGGTCTTGCGTGGACCAGTGTGGGAGGGGATATCCTATTTATAGAGTCTATTTTGTCCCAAGGAAAGGGAACCCTTAATATTACGGGGAATCTTGGGAAAGTAATGAAGGAATCGGCAACCCTAGCCATGGAATACATAAAAGCGCATGCAGAAAGTTTTCAGATAGATCCGGAAATATTCGACAAATACAATGTACACATCCACGTACCGGAAGGTGCCACCCCCAAAGATGGGCCAAGTGCCGGCATTACCATGTTGGTGTCCTTGGTATCCCTGTTCACCCAAAGAAAAGTAAAACGAAGTTTGGCAATGACGGGAGAGATAACCTTAAGGGGCAGGGTATTGCCAGTGGGCGGGATAAAGGAAAAAATACTGGCGGCCAAACGTGCAAGAATAAAGGAAATAATCCTTTGCGAAGAGAATAGAAGGGACATCCAGGAAATAAAGGAAGATTACCTAAAAGGACTTACTTTCCATTATGTAAGTGAGATGAAGGAAGTCGTGGATCTGGCAATCACAGACGAAAAGGTCAAAAACCCCAAAAAGCTATAGGCTGCTCGGATGGCGCACGTTATTTTCTTTTGATAATTTTGTTGAAACTCCCAATTTCTGCCTATTTTTAGCCAATGGGGAAAATCACCATAGCCATTGATGGATATTCATCCACAGGAAAAAGCACCATAGCAAAACAACTCGCTAAGGCCTTGGGATATATATATATAGATACCGGAGCCATGTATAGGGCCGTTACCCTGTTTGCCATTAAGAACAATTTTATTGGAGATAAAAGGGACAATATGGGCGCACTGGTCCAGTTGCTCCCAAAAGTAAACCTGGCCTTTATTCACAATGAAGATCTGGACCATGCCGATATTTACCTCAACGGGGAGAATGTGGAAAAGGAAATAAGGACATTAAAAGTGTCCAATTACGTAAGTAAAATCGCCACGTTGGAGGAAGTCCGCTATAAATTGGTGGACATGCAAAAAAAAATGGGGAAACAAAAGGGAATCGTGATGGACGGCAGGGATATCGGTACCGTGGTTTTTCCAGAGGCCGAACTAAAGATATTTATGACCGCATCGGTTGAAACACGTGCTTTCAGGCGCTATAAAGAACTTTTGGACAAGGGGGAAAAGGTGTCCTATAAAGAGGTGCTTAAAAACGTCCAGAACAGGGATTATATCGATTCCCACAGGGAATTCTCACCTTTAAAAAAAGCAGATGACGCGATTGAATTTGACAATAGCGATATGGGCCTTAACGAACAGTTTGAGCGGATGTACAATTTTGCCCTTAGGGTTATAGATAAAAACAAAAGAGGGAGCTAAAACACCCCCTCTTTTACTTTAAATTGTCTCTTTTTAGTTGGGAATTACCAAGACTTGATCGGGATGTATGACATCCGGATTTTTTAAAATCGCAGTGTTTGCCTCGAAGATCTTCTTGTATTTCATAGGATCCCCGTAATAATGCTTTGCAATCTTGCTCAAGGACTCTCCAGATTTTACCGTGTGCCTGTGATATACAGAGGGATCGGCAACTGTAATATTGGCCTGTATATCGGCCGGGTTTTCACCTCCAAGTTCCTTTATTTTGTCCCATAAAAGGTTCTTTTCGTATTGGGTGGAAGCCTCACCCTTAACTTTTAGAACGCCACCTTCTTCCTTTACATCCCCATCTTTAATTCCCAATTGTTCACCAAGGTTTAGAACTGCTTGGTATTTTGCCTTTACACTCATGATTGTTTTTTTAAACGGTTAACATTACGCGGTCAATATACAGATTATTCAACTATTTTGTACTAAAAGATTGAAAATAATGCAAATTCATCCAACCTCCTTTAAATAAGGTTTGTAATACCGTTTTTTAATTGTATTTTTGCACTCCTTTTTAGCAAATCCAAGAGGAAAAGGGATTGAAAAATAGAACAACTTCTTCCGTAGCCATTGTTTAACTCTTGTAAAACTGCGGGATACAAATCTAAGATCAGCAAATGGCTGAAGAAAAAACAACAGTTGAAGCAGTAGATACTGTGGAAACTACAACAGAAAAGAAAGTAGAAGTTCAGGAAAAAAGTCCAAAAGAATTCTTGGAAAGTTTTGACTGGGATCGGTACGAGCAAGGAATTGAACGTGTCGATGAAAAGAAGCTAAAGGAGTTCGAAATTTTAGTATCCAAAAACTTTGTGGATACGGTCAACGAAGAAGTGGTGGAAGGTACCGTGGTATATCTTACGGATCGCGAAGCGATCATAGATATCAACGCCAAATCGGAGGGTGTTATCTCCCTTAACGAATTTAGGTATAACCCCAATTTAAAGGTTGGCGATAAGGTGGAGGTTTTAATAGATATCCGGGAAGATAAAAGCGGCCAATTGGTACTGTCGCACAGAAAGGCCAGGACCATTATGGCTTGGGATAGGGTAAATGCGGCCTGTGAAAAAGAGGAAATAGTAAATGGCTTTGTAAAATGTAGGACCAAAGGGGGTATGATCGTAGATGTTTTTGGCATCGAAGCGTTCTTGCCAGGTTCTCAAATAGACGTTAAGCCTATCCGTGATTATGACCAATATGTGGGCAAGACCATGGAATTCAAGGTAGTGAAGATCAACCATGAGTTCAAAAACGTGGTGGTATCGCATAAAGCGTTGATCGAGGCCGATATTGAAGAACAGAAAAAAGAGATCATCAGTCAGTTGGAAAAAGGACAGGTATTGGAAGGTGTTGTAAAAAACATTACTTCTTACGGTGTCTTTATAGATCTTGGTGGCGTGGATGGATTGATCCATATTACCGATCTTTCCTGGAGCAGGATCAACCACCCCAATGAAGTGGTGGAATTGGATCAGAAATTGAATGTCGTCATCTTGGATTTCGACGACAACAAATCAAGGATCCAACTAGGATTGAAACAATTAGAAAAACATCCGTGGGAAGCATTGAGCGATGATATTAAGATAGGGGACAAGGTTAAGGGCAAAGTAGTTGTAATTGCCGACTATGGTGCATTTATTGAAGTTGCCGAAGGTGTGGAAGGATTGATCCACGTTTCTGAAATGTCGTGGTCCACCCATTTGCGTTCCGCCCAAGACTTCGTTAAAGTAGGGGATGAAGTAAATGCAGTGGTATTGACTTTGGATAGGGAAGACCGCAAAATGTCTTTAGGCATTAAACAATTGTCCCCGGATCCATGGACAGACATTACCTCTAAATATCCGGTGGGTTCCACACATAAGGGAATTGTACGGAATTTTACCAACTTTGGAGTGTTCTTGGAACTTGAAGAAGGTATCGACGGGTTAATCTATATCTCCGATCTTTCTTGGACAAAGAAAATCAAACATCCATCAGAATTTGTAACGGTGGGCGATACGTTGGAAGTAGAGGTTTTGGAATTGGATGTTGAAGGCCGTAAATTAAGTTTGGGACACAAACAGACCACCGTAAATCCTTGGGACAAATATGAGACCGATTTCGCCGTTGGAAAAATCCATACAGCGGAAGTGGCTGAAATTGTTGATAAAGGGGCTACCATAAATTTCAATGAAGATATTGTAGCATTTGTTCCAACCCGTCATTTGGAAAAAGAGGATGGCAAAAAACTGAACAAAGGAGAAGCGGCAAAATTCAAGATTATAGAGTTCAATAAAGAATTCAAAAGAGTTGTTGCCAGCCATACCGCCATCTTTAGGGAAGAAGAGGAACGTATCGTTAAAGCTGCTACCAAAAAAGCGGCCGCCTCGGCAGATGAAGCAAAACCAACTTTGGGAGATGCCAATGAACAATTGCAAGCCTTGAAAGATAAAATGGAAGCTAAGGCAAAAAAGAAATAGGGTTTCCCCTTTTTCTTTAGGATAGAAAAAAGCCCGGACTTTTGGTTCGGGCTTTTTTGTTTGTAATTACTGCCAACCGGTTATTTGGATATGAATTTATATTGTTATCCAATTATGCAGAATGCCAAACCCACCGGCAACTGGTTCATTGCCCAATACTAATTTCAAAGTTCATATTCCAATTATAATTGCCGGGAATTGGCCGATTATAGAATATCCCATATATTTAACAAGAGCTGATTTTATTTGTTGGAATTCCCTATTTTTGTACTTCAAAAGAGACGGTCTCCTAACTATGGGTCAAAAAGTACTGCTTTCCTCAAAAGAAATACACATCATACTGCACCGCTTGGCATGCCAGCTGTTGGAAAACCATTTGGATTTTAAGAACACCGTGCTCATAGGCATTCAACCTAGGGGAATTTATTTGGCGGAACGACTTGCGCAATTATTGAAAACGGAATATGGAGTAACCCAAATACCTTTAGGTTTTTTGGACATTACTTTTTATAGGGATGATTTTAGAAGGGGCGATAAAACCCTAGAAGCAAATAAGACACAGATCGATTTTTTGGTAGAGGACAAAAAAGTGGTTTTTATTGACGATGTACTTTATACGGGCAGAAGTATCCGCGCCGCTTTGACGGCAATACAATCTTTTGGACGGCCATTGGAAATAGAGCTATTGACACTGATAGATCGCCGTTTTAGCAGGCATTTGCCCATACAGCCCAATTATAGGGGGCGGCAGGTAGATGCCATAAACGAGGAAAAAGTAAAAGTGATGTGGCGGGAAAACGATGGTATGGACGTAGTATATTTGGTAAATAAATAAGGATGGGCGAACTGAGTGCAACACACTTGTTGGGAATCAAGTATCTGAAAGAAAAGGATATAGAGCTCATTTTTGAAACAGCCGACCATTTTAAAGAGGTTATTAACCGTTCCATTAAAAAAGTGCCCTCTCTCAGGGATATTACCATAGCCAATATTTTCTTTGAGAACAGTACACGTACAAGACTGTCTTTTGAATTGGCGGAGAAGCGGTTGTCCGCCGATGTGGTAAATTTCTCAGCCTCCCAATCCTCCGTTAAAAAGGGGGAGACTTTAATAGATACCGTAAATAATATCCTGTCCATGAAAGTGGACATGGTCGTAATGCGGCATCCCAATCCTGGAGCAGGGATATTTTTATCAAAAAACGTAAAAGCTGCGATCATCAATGCGGGCGATGGGGCGCATGAACACCCCACGCAAGCGTTGTTGGATTCTTTTTCAATCCGTGAAAAGCTCGGTGGCGTATCGGGGAAGAATGTCGTCATTGTGGGCGATATCCTCCATTCCAGAGTAGCCCTTTCCAATATCTTTGCCCTAAAACTGCAAGGCGCAAATGTAAAGGTATGCGGCCCTAAAACATTGATCCCCAAATATATAGAATCGTTAGGGGTAAAAGTAGAGACCGATTTGGGAAAGGCGTTGAACTGGTGCGATGTGGCCAATATGCTGCGCATACAGAACGAGCGATTGGACATAAGTTACTTTCCAACAACCCGTGAGTATACACAACAGTATGGGGTAAACAAGGCCCTATTGGACAGTTTGGACAAAGAAATCGTAATTATGCACCCCGGGCCCATAAACCGTGGGGTTGAAATAACAAGTGATGTGGCCGATTCCAAACAATCCATCATCTTAAACCAAGTAGAAAATGGGGTGGCCATTCGCATGGCCGTAATATATTTATTGGCCTCAAAAATAAAATAAGTACGCTATGATTTTCGATAAAGATGGTACCACCACTATTGTTTTTCCGGAAGATATTCCTTTAAGGAAGTTCATGGAAAATTTGTCGGGGGCATACCCATCTATAAAGAATGACCATATTATTATAAACCTTTTTTCTTTTTCAAAATTAAGGGCCGGGGATGTACTGGAGTTCCTTCAAATCTCAGAGATGCATAAAAAGGCAAAAAAATCCTTTGTGCTGGTCACCGATAAAGTTAGCTACGACGATCTTCCGGACGAAATCAGTGTGGTGCCAACCCTTCAAGAGGCCAGGGATGTTATTGAAATGGAAGAAATAGAGAGAGATCTTGAATTGTGAAATTACATATATTAGGATGTTATGCCGCCACTCCCCGAACACTGAGCAACCCAACCTCCCAGGTTTTGGAGATGGGGAACCAACTGTTTTTGATCGATTGCGGTGAAGGCACCCAGGTACAGTTACGGAAGAGCAAAATAAAATTTTCCAAAATAGACCATGTCCTGATCTCGCATCTGCACGGCGACCATTTTTTCGGACTTCCCGGCCTTATCTCCACCTTCCGGCTATTGGGCAGGGAAAAGGAAATGCACATATACGGCCCAACCGGTATTAAAGAGGCCATTACGTTGCTTTTGAAATTGGGGGATTCATGGACAAACTATCCTCTTATTTTTCATGAATTAAGGTCCGCCGAGTCCGAATTGATCTTCGATGGAGGGAAAGTTAGCATAAAGACCATTCCGTTGAAACATAGAATATACACCAATGGATTTTTGTTCAGTGAAAAGGTGGGGGAACGGAAATTAGATGTGGAGGCGGTAAAGAAATACGGGATAGATAAATGCTATTTCCAGAATATCAAGAACGGCAAGGATATAACTTTGGAAGATGGGACCCTGATACCAAATGAAGAAATCAGTCTGGCCCCCCCTAAACCAAAAAGGTATGCCTATTGCAGTGATACGGCCTACACCATGGATATTGTGCCAATGATAAAAAATGTGGACATATTGTACCATGAATCTACCTTTTTGGAATCGGAGGCCAAACTGGCCGTAAAAACAAAACACTCCACGGCCAAAGAGGCAGCAGCTATGGCAAAGGCAGCTAATGTAGGGCAATTGATTTTGGGACATTATTCTACAAGGTATGGTTCCTTAGCGCCATTTAAGGAAGAGGCCCAGCAAATTTTTCCCCATGTGGAGCTGGCAGATGACGGTAAGGTATTTGAGTTTTAGGAAAGGAGTAACTTTTTTATAAAAAAACACCTGAACTTTCAAGTTTTGCATTCTTTTATGCAACTTTGTTAAAAGATGAAATTTACCCCAACAACAATGCAAAAGGATCTTGGAAATTATAGAAGGACGTATGGGAAAAGTGCCTTGATGGAAGATACTATTTCGGATAATCCCATGGAACTTTTTCAGAAATGGTTCTATGAAGAGGAGGCGTCCCAAGGGTCGGACGAGCCCAATGCCATGTCCGTTTCCACCATGGGGTTGGATGGCTATCCCAAGACCAGAGTGGTGCTGTTAAAAAAATACACCCACGAAGGTTTTATTTTTTACACCAATTATGAAAGTGAAAAGGGGAGGGCCATAGCCGCGAACCCCAACGTTTGCCTTTCTTTTTTTTGGCCCAAGATGGAAAGGCAGGTCATAATAAAAGGTGTGGCAGAAAAAATCGCTGCAAATCTATCGGATGGTTATTTTGAATCCAGGCCCGAGGGCAGCAAATTGGGCACCCTGGTCTCCGAACAGAGCAGCGTTATCCCGTCCCGTGATCTATTGGAAGATAGACTAAAGCAGTTGGAAAAGGAATACAGGGACAAGGAAATAGAAAGACCCGAATATTGGGGCGGTTATATCGTAAAGCCAATATCCATTGAATTTTGGCAGGGCAGGCCAAACCGGCTCCATGACAGGGTAAGGTATTCATTGCAGGACGACTATAATTGGAAAATTGAACGGCTCGCCCCATAATAACAGCGCAAGATGAAAACATTGATTTTGGTCCGGCATGGAAAATCTTCTTGGGATTGCCCCGTGGATGATATGGATAGGCCCTTGGAAGAAAGGGGAATTAAGGAAGCGCACAGGGTTGCGACGGAATTAAAGGCCCAGAACTTAAAGATCGATACCGTTTATGCAAGTCCGGCATCACGGGCGTTGATGACGTGCATGATTTTTTTAAGGGAACTGAAATTCCCGTATGGGCTTTTCCATTGCACCAATGAACTTTATGATTTTTCCGGCGAAAACGTGTTTCAATTTGTTAGGCAACTGAACAATTCCCACAGTTCGGTAATTATTTTTGGCCACAATTATGCATTTACCAATGTGGCGAATAAATGGGGCAGTATAGCAATAGAAAACGTGCCCACTTCCGGGTTGGTGCAATTGGACTTTAATGTAAGCGATTGGAAATCCATCATCAAAGGGGTCACTGTACAAACCATATTTCCAAAACAATTAAAATAATGATCAAACCCAAATACCAATACATAAATAGGGAAATAAGCTGGTTGCAATTCAACGAAAGGGTATTGCAGGAAAGTGCGGATAAAAATGTGCCCTTAATAGAAAGGCTTAGGTTCATTGGGATATTCTCCAATAACTTAGATGAGTTTTTTAAAGTGCGCTATGCTACCGTTAAGCGTATCGTAGAGGCAGGGAAACAGGGTAAAAGTGTTTTGGGCGGGGAGATCGCCAAGGATTTGTTGGAAGAGATCACGGAAATCGTCATAAAACAACAAGCCGATAGTTTAACGATCTTGGGCAATATAGAAAAGGAATTGGAAAAAAAGAACATCTTTATCATAAACGAAAAAGAGGTCAAGGAACATCAGGTGGAATTCATAAAAACCTATTTCATACAAAAGGTTAGCCCTGTTTTGATGACCATTATCCTGAACGATCTTGCCGAATTTCCTATGCTAAAGGATACCGCTGCCTATTTGGCCATACGGATGGTGCTTAAAAAAGAGCCCAAGACACGTAAAGGAAAAAGGGAAATACGTTACGCATTGATAGAAATCCCAAAAGGAATAGACCGTTTTGTGGTATTGCCCAAGGAAAAGAACAAAAACCATATTATTTTATTGGATGATTTGATTCGGTTTTCACTACATAGTATTTTCAATATGTTCGATTATCAAGCTATCTCCGCCCACATGATAAAGATAACCCGGGATGCAGAGCTGGATATGGACAATGACCTGAGCAAAAGTTTTATAGAAAAAATATCCACCAGTGTAGAGCACCGTCAGATCAGTGACCCTGTGCGTTTTGTGTACGATCAGGCCATAGGAAAGGATACCCTGAGGTTCCTTCGTGAAAAAATGCACATCGTGGATACCGACAGTGTCATTCCCGGGGGCAGGTACCACAACAGAAGGGATTACATGAATTTCCCAAGCCTTGGGAGAAAAGACCTGCTCTATGCCAAAATAAGCCCACTCCCGGTAAAGGGGCTTACCATGGAGGGAAGCCTATTTGAAAGGGTGGCCAAAAAAGATTATCTGCAGTACACCCCATACCAAACTTTTTATTACATCATAAAGTTTTTAAGGGAGGCCGCATTGGACCCGAAAGTAAGGAACATTAAGATAACGGTCTATAGATTGGCGGACAATTCCCAAATAATGGCCTCTTTGATCAATGCCGTTAAAAACGGAAAACAGGTTACCGTGCAGATAGAATTGCAGGCACGTTTTGACGAACAGGCCAATATCCAATATGCAGAGCAGTTACAGGCAGAAGGGGTAAAGCTTATTTTTGGTGTCAGGGGATTAAAAGTGCACAGCAAAATATGCCTTATTGAAAGGGAAGAAGAAGGCACCTTAAAAAGATATGGCTTTATAAGTACTGGCAATTTTAATGAGGCCACCGCCAAGATCTATACAGATTACACCCTGTTCACGTCCCATGAGCCTATTTTAAAGGAACTGGGAAGGGTTTTTGATTTTTTTGAAACAACCTATAAAATCAATAAGTACAAACATCTCATTGTATCTCCCCATTATACCAAAAGCGTGTTCAAAAAATTGATCGACCAAGAGATCAAAAATGCCAAAGCCGGCAAGGAAGCCCACATCAAGATCAAAATGAACAGTTTTACATCTTATAAAATGGTGGATAAACTGTATGAGGCCAGCAATGCAGGGGTTAAAATCCAATTGATCATCAGAGGCATCTGCTGTTTGGTCCCCGGCGTAAAGGGGATGAGCGAAAATATTGAGGCCATAAGCATAGTGGATAAATTTTTGGAACATCCAAGGGTCTTTATTTTCTGTAACGAGGGTAATCCAAAGGTGTATATTTCATCCGCTGATTGGATGACCAGAAACCTTGATTACAGGGTAGAAGTGGGCTGCCCAATTTACGATGAGGACATTAAAGAGGAATTGATGGATGTTTTTGAGCTCACTTGGAAGGATAATGTAAAAGCCCGGATTTTTTCCGAGAGACAGGATAATGCCTACCGAAGGGACAGAAACCCAAAACTAAGGTCGCAATTTGCCATATATGACTTCTATGTTCAGAAACTAACCCCCTAACATTTTTTAACTTTATGGAAGAGGAAAAGCCATTAGAGCGGTAAAACCTGTAAGGCGATGACTTGTTAATTTAAAATAGAAAACATTGAAAATTAGAAAGTTTGCGGCCATAGATATTGGTTCCAACGCCATCCGTTTATTGACACATAACGTTATCGAGGAGAAAAACAAACCAACACGTTTCCGAAAAAGTGCCCTTATTAGGGTACCGGTACGTTTGGGCGATGATTCTTTTACTGTTGGGGAAATCTCAGGTCACAATATACAGCGGATCATAGATACCATGAAAGCCTTCAAGTTATTGATGGACGTCAACGGGGTGGAAAAATACAGGGCCTGTGCCACTTCTGCCATTAGGGAAGCCAACAACGGTCTCGGGATCATAGAGCGGATCAGGAGGGAAGCGGAGGTTGATGTGGAAATCATTGATGGAAAAAGGGAGGCCGAGATAATAGCATCTTTCGATTTAAAGGAACTGCTTCAAAAGGACCTGACATATTTATATATTGACGTAGGTGGTGGAAGCACCGAATTTACGCTTTTTTCCAATGGAAAAATATTGGCGACCCAATCGGCCAAAATAGGGACTGTACGCTTGTTGAACAATATGGTGGGCGAAGATAATTGGAAAAAACTGGAGATTTGGATAAAGGAAAACGTAAAGGACCTGCCGGAAGTTTCCATCATAGGATCTGGTGGAAATATCAATAAGTTGCATAAAATGTCCGGTAGGAAACTGGGCGAACCACTTTCCTATCTGTGGTTAAAGACCCAACTCCAATTTTTGGAAAACCTTAGCTATGACGAGCGGATTTCTGAATTGGGACTTAATCCGGACAGGGCGGATGTTATTATCCCCGCCATCGAAATTTATTTGCTGGCCGCCAAATGGAGCGGTGCCAAAAAGATACATGTGCCCAAAATCGGACTTTCAGATGGGATCATTAAGGCGTTGTATTACTCCGAAAAATAAGAGGGACATGACCAGGAAAAAGGGTTAGGCCTTTAACCATGTATGCGCCCCTCTTTCCCTAAATTTTTCATGATACCGGCCTCATAGTCCAACAGGGCTTCCCATTTTAGGTCCACTTCCGCACGGTCGCCATATTGCCGTGCAAATTTCAGGAACAGTGTATAATGTCCGGCCTCACTTACCATCAATTTATAATAAAAATCGGCCAGGTCTTTATCTTCCAATTGTTCCGAAAGCAATCGAAAACGCTCACAGCTTCGGGCCTCGATAAGAGCGGCGTATAAAAGGCGGTGCACCAGTTGTGTGGTCCTGCTACCTCCTTTGGGGAAGAATTTCAGAAGGTCAACGACATAGTCGTCTTTCCTGTCCCGTCCCAAATATTTCCCGCGTGCAAGGATACGGTCGTGCACCATTTTAAAATGGTCCATTTCCTCTCGGGACAAGGCGATCATTTCTTCAACGAGTTCGGTGTATTCAGGAAAACCTATGATAAGGGAAATTGCAGTACTGGCCGCCTTTTGCTCACAATAGGCATGATCCGTTAAGATCTCGTCCAAATTCATTTCCACGATGTTTGCCCAACGCGGATCCGTAGGTAGTTTAAGGCCAAGCATGTTTTTTATTTAGAGATCAAGATCGAACTCCTTTTTCAAAAGGTCGATAACGGGATTCTTCTCCCGCAATTTCTGATATTTTTCCTCGGGTGTAAAAGCGTATTTTTTTGCCGTTTGCTCATTAACTGTAATTTTCAGTGCAATGAAATGGTTGTTCAGTTTTTGCCTTAGGTATTCCATTAGATCGTGTTGCTCCCGCTCCACTTCTTTTTTCATGGTGCTGTTGGGCAGTTCTATCCATATAGTGCTTTCATTTGTTAACTTGGGAAGGTCGGTGTGCAGGCTGGAGGCCAAAATTTTTCTTCCATCAACTTCCATTTTTTCTACAAAAGTGGCCCAATGTCCCTGCATTTCAGCTTCGGTAAAGGGTTCCCTGGGCAGGTCGTCCCCATCAAGGATTACCTCTATTTTATTGAGGTGGTGCTCTTTTTTGGCTTTTAGGCTAGATAGGGACAATCCTGAAATCCTTGTGGACGGCACATGGAAATCTAATTTTTTTATTGGTGTTTCAACAGGCCCGATTTCAACATTTTCCCCACTGCTTGTTGGTTGTGACTCCTGTACCTTTTGGGCAGTTTCAATAGTAGTACCCTTGGTATTGGCGTTTTTTGATACATCCGTATTGTCCACTCCAATCGTTGGTTCTTTAGACGACGGAGGTTTATCGGCCCCTATTATTTTATCTCTAAAAAATGTGGGGGGTATTATAAAATCATCTAAAATTCCATTGGTCGCTACAGGTTCAGGATTTTTTTTTTCTCCTTCAAAATTGATGGAGGCCAGTTTCATTAAGGTAAGTTCCACTAAAAGCCGTTGGTTCTTACTGGTCTTGTATTTTAGGTCACAGTCGTTGGCAAGTTCTATGGCCTTTAGCAAAAAGTCCATAGACGTTTTTTTGGACTGTTCCAGATAATCCTTTTGGGTCTCTTTGCCCACCTCTAGCAAGGTAATGGTATCTTGGTGTTGGCAGACCATCAGGTCCCGAAAGTGCGATGCCAGTCCGGTAATAAAGAGGTGCCCTTCAAAACCTTTTGCAAGGGTGTCGTTGAACAGCAAAAACAATGCGGGGATATTGTGCGCTAAGATGAGGTCCGTGGCATCAAAATAGGTTTCATAATCCAGTACGCTCAGGTTTTCGGTAACGGCCTTTCGGGTAAGTTTTTTTCCGGAATAGCTTACAACCCTGTCAAAAATGGAAAGGGCGTCCCGCATGGCACCATCCGCTTTCTGTGCAATGATGTGCAGGGCGGTATCTTCGGCCTCGATTCCCTGATTTTCGGCAATGTACTTTAAGTAATCGGCGGCATCCTTTACGGTGATCCGTTTAAAATCGAAAATTTGGCAACGGGAGAGGATGGTAGGTATAATCTTGTGCTTCTCAGTGGTGGCCAAGATAAAAATGGTGTGCTTTGGCGGTTCTTCCAATGTTTTTAAAAAGGCATTGAAGGCCGCTTGCGAAAGCATGTGCACCTCATCTATAATGTACACCTTATATTTACCTACCTGCGGGGGTATGCGGACTTGATCCGTTAGGTTCCGGATATCGTCCACGGAATTATTGGAAGCGGCGTCAAGTTCAAAAATATTAAAGGCAAAATCCTCATCCTGGTTTTCCTTGCCGTCCTGGTTTATTTTTTTTGCCAAAATACGGGCACAGGTCGTTTTGCCGACACCTCTGGGCCCACAAAAGAGCAGTGCCTGCGCCAAATGGTTGTTTTCAATGGCATTCAGTAAAGTATTGGTTATGGCCTGCTGTCCCACAACATCCTTAAATGTCTGGGGTCTGTATTTTAATGCCGATACTACAAAGGGTTCCACCGAGCTGTATTTATTCCGGATATTTTTTACTGTCCGGCGATTGCATACAAATATAAAAATAGCATCCCATTGTATGCTTCATTTTAGTGGGATTAACGGGTTTTTTATCAACAATTGGTGTACTTTTGTAGTAGGCAGGTCGCCTTATCGCTGCATTTCGGGCAATGTTCGGGATGCGGAGGAAAGTCCGGACACCACAGTGCAGTATAGCGGGTAACGCCCGCCTCCGCCCAGTGCGGAAGGACAAGTGCAACAGAAAGGATGTACAGGTAATGCTGTAGTGAAACCAGGTAAACTCTATACGGTGCAACGCCATGTAAATCAGCGTTTAAGGGCTGCACGTCCAAGTTGAAGGGTAGGCGGTTAGAGGTAGTTGGCAACAACTATCCCAGATAAATGATAAGGGGTCCGTCTTTGGCGGATTACAGAATCCGGCTTATAGACCTGCTTTTTTACAACAAGGGATAAAGTTGTCCTAAAAAAATTAACACCTGTATGTTTCCCCTTAAGTGCCATTTGCCCTATACAGAGCAATCCCCATATTGGGCACTCCTATAAAGAACGGGTCTTAAATTGTAGAGGGTTTGTTTGTACCCTGCGTTATTGCCTAATGAACCTTACTTTTGAGTACACTGAAAATTCTTTTTCGGGTTCGGCCAATTCAAATGTTTCCTCAAACTCGGTATTACTAAGAATTCTGTACGTATCTTTTGCTTTCCATCCTTTAGGAACGTTTATGATTGCCTCTGTAACAAATACCAAGGTTTTTTTGTCGGCCGAAATGCTTTCGAGAGCATAGTCGTTTACAAAACCCTCAATGTGGAGCTGCCTAAGTAGAAAAGTCTTTTTGGCGCTATCATAAATGAAGTATCCAATATCCTCGTGAACTTCTCCTTTTGGATTTTTTTCGGTTGGAGGGTAGGTTGATTTGTTTTTGATTTCAACAAAGTTATTGTTTAGCACTAAGTTGTAACCCCGTTCGTATTTTCCTATTCCCGGTTCCCCACCACCTTCACCTTTCCATGTTCCTACAAAATATTTTATTGGCGACCAAATGCTATCCCGCTTATTGTTTTGACCAAAAACAAGTGTGGACATTAGTAGCATAAATAAAGCTCCCTTTTTTATACTATAGGCCGTATTTGTTTCTCCCCTCATTTCGTTGTCCTTTTTTTCTTAGATTTTTCAATGTCTCCTGTTGAACTAAACCTTCGGTAGCTACAAGTTCATAATTAGTATCTTACCAAGATAACTAAAATAGCAATTATGACTACAAAAAAAAGAGTGTTGAAGCCCTAAGGGAGAACAAGCTCATTAACCAGGCCAAGCGTGAAGTT
>JBGTBA010000158.1:0-5111 GCA_041749595.1 Flavobacteriaceae bacterium | reverse complement strand
TTGACGCATATATGAAAATAGTTGTTGCTGAAATTTTGAATTAAGAGGAATATTTGGTTGCTTAATTTCAATTACGAAAAGTTTTTTATTGTCGGTAGATTTTATCACAAAATCGGGTGTAATTCTATTTGCAGCACCAATTTGAAAAGAAGGTCTAATTTCAATATCTCCAGAATATTCTTTCCAGTCCAAAACTCTTAAAGCTTGGACAACGTTTTGTTCAAAATCATTTTCACTAATGTCAGTCCGAATATTGTCGGATAGTAAAAAGCAGATTTCATTCCATTTTTCGTTGTTCATATTCGGTTTTCTCGGTTTTTTTCAGCTTGTTGCCAACGGTAGTATAGCCGCACCAAAGGCCACCTATTGGTTCCCATTGTTGGATTTCTGTCTGGGTTTTTCCTAAAAATTGGCTTAAAGAAACACCGTTCTGGGCCAAAGAATTTAAGCCTGCCTTTTTTTTGTATCCGAATTATTGGAAAAAGTGACCCTCCCCTATTGGAAAATGTACTCAAACTTTTTGATCCCATTCTTTAAATGGAGTTCATTACTATCCGAAAACAAAACCTCAAGAGGGCAACAGATCTTTACATTGCCCTATATTGATGGATGCTATGGCCTGATAGGCAACAACTTCAAACATTGGCCGGATCAATCATCATCTTCGGGGCTTTCATCTTCTATTTCCACGTCCGGGATTGCGTCCGGGTCATCATCGGCAAAATCTTCATAGTCATCCTCATCATAGTTTGCCATTGTTTTTTCCAATTTGGCACTGATCTTTACCAAGTACTTGGTGTCGTCCGTAGTTACTTCCACGGCCTCAATCCGTTCGCCTTGCGCATTTTTAAAGGTAATGATATTGGTATCATCATATCCATCGGGATATTTTTCCACTAACAATTTCAACACTTCGGGGGTAAGTTTTTTAAAGTCTACTATGACTCTTTTCAAATTGTCCATAATTACATATCTAATAGGTAAGCAAAAACTAAGGGGGCAACAATGGTCGCATCGCTTTCTATAATAAATTTGGGCGTGTCGATATCCAATTTTCCCCAAGTAATCTTCTCATTGGGGACTGCTCCCGAGTACGATCCGTAACTCGTTGTAGAATCGCTGATCTGACAAAAATAACTCCAGAAAGGAGTATCCGGACGTTCCATATCCTGGTAGAGCATGGGCACTACGCAAATAGGGAAATCTCCGGCAATACCGCCGCCGATTTGGAAAAACCCGATTCCATTTTTAGAATTGTTGGTGTACCAATCTGCCAAAAAAGTCATATACTCTATCCCTGACTTCATGGTACTTGCCTTTAATTCGCCCTTTAACACATAGGACGCAAAGATATTGCCCATGGTGCTATCCTCCCAGCCCGGACAAATAATAGGAAGATTGCGCTCGGCAGCGGCATACATCCATGAATCTTTTAGGTCTATCTCATAATGATCCTCCAAAACCCCGGACAACAACATTTTGTACATAAACTCATGGGGGAAATAGCGTTCTCCAGCATTCTCGGCATCTTTCCATATTTTATGGATATGCTTTTGCAGCCTTCTGAAAGCCTCTTCTTCCGGGATACAGGTATCTGTAACCCTGTTCAATCCTTTTTCCAACAAATCCCATTCGTCCTGCGGGGTTAGGTCCCGATAATTGGGCACGCGCTTATAATGCGAATGTGCCACCAAATTCATAATATCTTCTTCCAGATTGGCTCCGGTACACGAGATGATCTGTACTTTATCCTGGCGGATGACCTCTGCGAAAATCTTGCCCAGTTCGGCCGTACTCATGGCTCCTGCGAGGGATACCAACATTTTGGCTCCATTGTTGAGCTGGTCTTCATATCCTTTGGCTGCGTCGACGAGAGCTGCTGCATTAAAGTGCAAATAATATTTTTCGATAAAATTTGAAATCGCTCCTTTAGTCTTCATCTTCCTCAAATTTTGATTGGTTGTTGCCGCCGGTTTTTGAATTTATATCATAGGTATTGTCGTAGTCATCGTCCACGCCTTCTCCCATAAATTTATAGCTCAGCATTTTATAATACAGTTTTGCGGCGAGGAAATCGGCCGATTTATGGGCGGCATTGGGAGAAAGTTCCATCAAATCAAAACCTACCACGTTTTTTTCGGCAAAAACCTGTCTTAAAAAATCCAGTGTTTCATACCAAAGCAAGCCTCCCGGCTCTGGGGTTCCGGTAGCCGGCATTATGGAGGGATCCAGGGCATCGAGATCAAACGTAATAAAGACATTATCGGTCATGGCTTCTATGGCCTTATCAATCCAATACTCATCACTGACCATATCGTATGCAAAGAATGTTTTTTCCTGATCCATGAAGGACTTTTCCATAACATCCATGCTGCGTATGCCCACTTGGACCAAATTGGTGGTCTGGCTGGCCTCATGTACGGCGCATGCATGGTTATATTTGCTGCCGTTATAGGTTTTTCGCAAATCGGCATGTGCATCGATATGCAGGACGGTAAGGTTGTCAAAACACTCATTAAAAGCCCTTATTGTCCCGATGGAAATGGCATGTTCCCCCCCTATGAGTGTTACAAACTTATTCCTTTTTATATATTCCTTGGCAGTTTTATGAACGGCATCGACCATGGCCTCGGGCGTACTTTTTTCGGCCACGGCCGGCGCAAGAAAGATACCTTGTTGGTACACTTCGGTCCCGGTCTCAATATCGTACCACTCCAACTGTTCGGATGCTTCCAAAAATGCCTCTGGCCCTTTGTCCGATCCTTTTCCCCAAGTACTGGTACCGTCATAAGGTACCGGTATTAAAACCACTTTGGCCTTTTCCAATTGCGCGAACTCGTCCGGAATACTGGCGTAATTGTTAGTTGTACTCATAACCTAAAATTTTAAGTAAATCTTCTGCTGTTTGTTGTTCACTGAATAATTTTGTAACAATATTTCCATTCTCGTCCCTATCAATAAGGATTTGTTTCGGCTGCGGGATCAAACAATGCTGCAAGCCACCGAAACCACCTATGGATTCTTGGTAGGCTCCCGTATTGAAAAACCCTATATATAATGGTTTATCTTTCTTGTACCTCGGCAAATATATGGCATTCATGTTCTGTTCGCTATTGTAATAATCATCACTGTCGCACGTAAGGCCTCCCAATAGCACACGCTCATATTCATCTTCCCACCTATTGATGGGAAGCATAACAAATCGTTTGTTAATGGCCCAGGTATCGGGCAGTGTCGTAATAAAAGAAGAATCTATCATATTCCACTTTTCCCTGTCGTTCTGTTGTTTTTGGTACAACACCTCATAAATAGCACCACCGGCTTCCCCAACAGTGAAACTTCCAAATTCAGTAAAAATATGGGGCACGGGCACATCCGCTTCCTGACAGGCGATGTTTATTTGATTGATGATCTCATCTATCATATATTGGTAATCATACTCAAAAGCCAGCGAATTTTTTATGGGAAAACCTCCTCCTATATTGAGGCTGTCCAATGATGGGCACATCTTTTTCAATCGCACATAGACCTTTAGGCACTTTAAAAGTTCGTTCCAATAATAAGCATTGTCCCGAATCCCCGTATTAATGAAAAAATGGAGCATCTTCAATTCCACCTTTTCATTGTCCTTGATCTGATTTTCATAAAAAGGTACAATATTTTTGTATCCGATTCCTAAGCGAGAGGTATAAAATTCAAATTTTGGTTCTTCCTCAGAGGCAATACGAATTCCTACTTTAAAATTGTCGTTTATGGCGTCTGTAAGCAGCTCCAATTCTTCATAATTATCGATGATCGGAATGCAGTTTTGGTGCCCATTGTTCATCAATCGGGCAATGTTTTCTATATACTGCTCTCTTTTAAATCCATTACAGATCACGTAGGTGTTGTCCTTTATTTTTCCGGTTTTCTTTAATTTTTCAACAATATCAATATCAAAAGCAGAGGACGTCTCTATGTGGATGTCATTTTTTAAGGCCTCGTTGAGCACCGAATTAAAATGCGAACTTTTGGTGCAGTAGCAGTAATGATACTTGCCCTTATAGGCGTTTTTTTCCATAGCGATGGCAAACCACTTCTTTGCCCTATGTATATTTTCCGATATTTTGGGTAAATAGGTAAATTTTAGCGGGCTGCCATATTGTTCTACAAGCTTCTTGAGATGGATCCCATGAAAAAGGAGGTTATCTTCGTCCAAGGTAAACTCTGCCTGTGGAAAATAGTAGGTTTGATCTATTAGGTTTATGTATTTTGTATTCATTAAACTAATTTTAAAAGATTGAAATGTAAGCTGTTTATAATGAAAGGATCCATTAATTCATCTGTTGCATTTCAATCCCTAAATTATGATTTGGCGTTCCGTGGTAGGTATAAAGAAATAATCGTGCTGACTGGCGATTATAGAGGAAACATCGGATTTGAACTTTGATCTAATATGGTCATTCCAAAAAGCAGGTATCCTGCTACCAACCTCCTTAGTGAAGCTTCCAAATGAGGAAACGATTTTCATTTGTTCAAATTTGATCTGCTTTTACAATTCATCTGTATGTAGCCACTTAAATCATTGTAAATTATACAAAAACCAAAAGCAACCATCGTTTTAAAGTTCCATTTAATGATAGGACAAATGAAAACAAAAAAAATGAAAAAACAAGGGTTTTAAAAATTTTTAAGGAGCAACCTTTTGAATTTTGAATAACGTCACGGGAGCTGTAAAAAGATCATGACCATAAAAGAATATGGATTTAAGCAAATAATCCGTATTTTTAGGGTAGTTGACTTGCCTCTATGAAACCGAATTATAACATGCTAAGCATACTATTGCCGGTCATTCTTGGATTTTTGGGCACTTTGAATGCCCAACCGGCTCCCAATGTGTACCAACATAAATCCGGAAAGGATAACGGTTCCATTTCACGGTTGATGCTGGACAATGACTATTTCCTATATATGCGAATCAAGGGTTAAAAGATTAATCCTATAAAAGCAGCTGCGAGCCTTCCGTATGCGTGTAGGGTCAGTCCCTTGGTTGACCTGACCTTGCTCGCTCTCTGAATGTCGGATTTCTCTATAAGCCAACTGAACAGTGCCTCTATGGGCTGCCTGATCTT
>JBGTBA010000157.1:0-13821 GCA_041749595.1 Flavobacteriaceae bacterium | reverse complement strand
TGAAATAAAAAAAGAGGCGAATGCTTGGCAGGACAGCCGGAACAACAAAGGAGGATCTATAAATTGGCAGTTCACGACCAAGGACCCAAGAATAAAATTGAAAAGACTTTATCCGTCAATTCATGATTAACATAACACTAGTTGCTTAGTACTCTTAATTTCATACTTCCAAATTCGTAATTCCTCCTTACCCTAGCCAACCTTCCCGATCCAAACTACGGTATTGGATGGCTTCGGCAATATGGGTGCCATTTATTTCGGGAGATTGCTCCAGATCGGCAATGGTACGGGCTACTTTTAAAATACGGTCGTAGGCGCGGGCGGAAAGGTTGAGTCGCTCCATGGCATTTTTTAGTAATTGCAAGGAGGCATCATCCAATTTGCAATACTGCCGAATTTGCTTGGTGCTCATTTGGGCATTGTAATGTACATTTTCCAATTCGGCAAAACGCTGCGTTTGCAATTCCCGAGCAGCCGTAACCCGCTTTCTAATTTCCAAACTGCCCTCCCCTTTTCGTTCTTCGGATAATTTTTCAAAAGGCACGGGGGTCACTTCAATATGGATATCGATACGATCTAATAACGGACCGGAAATCTTGCCCAAATACCGTTGCATTTCAGCCGGCGATGAGGTTACCGGCGCATCCGGATCATTAAAATAGCCACCGGGGCTGGGATTCATGCTTGCCACCAACATAAAACTACTGGGATAGGTTACCGTAAACTTGGCACGGGAAATGGTTACTTCCCTATCTTCCAAGGGTTGCCGCATTACTTCCAAAACACCGCGCTTAAACTCCGGCAATTCGTCTAAAAACAAGACCCCGTTGTGGGAAAGTGAAATTTCCCCCGGCTGCGGATAGGCACCGCCGCCCACTAAAGCAACATCCGAAATGGTATGGTGCGGACTGCGAAAAGGGCGCTGACTCATGACGCCCATATTCTTTATCTTGCCTACCACACTGTGAATTTTTGTAGTTTCCAAGGCTTCCTGCAAGGTCATGGGCGGTAAAATGGAAGGTAACCTTTTTGCCAACATGGTTTTACCGGAACCTGGAGGCCCAATCAAAATAATATTATGGCCGCCCGCTGCAGCAATCTCCATACAACGTTTGATGCTTTCCTGCCCCTTGACATCTGAAAAATCGAACTCCGGGAAGTCCAGACTTTTATAAAACTCCGTTTTAATATCCACTATGGTGCGCTCCAACGGTACTCCCTTATCAAAAAAATGGATCACCTCCGTAATATTTTCAATGCCATAGACTTCAAAATCGGCTACAATAGCCGCTTCCTTTGCGTTTTCCTTTGGTAGGATAAACCCTTTAAAACCCTCTTCATGCGCTTTTATCGCAATGGGCAAGGCGCCTTTTATAGGTTGAAGACCACCATCCAGCGACAATTCGCCCATAATGATATACTTCTCAATTTCGTCGGATTTTATCTGCTCGGAGGCCATTAAAATGCCCAACGCCAGCGTAAGATCGTATGCAGAACCTTCCTTACGCATATCGGCAGGAGCCATATTGATGGTTATTTTTTTGCCGGGAATTTTATAGCCATTATTCTGAAGTGCTGCTGCGATACGGAAATTACTCTCCTTTATGGCGTTATCCGGAAGTCCAACTAAATGATAACCAATCCCTTTATCTACATTTACCTCAACGGTGATGGTGGCTGCTTCCACCCCAAAAACGGCACTCCCAAAGACTTTTGTAAGCATAGGCCTGTTAATTGTGCTAAATTTAAAGTTTTTTTGGAAACTATTTTCCTATCAGCTATCAGGAAATCCAATTTATGGGTAAAATCCCTCTCGCTACGCCATCGCAATGGATATATGAAAAGAAATTGATTTTTAATAACGCATTGTGGTCTGGACGCTGCTATTCACAAAAAATATTTTGTTACAACTCAAACTATATTCGATCGAGGCTTTATTTTATGGGATTAAATAGTAATATGTTCGAAGAAGTGCTCTTTATCTCTTCTTTGTTCATCATCATTTTACGGAATTCGCCGTTGATGTACATTTTGGCCTGGTCTTTATAATAGGGGCTAAAAGGGTTACCGGATTGCCCCGTGGGCAAAATACTGATACTGTTTTCCACATCCGAAAAATCGATGATCCTTCGGGTAGAGGGCCCTGAGCTTACCTTATACAAACCACTTTCATCATATGGGAAACCCATATTATTAATGACCTCCCTGCCACCTTCTACAGGAAAAGGCCCCACGTTAAAAAAAGACCGGAGTGCAGCCACTTTCCCTATGGGATGCCCATGCTCAAGGGTATGTACCCTACCCCAGTTCCAGTTGGACATTTTACCTCCAAAATCCTTCTCTAATGATGCTATAGCTTCCCCAAAAGACGTATTAACGATGTCTTTTTTGGTCTCCACCTTATCTATTGTAGTCACATTGTCCCACCATACAGATTTCTCTTTTTCCGCCATAGGTGCTATCAAACGCTTCACAAAATGGGTACTCAACATCTGTTGAAATAAGTCTTCGCCCAATTCGTCTTCAAAGGTATGCTTCAATAAAAAATAGATCCACCGGTTAAAAATGGTGCCTTCCGCACTTTCCAAATTATAATCGCCCTTCCATGCGTTCAATTTATCCAATTCTTCTATTTGCATGGCCGATAAGCGTTTTACGTCTATGGACCTGGCCAAGTTCGTTACAACGATTGGATCCACTGCCGATACCACGTCTGTGATCATTTTACGGGTAGCGGCCACATCCCAGCGGTTTTCAGATTCCAATAATTTCACAATGCGCTTTGCCCTATTTTCCGGCAGATAATAGCCGGGGTATAACCGGCCTGCAATGGTATCGGGTTGATTGTTGGCTGAATATACATAATGCCATGGTGGATTTACCGACCGGGGATTTTGAGAGAAATCCAAATATTGCAATGGTTCTTGTTTTCCGGTACTCCCGTCCAAAATGAATTTCGTATTTACGCTGTCGGGCATCTGGTAGAGTTTCGCAGCGGCCCACCAAGCCACGTTGCCTTCTGCATCTCCGTACATAATATTGAGCCCCGGGGCATGAATTTCGGGAATGGCCTTCTTAAATTCTACTAAGTTTTTGGCATGGCTCATACCGTAAACCGCATCCATAACTTTGTTTTCTAACTTGGTATAGATCCATGACATGGAAATGGGCTTATCTTCCTGAATTTGATCTGCAATACCATTTAGGATAGGGCCATGCATTGTTTTTTGATACGAAAAAGTAACGTCCTCTGCATCTTTCACTTTTATTGTTTTAGAAACAACTTCATAGGTAGCCCATCCATTTGAGGTTTTGTATTGGGTGCTGTCTGCAGGATTTGTCACCTCATAATAAAAATCGATATCGTCATTTTCAAACATGGTAAGGCCGTAAGCTAAATTCCGGTCATGTGCCAATAATGGAAAAGGAATCCCTGCCATGTGATACCCATATTTTTCGTAACCAGGGGCACTGAGGTGGGCTTCGTACCAAACCGAGGGTTGTGCAAAACCTATATGGGGGTCATTGGCAAAAATAACCTTTCCGCTTTTGGTTTTTTCGGGTGCTATTACCCAGCCATTACTACCCTCAAACATAGGTACAGGAAGCGGTTGCAATGCATTGGCCACCAACTTTTCTATTTTGGCAGAAGCTGTACTATCATTGTGTTTTACAAAATTTTTGATAAAAATGGTTTTGGGATTGGAGTCTATTTCCAAATCCACGAGATATTCCGGACCCAATTTATCTTTTATCGTCGTCAATAGCGGATCGGTTTTATGGGCCATTGCAAAGCTAAAGGCCATGTACCCGACGGAATTGTACATATCGGTAAGGGTGAAGGGTCTTTTCTTTATGCCTGTCAGGTAAAACTCTACTGGGGTTGGCCCTTCGGCAATAAATTGGTTAATACCGCTGAGATAGCTTTCCGCTAGGGTTACCATAGGGCTTTTGGGATCCAGTGCCGCCACTGTTTTTTGTGAAGCGTCATCAATTCCCAGCGACAGAAAGAATTTATCGGTCGGGATCAGATCAGTCCCAAAAACCTCGGAAAGTCCGCCGCTACCTACCCTGCGCAACAATTCCATTTGCCACAAGCGGTCCTGGGCATGTACATAGCCCAAAGCCTTCAAAGCATCGTTTTCCGTGGAAGCGTAAATATGCGGAATACCGTAAGTATCAAAGTAAACTTGCACCTCATCGGAAAGATCGGGCAATTCCTTTTCACCATTGTACGTAGGTTTTAGGCTATAAATAAAAATGAGAAAGCCTCCTAAAACCAAGACAACTAGGGTAAAAACAATCCAACTTATTTTTTTTAATCGCTTCACAAAATGTTTTTAGCTAAAGGTAAAGGAAAATTAGAGTATAAAAAATAGGCTAAAAAAGATGTTTTGGTACACGTAAAACAAAATATTTCGGTCCAAGACATCATTTAGCTCCTAAAAATGGCGTTAAGGGCTTGGTTATTTTTTGAAATTGGCCAAACCTACTTCCAACCATTGCTTGTAAGTATCCCTATCTACGTATTGAATGGAGGTGTTCAGCACTTCCAAATCCGGGGAAAGAAGTACATAGTAGGGTTGTGAGGCGGCATTGAAATTCAGCGTTTGGAAAGTACCCCACTTTTCGCCTACTGTTTTTATTTTTTTGATACGGCCCGACTCATATTTAAAGTCGAATTGGGCATCTGCCGGCAATGTTTTGCGGTCGTCTATGTACAGGGAAATAAGGACATAATTTTCTTTAATGATGGGATAAATATCAGGTTCGCTCCAGACGGTCTCTTCCATTTTTCGGCAATTGACGCAAGCCCATCCGGTAAAATCGAGTAAAATTGGCTTATTGTGCTCCTTGGCATACGCCACCCCACGATCGAAATCCTTGAAACAATCGATACCCAAAGGACAGTCGCTCTCTTGTGTCATTACACTGTAAAAATCGGGCGGCGGAAAACCGCTAAGTAATTTTAAATCGGAAAATTTAAGAAGTCCCGAAAGCATATAGATTGCGAACACCGCCGATAAGATACCCAGACCTTTTCGAGGCAGGGATAGTCTTTGTTGTGGATTGTCGTGAGGAAACCGGATGACGCCGAAGAGGTACAATGCCAGAAGTATAAAAAGAAGTATCCAAATACCCAGAAACAGTTCTCTTTTTAAAAAACCCCAATTGCCCACCAAATCTGCATTGGAAAGAAATTTCAAGGCCAGGGCCAGCTCCAGAAAACCGAGCACCACCTTTACGGTGGTCATCCAGCCGCCCGACTTGGGAAGGGAATTCAACCATGCCGGAAATAAGGCAAAAAGCGCAAAGGGAAGTGCCAACGCCAAACCAAAACCGAGCATACCGGACGATAAATTATTGGCCACGTCCCCATCGGACAGGGCAGTACTTCCAAGAAGACCGCCCAAAATGGGGCCCGTACAGGAAAATGAGACGATAGCCAAGGTAACCGCCATAAAAAATATACCCAACCCTCCCCCAATTTTACCGGAGGCGGCATCCATTTTATTGGCCCATGAACTGGGCAATGTCAATTCGTAATACCCAAAAAAGGAAAAAGCAAAAAACACAAAAATGATAAAAAAGAATACATTGAGCCATACATTGGTAGCTATGGTATTCAAAATCTGGGAATCCACGGAATCGAACAAATGAAACGGCAGGCTCAGCAGAAAATAGATCAACACAATAAAAAAGCCATACAGCAGCGCATTGGTAATTCCCTTGGCCCTTGTGCCCGATTGTTTGGTAAAAAACGAAACCGTTAGCGGAATCATAGGAAAAACACAAGGTGTTAACAAGGCGATAAGTCCGCCCAAAAACCCCAGTCCAAAAATAACCCAGAGACTCGATTTGCCGTTATTCCCGGCAACGGTATCCTCGGCATTTAAGCCCTGCTTATTCTTTAAATCCAAGACAAGGGCTTTACTCAGTGTCGCACTTCGGGCGTCAACGTTTTTAACTCCAGCTACCACGGTCTTGCCCCCCAGGGAAATCGTAAATATTTCATCTTTGGGAATACAGACCTCTTTACAGACTTGATAAAAAAGTCCGACGGTCAGGATATCGACTTCCGGATTCAATACCTTAATGCGTTGTCGGAACACCGCATTGTCTTTAAAAAAAGTTTCGTCAACCTCAAAAATATCGCTGTATTCCGTTATGGTTTCGCTTTCTTGGGTTTCCCCGATCAATTCATAATCCTCTCCTGCTTTTTCAAAGGTGAACTCACTGGGAAGCGATCCTCCTTCTGCGGTATGTAGGGAGTATACGTGCCAATCTTTCAGGATTTTACCTTTAAAAACCAGTTCATACTCATTGTCGGATAGCTTCTGCACCTCATGCGACCACAAAACAGGATTATCTTCCGTTTGCGTAAAACCAAAAAACACGTTTAAAATTACGAGGGAACAACTAAAAATATTTTTCATTCTATAATGGTAAATTTTATAATTTTTTGGGTTTCTCCGGTAACCTTGAAACGATCATCGCTACGACGCCCCATAACCCATACTATTTGGTTTCCGGAGCACAACAACCACTGCCTTTCCTTATCGAATACACTTATTTTTTCATCTTTGAAAAATTTGGAAAGCTTCTTTTTATGACGCATTCCATACGGGTAAAAATAGTCGCTCCTTTGCCATTTTCTTACAGTCAGGGGATACTTTAACGCTTTTTGGTCCACATATAGTGTGTCATCCGAAAATTTAGCTATGGCATCTATTTCACAAATTTGAAGTTTAAGCGGATATTCCAGTAGAGATTGGTCTGCTTCTATCCGGTACACGTCGTTTTGCGGCGGCTTAATTTCCCCCAGTACTAGAAAATCCCTGTCCCGTAATAAGCGATGCGTTTTAGAACGGACTTCCTTCCCGCTCATAGTGGTTAGCAAGCCAAGGACGTCGTTCCATTCCGTAAAACCGTATGGCTTAAAAAGCTCATAAATATAGGCATCCAAAGGAACTAATTTTTGCAGGGAAGCTATGGGAATTTTAACGCACTCAGTATTTGACTGCCATAACGAATCTCTAAGGTCATGGATATAATTTTCCAAAAGCGCATGCGTCTGCATTAAATAATGCCGGGTTTTGGCGAAATTATCCAGAAAGGTAGGGTGCAATGCCTTTAAATGTGGAATGATCTGATGCCTGATCTTATTCCTGAGATAGATTGTTTTTTTATTACTGCTATCTTCACGCCACTTAATTTGATGGTTTTTGGCATAGTCCAAAATAGCCTCCCTGGAAAATTTTAACAAAGGGCGACTTATGCTATCCGTACGTTGCGGTATTCCCATAAGACCCTGAATGCCAGTACCCCTCGACAGATTAATCAGGAACGTTTCCAGATCATCGTCGGCTTGATGGGCTGTAACCAAGGTGTTGTATCCCTGTTCCTTCATGATTTTGTAGAACCATGTATAGCGCAATTCACGGGCAGCCAATAAAACAGATACTTTGTGCTTTTCCACATAGTATGCCGTATCAAAATGAGTTACAAAAAAAGGAGCGTTTAACTCTTTGGCCAACGCCCTGACAAAGTCCTCGTCTCCCTTACTTTCCATTCCCCGCAAACCAAAATTGCAATGGGCTATGGCAAAGTTTAATTGGATTTCGGCGCATAAATGAGCCAACACTACACTGTCTATGCCCCCGCTACAGGCCAGTAGAAAGGTATTTTCCTGTAATTCCGGAAAATGGGTTTTAATATGATCTTCAAATTCTTCCTGCACGTTACAAAAGTAGCTAAAGTTGGTCTTATTTAATCCTTGGCACAATGTCCCTATCCATTTTCAAGCACTTCGCGCATAGCCTTGGCCTTGAGCAAACATTCTTCGTATTCCCTTTCCGGCGACGCCATGGCGGTTATGGCGCTTCCCACGGAAAAAGACACATATTTTGTTGCTGCATTGTACAAGATACTTCGTATGACCACGTTAAAATCGAAATCGCCTTCCGGGGAGAAATAACCTACGGTGCCACTGTACAAACCTCTTTTAAAGGATTCCAGTGATTCTATTATCTTCATGGCCGATAATTTAGGAGCACCTGTCATGCTGCCCATAGGGAAAGTTTCGCTAATAATCTCCACGGGGTCCTTAGCGGATGGCACCATGGCAGAAACTGTGGAAACCATTTGGTGCACCTGTTTATAGGAATAGATTTTGCAAAGTTCATTCACTTTTACACTACCTTTAATAGCACTTTTAGATAGATCGTGCCGCACCAAATCCACGATCATGATGTTTTCTGTGCGCTCTTTGATATCGGCCTCCAGTTTGGCCCTAATCTTTTCGTCTTGGGTGTTATCTTTACTCCTTTTGGCCGTTCCCTTTATAGGCTGAGATAGCACATATTGTTTCGTTTTTTTTAAATACCGCTCGGGCGATGCGCAAAGCAGGTAGTTGTCCTGCATCTTTACAAAGGTCGCGAATGGAGCCCCGGAAATGGAGTTAAGTTTTTCATAGGTCTTTACCTCATCGATGACTGTATTCTCGGCATAAAATTCCTGACAAAAGTTGACCTCATAAATATCGCCCCTATGGATGTGGGCGAGGATTTTTTCTACACGCTTAAAATATTCCTCCTTAAAAATGCGCAATTTAATTTTGATGGGGTTGGGAGGGTTCATTTTGTTGATTTCGGATGCTCGCGAAAAATCAAGGTGGGAGATGGTTTTAAAATCCGAAGCTATTTCATTTTTCATATACTGCAAATACCTGAAAAAGACCTTATTGCCTTTTATGCTGATGAGTCTTTTGGGCTGAAAAAAGTAAAGGTCGGGAAATTGAAGTCCGTCGAAATTCGCTGAGGTAATTGCTTCCAGATCATTCTTAAGGTCATAGGTTAGATAACCAAAAATCCAATCGTTTACCTTACTTCTATATGTGTGCAACTGCGCAAACCCTCCCTTTGCAGAGGCTGTAATCCATGTTTGGGCATCCGCGGCCAAAAGGGCGTCAAATGAACCGTAGCGGTCGTTGTGCCCGTTACTGTCCAACCAAACCGCATGTTCAAATTGCTGGCCCCATTGTAGCAATTGCTTTTTAAATCTATCGATATCTACAACGGTAAAGGAAATTGTGCTTCGCAAAGTAAAATCAAATTTTTGTCAGGAATGTGTCCAACGCTTCGCGATGGGCTTTGTCCATGGTGCTATCTGTAATTCCAACGGTATCGCTAAAGTTATCGTAGAATGAAGGCAACGAAAAAGTGGCAACGATCGTGGCCCCAAAATGGGGAAGCATGTTTTTAACCACTTCCAAAGAGCCGATAGCCCCTCTTTTCCCGGGAGAAGTGGCCATTAAAAAAACCTTTTTGTCCTGTAGAAAATTTTTATCGAGACGGGAAAACCAATCCACCACATTTTTAAAATAGGCCGATGGATACCCGTTGTGCTCATTTAAGGCGATAAGTAATCCTTGGGACGCCACAACATCATTTTTAAATTTGACCAATACCTCTGGGAAACCTTCTTTTTTTTCCACATCCGTACTGTACATCGGCAATGGGAAATGGGCCATATCCAAAAGTTGTATGTGGTGGGAAACCAGCAAAGATGCGGTATGTTTAACCAATTTGAAATTTATGGAAGTGGAAGAATTGCTTCCCGAAAAAGCGAGTATGGAGGGCATCGTCAACTTATTAACAATTTTTAACGAAAATACCGTAAATAAGATTGATTTCCAGCTATTTTGATTAATTTTGCGCCTTGAAACATCCAAACGGACTGTTAAATAAGTATCTAGGGTAGTTTGTTTTTTATATGGAGCGTAATAATTACCGATTATATTTTATAGATGCCATGCGGGCCTGGGCTATTCTGATGATGCTACAGGGGCATTTTGTAGATGGCCTTTTGGATAATGCCTTTAGGGACAATTCCAATCTTATTTTTTCTATCTGGAAATATTTTAGGGGAATAACGGCACCGGTGTTCTTTACCGTATCGGGTTTTATTTTTACGTATTTGCTCATTAAGGACGATAAAGTCGGTTTTGATAATCCAAGAGTGGAAAAAGGGATCAAAAGAGGGTTGCAATTATTGTTTATGGGCTACTTGTTGCGTTTAAACTTTTTTGGACTTCTCAAAGGGCAGCTGTACGATACGTTTTTCCTTGTGGACGTGCTGCATTGTATTGGCCTATCCATTTTAGGGATTATCGGGATTTATCTTTTAACCGTTAAAAAAAACAAACAGGTGCTCCCGTTGGTGTTGGTATCCATCACTATTCTCCTATTTGTTTTTGAACCCTTGTACAAAACGTTTTCTCATCCCTATCTTCCACAGTTGATGGCAAACTACCTGACCAAGGCCAATGGTTCCGTTTTTACTATTTTCCCATGGTTTGGTTACGCCAGTTTTGGAGCCTTTCTTTCTCTGGTCTTTACCAGATTTAAAAATTTCAAGCATTTGTATCCGGCAGCCATTGCTTCATTTACCGCATTGGGTGCGTTACTTATATACTATTCCTCGGGTTTCTTTTTGGGGTTGTCACAAATTACGGGAATAACGCTTTTTACGGATGTGTATGACAACAATTACCTGTTCATCCGGTTGGGGAACGTATTGATTGTATTTGCTGCCTTTATGCTTTTGAGCCGTCTTTTGATGAACAGCACGATTTTAAAAATCGGTCAAAGCACCCTGTCCATTTATGTAGCGCATTTTATCATCTTGTACGGTAGCTTTACCGGTTTGGGGTTGTATGCTTTCCTTAACCACTCTTTATCCCCTGCGCTGATTATTCCGGGAGCCTTGGCATTTATGTTTCTGAGCACCTATTCCGCCTTGCAATTTGAAAAACATAAAGAGGCAATAAAAGGAAATATCAGGTTAGCCATAAAACAGGCGTGGATTGCGATGGAGCCTTGGTACGCTTTTACACTTGGCCTTATAAAAGAAGTATTTCTAAAAGCTAGGGAAGCCGTTCTACGATTATTTGGACTGGCGGAAAATTAGGATTTTCCCTTTAAACCTCCCAAAATTATAACAACATCTTTTAAATATGCAGTGCCCTATCTTCCGTGGCGGCCAAGGCAGCTTCCTTAACGGCTTCCGCAAAGGTGGGATGTGCGTGGCTCATTCTGGAGATATCTTCCGCTGAGGCCCTGAATTCCATGGCTGTTACGGCTTCGGCAATTAAATCGGCGCAACGGGCGCCTATCATGTGTACGCCCAAAACCTCATCCGTGTTTTTATCGGCAAGAATTTTCACGAAACCGTCCAAATCCATACTGGCCCGGGCACGTCCCAAGGCACGCATAGGAAATTGCCCCACTTTATAAGCCACACCGGCCTCTTTTAGCTCCTCTTCGGTTTTGCCCACTGCGGCCACTTCAGGCCAGGTGTACACCACTCCGGGAATAAGATTATAATCTATATGGGGTTTCTGTCCTGCCAATATTTCGGCCACCAATGTACCTTCTTCCTCCGCTTTATGGGCCAGCATAGCTCCCTTTATGACATCTCCAATGGCATAGATATTGGAAATATTGGTCTGTAAATGGGCGTTTACAGCGATCCGTCCCCTTTCTTCCATCTTTACGCCAGCCGCTTCCAGGTTTAATCCTTCGGTATAAGCACTTCTGCCCACGGCCACTAAACAAAAATCCCCTTTAAAGGCAATTTCCTGCCCTTTGACATCATCGGCCTTAACCAGGATTTCCTTACCCTTCCGCTCTACGGATTTTACCTTGTGCGATAGGGCAAATTGTACTTTTTGCTTTTTCAACACCTTCATCAATTCCTTGGACAAGGCAGCGTCCATTGTAGGTATTATGCGATCCAAATATTCTATAACGGTTACCTCTGCACCGAGGCGCTTGTACACCTGACCCAATTCAAGACCGATGACGCCGCCGCCAATGATCAATAAGTGTTTTGGAACCTCTTTTAATTTTAAGGCTTCCGTAGACGTAATGACCCGTTCCTTATCGAGCTTTATAAAAGGTAAGGTCGATGGCTTTGAACCCGTGGCAATAATGATGTTTTTGGCCTCAATGGTTTCTTCTGAACCGTCATTTTTTTTGATGTTTATATGGGTTGCATCCTTGAAGCTGCCCAAACCCTCAAATACATCAACCTTATTCTTCTCCATCAAAAATTTAATGCCCGCACAGGTCTGATCGACCACCGATTGCTTACGGGCAATCATTTTTTCCAAATTTATTTTGATCTCCCCGGGAATCTCTATACCATGCGCTTCAAAATGCTTTACGGCATCCTCGTAATGGTGCGAAGAATCCAACAAGGCTTTGGACGGAATGCAGCCCACATTTAAACAAGTCCCACCCAATGTGGCATATTTTTCTATCAGTGCTGTTTTCATTCCCAGTTGGGCGCAACGTATGGCCGCAACATATCCCCCAGGGCCGGAACCTATAATGGCTATATCGTATTGACTCATAATATATATTTGAAAATATTTTTAATATACAAACCTTGCAAAAGTACAAATGTTTTATGGTTGAACAAGGGGATATATAATGTAAAAACCATCACTTTCGTTAGGTGGCAGACATGCAACGGCTCATACACAAATACGTTAGGCGTCATTCCCATTTTTCTGCAAGAAAATAATTTATCGTACTAACGGGGAGAAATCGAAATAAAGAATAAAGCGCAAAAAATAATAATTTATATAAATGATAATCAACATTTTACAAAAAGTTAGTCAGGATTGTACGATAAAAAAATCTTCCAAAAACATTTTGACTGACTTGTGATTTTTTCCAAACATTGAACACTAATCCAGAATAGAACAATATTTTGAACTTATTCGTGAACAAAAAAGAAGATTTTATAAAGGCAATAAAGGAAAATCAAGGACTGATTTTTAAAGTGGCTTCTATTTACACAAATAATAGTGAGGACAGAAATGACCTATCCCAAGAAATCACGTATCAGCTTTGGAAATCATTTGATACTTTTCAGGAAAAGTCAAGTTTAAGTACTTGGATGTACAGAGTGGCTATGAATGTAGCAATACAGCGTCTCAAAATTGCCAAAAGAAAAATTTTGACAGTACCATTTGACGAGCAATTTTTAGATTTTTCGGAAGTTGACAATAGTGCAAAAAACGGGCATAGTATACCATCTTCGCCGGGAAAAAATGAGCATAGCAAAACCACCAATAAGTCACTGACTCACATTCCAATACCTTAAAATATAAGATGTTTCAAATTAACCGTTTTTAGTGGTTCTCATTATCCGTCCTATCCACCTTCGGAAACTGCCTTTTCGGGGTCACCTTTCATCAGACCAAGTTCAGCCAAGCCTTCAACAATTTTTTTACAAGCTGCCAAATGAACATCCTTAAAAAGTCGGCCGGGCCTCAATTCAAAGACGGCCTTAAGATGTGCCGCGTGCACAATATCATAGATTTCCTTTTGTTTGGTACTAAATTTTTTATCGACGGGAAACGTACGCGTAATATCCCCGGCATAATTTAAATCTGTTTCAGCCCCACAATCACATAGGACCATGTCCCCGGTTTTCAACGTATTTCCGCGATAATGATTGTGCAAAATCTGGCCATTAATAGTGATGATAGGGGGGAACTATGTGCCACTGCCCTAGGAAAGTGCTATATTAGATAAGGCACCGAACAAATCGGCCTCCCGCATACCCTCGGACGCAATTTCCATTGCCCGATATTGCATATCAACGGTGTTGAACTAAACCTTCGGTAGCTACAAGTTCATAATTAGTATCTTACCAAGATAACTAAAATAGCAATTATGACTACAAAAAAAAGAGTGTTGAAGCCCTAAGGGAGAACAAGCTCATTAACCAGGCCAAGCGTGAAGT
>JBGTBA010000156.1:0-32992 GCA_041749595.1 Flavobacteriaceae bacterium | reverse complement strand
ATGGAACCACATTCACAGCAACCACAATTTATAAATTACTTGATAAAATTGGCCTGGAATTCCAGAATGGAGAAGGGTATGTTTCACGAAAATAATTCGTGTAAATAATTAGTTATTTTTCACCAAAAGTGACGAAGAACCATCCGATTTGGTGTCCAAAATGTCATTGCCTCAAAAAGCGGGTTTTATGCTCATCAGTTCCACACGGTTAGAAAATGATTGGTCTTTTGAAAGGCCTAAAACCGATGCCCCTGTTACGAGTGGTTTTAATGAAGAGGATTTGGTAAGATCTGATAATATGTTTACCAAAAAACAATTGGATTACCCCAACATGGCAGCAGCAGGCACTACCAAAGCTGTTACGGAATATCATGAACGCCATTTTATCATTCGGGTGAATACCACTCCAAAAATTTTGGCAGAATGGGCCAATAACCTACAAGCACTTTGCGAAGCTGACGGTTTAGGCATTCCGGCCATAGTTACTTCCAATCCTAGAAACCACCTTACCATGGACGCATCCGTGGGTTTAAGTGTGGGCAAAACCAGCTTTTCCACATGGCCCGGAGAATTGGGGTTGGCCGCCATGCGCGATTTTGAACTTACCCGTGAATTTGCTGAAATCGCCCGTCAAGAATGGTTGTCCGTGGGCATTCGGAAAGGGTACATGTACATGGCCGATCTTGCCACGGAACCCAGATGGCAACGAGTAGAAGGCACATTTGGTGAAGATGCGGCTTTGGCAGGTAAAATGATACGGGAAGTGGTTTTGGGATTTCAAGGCGACACTTTGAATAAAAATTCTATAGCATTGACCACCAAGCATTTTCCGGGAGGAGGTGCCACGGAAGGAGGACAAGATCCCCATTTTGATTGGGGTAAAAGGGAAATATTCCCGGGCGGAATGTTCAACAATAACCTCATTCCTTTTCGGGAAGCTATAAATGCGGGTACTTCTGCCATTATGCCGTACTATTCTTATCCGGTAGGAACAACATATGAAGAAGTAGCGTATGCCTATAACAAACCGGTGCTGCAAGATTTATTGCGGAAGGAGCTGGGGTTTAAAGGGATCATAAACTCCGATACCGGCCCAATAGATATGATGCCCTGGGGTGTGGAGAATTTAACCATTGTAGAACGATATAAAAAGGCCATTGAAGCAGGCGTAAATATTTTTTCGGGAACAGCAGATCCCTCACAACTTTTAGAAACTTTAAAGCAATATCCAGAACTGGAAGATTTGGTTAATGCTTCCGTACAACTACTGTTGGAAGAAAAATTTAAATTGGGACTTTTTGAAAACCCATATGTGGATGTGGAAAAGGCTATACAAACTGTAGGAAAAAAAGAATTTCAGGAAAGAGCAGATCTAGCCATGCGAAAATCCATAGTGATGCTTAGAAATGAAAAAATAGACGAAATGCCCGTGCTGCCCATCAAAGCGGGCACTAAAGTATATTTTGAGACCTTAATGGCCAACACGGATACTGGTAGCAAAAACATTTTTCTCAATGAAAACGATACGTGGAATATGGATTTTGTTGCTACCCCCGAAAAAGCGGATGTGGTGGTACTTTGGTTGGTGCCCAAAGGGAAATCACTTTTTGCATCGGACGGAAGTCCGTTGTATGTATCCCTTTCCAAGAACGGCATAGATGTGAATCGTGTAAAGAACTTAAGTTCAAAGAAACGGACTATTTTAGTGGTGAACTTTTCCAATCCATGGAATATTGATGAGGTGTATAAGGGAACCAGTTGGAATATAAAAGGCATACTGGCAACTTTTAATACTACACAGGATGCACTCTTGGATGTAATCAGCGGTAAATTTAACCCATCCGGTAAAATGCCATTTTCAACGCCTATTTCAGAGGACACCGCCCAACATCAAAAATCAGATGTGCCAGGGTATATGGAAGGGCAGGGATATGCGCTTTTCAAGTTTAATGAGGGTATGAGGTACTAAAAGACTGCCAATTCAATTAAATAAAGTTTTGCTATAGTATTGGTAAGCTGTGATTGGAAATTCTAGATAAATTTAGTGCCGTATAGCATATTTTTAACTAAACCTTTCCCTTTAATCCATATTAAATGCATATTTGTGTGCGAACACATTTTTAAGAATGAAAATGTGATTCAGGGTTGATGCCCTAGATGCTACTAAAAATGTAAGTTGAGGTTGATATATGTTAAATTTTGTTTGTAGATCTGTTCAACGCCCACTTGCAGTAATACTTGCTATTACTACCCTATCAAAGATGCAATCCCCAAAATATCTTCTATTGATCTTAATTGCTATGGCATATTCCCAAGTCGCACTTGCTTTATAAATCCCAAAACCATTCAGGAGCTCCATTGCGTTTGGCAAGTGCCGAACCTGAAATAATTTTATCGATTATTTTAGGGTGGAGAAAGGAAATTTGTAATTTGACCGTCATACCGATACTGAAACCGAAAAAGTCAGCTTTGTCAGCATTTAGGTTTTTAAGGAGGGTGGCGAAGTCATCTCCGCCTTGTTCAAATAGAAAGGTCTGCATTTCTGCCATTTGTACGCCCGTGAGCCTGTAATTCAATACCGGTAACTTGTCTGTTTTTAGAAAGTTGCGGAATAACTTTTTCAAAACCTGTCTGAATAGTTGAGCCACCACCATGAAACAGAACAATCGGCTTACCTTGCCCATAACTCCCGTAATACATTTTCAGTCCGTTCAAACAGGGATCGATTGACGAATTTCATATATTTATCAATCCAATAGCAATTGGCAACTGAATAACAATATTAAAAGAACTCGACCCCAAACAAAATCTTACATCGGTAAAATTCGAATCGTTTGACCGAGGGATCGTTGTTCTTAATTACGGCTTAAAACGATTCCCTAAATTATAAACTATGGACAAAACACCCTCTTTTGGCAGCAGGCTCCGCAAAAACATTGTCACTGTCCCCGAGATTATAGATAAATGCACCGGGATACGGGTTTTTGGCCAACTATTAAAGTCGTTTATCTTTAGTACGGATGTGGCTATAATCCGGAATACCAATGCCAACGCCATTATAGCGGTGTACCCATTTACTCCCCAGCCCATGATCTCACAGGCTTTGATCCTTGCCGCGGACAAACCTATTTTTTGTGGTGTGGGCGGCGGATTGACCTCTGGAAAACGGTCGGTTGAACTTGCCGTCCATGCAGAGTTTCAAGGTGCTTTGGGCGTGGTGGTGAATAAGCCGACCTCCAATGCAATAATAGCCAAATTAAAGGAGAAAATTGATATTCCGGTAACCATAACCGTGGTTTCCGAAAAAGATGATTTTAAAGGCAGGATTTTGGCCGGGGTGGATATCTTTAATGTTTCCGGGGCCGATAAAACCGCCGACATCGTAAAACGCATTCGGGATATTGACGATACCATTGCCATTTTGGCCACAGGAGGCAAAACAGATGGGCACATTATGGACGCCATCGAGGCAGGGGCCAATGCCATTTCCTTTACCCCGCCTACCACAGGAGAACTTTTTAGGGATATAATGGCCAAGTATAGAAATGAATAAACGCGCTCATCCACTACCTTCATTTCACTTTTTATTGAGCTTATCCCTCATTCCGGAACCAAAGGACCCCGATATAATTACAGCGTATGAAACGCCAATGGTTAAATTTTATCCATACACTGGAATGATTAGTAGGGCGTTCCATCCAACCAACCAACAAAAAAATAAATATAAACATATGAAATCCATAATTACTATCGGTTTATTGGTGCTGTCCAATTCTTTTATGACCTTGGCTTGGTACGGTCACCTCAAATTTGGCGAAATAAAATGGTTCAACAAATTGGGACTGGTGTCCATTGTCCTTATCAGTTGGGGCATTGCATTGTTTGAATACATGTTTCAGGTGCCCGCAAACAGAATAGGTTTTAAGGAAAACGGTGGCCCCTTTTCACTGGTAGAATTAAAAGTTATTCAAGAGGTTATCACCTTGGTGGTGTTTACCATTTTTACACTGGTTGCCTTTAAAAATGAGACGTTCAAGTGGAATCATCTGGTTGGCTTTGTGTTCTTGATTTTGGCCGTTTATTTTATTTTCAAGAAGTAAAATTGACAATTCTTGCCCCAATATGGCGCAAATCCATTTATTTTAAGAGCGGCCATGGTATAGGTAATTAATGTTTATATTTAGCGTTCCTTACGAACCAATTTTTAAAAGGACTTTTGAAAATTTCAAATATGAAAAAAATACTCATATTATTTTGTCTGGGACATGCAGCCCTAGTAAGTGGCCAATCGTTTGATTTTGTCATTGATCATTCTGCATTAATTGTGAATCAGTTAGAAAAAACGGGCGATTTTTATGCGAATGTCATAGGCTTGCAGGAAATAGATCATCCAACAAAGGCCTTGGGATTTCGCTGGTTCAACGTGCAAGGGAATTCTCAGTTGCACCTCATCTACAAGGATACCGTAGTAATGAAAAAACACAAATCCATGCACCTTTGTCTGTCTACACAAAAGCTGGACGCCTTTATCGAAAACTTAAATCAGCACCATATTGCCTATGAAGATTGGCCGGGGAAACCAAATGCAGTAACCCTCAGAGCCGATGGTGTAAAACAAATTTACATTCAGGACCCGGAAGGCTATTGGATTGAAATAAATGATGCGGCACATTAATCATTCCTATTGAACGGTTGTTTTTATCAGTTTTGAAAAGTTTTAAAAATTTGAACCATGTCCAAGCATAAAACATATTTATCCATTAGGTTTTCCCCGGAAGACCGAGGATCCTTTTCTCTTTTGTGCGCATCATCACGATTTTTTTTCCAAAGGCAATCAAGAAATGGGACCGGATGCCTCTTTGGCAGGACGGTTCGGTGATTGAAAAGTAAATGGATATCCACGAGTTTCGTCTCCTATTCGATTTAGGACTGGTAGTCCTCATTTGGATAGTGCAACTCGTCATATATCCAAGTTTTAAATATTACACCTTGCAAAATCTGAATAAATGGCACGCACTATATACTAAGCGCATTTCGTATGTCGTCATCCCACTGATGCAGGGACAGCTGGCATTGGGGATATGGGAGATCCTCAACAAACCATCCGCATACACATTCGGAAGCTTATTTTTAATCCTTTTGGTTTGGTTCCTGACCTTCATAATTTTTGTGCCCATCCATCAAAAAATTACGGAAGGTTTCGGAACCCAAGAAATACTGCATGCGTTGGTCGCCAAAAATTGGCTAAGAACGGTTTTATGGACGCTTATTTTTGTTTGGACATTAATGCTCCAAATTACATAAAATACGGACGCACAAATCTCTTGTTCAGGTACATTACATTTACCAGAAGATTCAGTCTAAAATAATACATGGAAAACTGCGTTTTTAAACCTAACACTAATTCAAAATCAGGTTTCCAATCCCATGCAAATTATACAAATCTGCTCGCTAATGAAACTAAAGCTCGCTTGACTATGGGTCAAAATGAAGGCATGGTCCAATCAACCCAAAAATTCATGAAAATTTGATTCGCTCCCACCCAATAAGGAACAATTTCACCACAAAGCACAAAAGCCTTGATTGAAAACATACTTAAGCGTTGATAGACCATTAAATTCATCTGCCCATTATGAAAAGTTATTGCTGTTTTTTCCTTTTTTCCTCGTTCATTTTTATAAATTCCTGTAAAACACCTATGTCCACTAGTGAAACCATTCAAATAAAACCAACATCTATGAAAAAGAAGCCATACCCACGAATAGAAATATATACTGTGCAAGATTACGGCAATAAAAATGCTGGCAGCGACAAAACCACGGACCCAAGTGGAAAAGTGGTATATATGGGAAGAGCAGACTACCAACCTTATGTTAATAAACAGGTGTATCTGTTTGAAGAAAGCGAGAAAGAACAACTATTGGCTTTAAAACTTACCTTTTTGCCCTATTTCAGGGAACAGAGACCAATCATTACTTTATATGATTATTTTGATGTTACTGAGAACAAACATTCAAACAACCGCTTAAACCTGTTGCCTAAAGATTTAGAAGGCTATTTAAAATATCGGCTAGAAGACGAGCGCGAATTTTTTGAAACCATTATAGAATATCAGCAAAAGCCTGTAGGGGCCGTTACGGTTATTTGGCTGGATGAAACCCATTGGTATGTAAACAATGTGTTTTATCGTGTGGATTTAGATGAATTTTTAAAGGATAGACCTGTTACAGTAGATGAAAAAATAGCGAAGGGCACACTGGAAAATTTTATCCGGTTTTCTAACGTGATTCAGCCAAAATTGGATGAAGGATATTCCTATTTACGCCTAAAACAAGCACAACCGGAATTTAATAGTGCCAATGACGTTGTGACACTTTCCTTGTCTCCGGGAATGGACGGCACAGCGTATTACATAGTAAATGTTAAAGGAAATGGGGTTTTGGAGGTAACTGGCAACAAATTCAGGCCTACCGCCCATAAAGTACCGCATCATAAAATAGTAGCATTGCTAACCCATTTAAACCAATTAAATTTTGATCCCCACCTCTCTGAGAAACCAGTACAATTATTTAACGATGGACAAACCTTAACTTTCAAAGGGTGGCAAAATGGCGTAACTAAAATACAACAATATGGGACGTCCGGTACCGCAATTCCTTTACCTGTAAAGGATTTTTTTGACTTTGCATTTGATTTGTTGGCCGATGAATTGGGAATAGAAAAACCATAGAAACCATACCTTATGAAAACAACTATCAACTGTTTAGTCCAAAATTTATTTAGAAAAACCCAAAAATAATAGCCTTTTAATCCACAACATAAACCATAAAATGACATCCACGCTACAACATTTATCCACGTTAATGGCCTCAGAAGAATTTCTAAAACCACAAAATGTATATTCGGGAATTCACCGAGATTTTACAGAAGTTTTTTACGAATTGTACGTATTGAAACAAAACGGATTACAAGAAGAAGATGAAAAAGCAATGGTCCATTTTTTAGAAACATCGGCACCCAAGCTTCAAACGATACTAAGTTACCTTGATTTAAAAATAAGCAGTCAAATAGAAAAAATGGTAAGTGCTGTTTTTTACGAAAAAGAATGGCTTTCCATCTGTAAACTACGGTCAACAATAGAAGCTTTAAAAGAATTGTACCGTTCTTATTTGCCTGTGGAAGAATATTTGCCTTTGGATGAAGAACTGGACGAACGTATTCGCGAACGGGGCACTATAGAGGGATTTGTAGAACCGAGAATCACCCCTTCCAACTTTCCGGACAGTCATTGGTGGTGGTGGAAATTCAGTTTGTGATTTCATCGTAAAAAACATAAATAGTTGATGGGAAAAAACACCAACAGTGGCGAAATATTATTTAATTTTGGCGTAACCCTTAAACAGTACCTTGAAACTGTAGGTAGATAGCACCAATAATGACGGCAATTATGCCTGCAAACAGCGGAACGCCTAACCCCGATATCATTTTTAAACCATGAAACGAAGAAATTTTATTGAAAAATCCGTCCTTTTAGGGGCAACCGCATTAATCCCTTTGCCAGGGTATTCTCTGTTTGAGAAAACAAAGTATAAACTGGGCCTGCAACTTTTCAGCATCAACAACGACATGAACAGAGACGCTCTCGGCACCTTAAAGGCGGTAAAACCGATGAGGTATAAGGACTTTGAAATCTATGGGTTCGATGGGGAAAAAGGTACTTTTTACGACCATCCGGCTTCAACCTTTCGGAAAATGTTGGATGATTTGGAATTTACCGCCTCCAGTGGACATTTTGGATTTTCCCCTTTTCTCATGCAACTGGACGATGCATTAAAACGTTTTGTAGATCAATGCATCGATGGAGCCCACGCCTTGGGTTTGCAATACATTACCTGGCCATGGTTAGCACCCGAACAACGTACAATAGATAGTTTTAAATTGCTTTCCAAAAAGCTTAACTGTATTGGAGAACAAATTACTTCTGCAGGTCTGGGATTTGCCTACCACAATCATGACTTTGAGTTTATAGAGCAAAACGGGGTAACCGGTTATGATATCATCCTAAAGGAAACCGAGCCAGCTCTGGTAAAGCTGCAAATGGATATGTTCTGGGTGATGCACTCTTCAAAACGTACCCCAAAGGAACTAATTGCCGAGCAACCGGGAAGATACGTGATGTGGCATATAAAGGATATGGATAAAGTAACCCGGGATTATACAGAATTGGGCAACGGTTCAATTGACTATAAAAAGATACTGCCGGATCCCGTTGCTTCCGGACTCGAATTCTATTATTTGGAACAAGGTGGTAATTTTACAACTAATGCGATGAAAAGCGCTGAAGACAGTGCGAAATACTTTAAGGAACATTTGGAACGTTATATTTAAAGTTCTTAACTTACCCCTAAAACCGTTCTATTTTAGCTCCAATGGCTCGTAGCCGCTCATCAATATTTTCGTAGCCCCGGTCTATCTGTTCTATGTTGTGAATGGTAGAAGTACCCGTTGCGGACAGTGCAGCTATCAATAAGGATACTCCGGCACGTATGTCCGGAGAAACCATGGTTGTTGCTTTTAAACTCGACTTAAAATCGTGTCCAATCACTGTAGCTCTGTGGGGATCGCATAGAATTATTTTGGCACCCATATCAATCAATTTATCCACAAAGAACAAGCGGCTTTCAAACATTTTTTGATGGATAAGCACTTCACCCCGGGCCTGAGCCGCAGTGACCAATAAAATACTCAACAAATCCGGTGTCATTCCCGGCCATGGGGCATCGGAAATAGTTAAAATAGAGCCGTCTATGTAGTTTTGTATTTGATAGCCGTCTTTATGTTCCGGAATATAAATATCATCTCCTTTTCGCTCCAGGGTAATGCCTAGTTTTCTAAATACTGTAGGGATTTGCCCTAGGTTTTCCCACCCCACATTTTTAATAGTCAATTCGCTGCGGGTCATGGCTGCAAGTCCTATCCAGCTGCCAATCTCGATCATATCGGGCAATAGGACGTGTTCTGTACCGCCTAATTTGCTTACCCCTTCTATGGTTAGCAAATTAGATCCTATGCCACTTATTTTTGCGCCCATGCGGTTAAGCATTTTACATAATTGCTGTATGTACGGTTCGCAAGCCGCATTATATATGGTGGTTGTACCTTCTGCAAGTACTGCTGCCATGACAATATTCGCAGTACCGGTAACCGAAGCTTCATCCAAAAGCATATAGGTACCCTTTAGTTTTTTGGCTTCAACCCCATAAAAATGTTCCTCTTTATTGTATCTAAACGTAGCGCCTAAATTGATAAAGCCCTCAAAATGGGTATCTAATCTGCGTCGTCCTATTTTATCGCCTCCGGGCTTTGGAATGTAGCCCTTTCCAAAACGTGCCAGTAAGGGTCCCACCATCATAATAGATCCTCTAAGCCCTTTTCCATCGTGCTTAAATTGATCGGATTGCAGGTAATCCATATCTACATTATCTGCCTTAAACGTATAAGATCCTTTTCCCTTTTTTTTGGCCTCCACCCCCAGATCTTCCAAGAGCGTGATCAATTTATTGACATCGATAATATCGGGAATGTTATGTATGGTGATACTTTCCGAAGTTAAAAGTACCGCACAAAGTATTTGCAAAGCCTCGTTTTTAGCTCCTTGAGGTGTTATTTCTCCATGGAGTTTATGGCCACCTTCAATTTTAAATGTCCCCATTTAACGTTGAATATTTTTAGAACCGCTTTTTACTGCGGTTGTTATTATTGTTGTTATTGCTATTGGTACGTTGGCTTTTCTTACCGTTATTGGCAGGTTTTGGCGTCTTGGCCACTCTGTTTTTTAGGAACTGACCGCTTTCCGTAAGGTTTTCCCCTTCTGCTGCCATATCAATTTGCCCATCACTTAATTCATACAGATGTTTAAAAATTGCTGTATCGTCCACCGTATCCTTGTTCCAATTCAGGTAACATTTTTTCATGTGGTTGGCAATAACGTATTCCAAGCCATCCCGCATATCGCCTTTTTCCCATTTTACGGCCACATCGATCATTTTCTTGATGTTGTTGCCATAAAAACGGTATTTGGGGAAATTCTGCGGATAGCCCAGTGGTTCAGGACGTTGCATCAATATTTCCTTGGAGGTGATGGGATAGGGCGACTCCACGTTCAATTTAAAATCGGACATGATGAACAATTGGTCCCATAATTTATGCTGAAAATCGGGTACGTCCCTTAAATGGGGCTGCATATTGCCCATGACGCTTATGATGGATTTTGCCACTTTGTTCCGTTCTTCCTTATCGGCAATGGATACGGCGTGGTCCACCATTTTCTGGAAATGGCGGCCATATTCAGGAATAATGAGCTGTGGGCGCTCAGTATTGTATTCTAGGTTTTCTACTAAATTCAAATTGAAATATTTATGTTGTTCGGTTTTTAAATAAGGAAGTATGTCTATAACGCCCGCAAAGTAACAAAATTATGGCAAAAATGCTATTTTATAACGATATTACCCCCTTTACTTCCCCTACTTCCCTATATTTTTGGATCACCTCTTCGGGATTTTCACGATTTACGGTAACGGAAAGGCTGGTATATTTCCCCATTTTGGATTTTTTTGATTGGATAACGGCCCCTGTATTGTCAAATATCCTATGGATTTGGGCTATCTTTTCCTTTTCCGAGGGAACAATGAATTTATATAAATAATTGGACGGCCATGTACTGCTTTCCTGTAACTGCACTTTTAACCGTTCAAAAAACTCATCGGCTTTTTCACTATCCATAGCGTTCTTTTTGCAAATATAGGGGTTCATGTGCAATTTTTTAGTCTAGGCAGTATTTCATTACTTTGCAATTGCTAAATTTTCATTTTGAGCCCAAAAAAAATTGTTATCACAGGTGGCCCCGGTACCGGAAAAACAGCGATTATTGACGAAATCGAGAAAAAAGGGCTCCTTTGTTTCCATGAAATATCCCGAAGCGTTACTTTGGATGCCAGAGTGCAGGGCATTCCCCAATTATTTGTTGCCGACCCGTTGTTGTTCAGCAAAAAGATTCTGGAGGGCCGGATACAGCAATTTAAAGAGGCCGTCTTAACCGGGGAAGAATTCGTTTTTCTTGATAGGGGCCTGCCCGATGTGCCCGCTTATATGGATAGTGTAGGCCAGGCATACGGTACAGGTTTTGAGGAGGCCTGCCGGAATTTTAGATATGATATGGTTTTTCCCTTACCACCGTGGAAAGCTATTTATACAGTGGACAATGAGCGTCATGAAGATTTTGAAGAGGCCATTGAAATACATGGTTTTTTAGAGCGTGCCTATATGCATTATGGGTATTGCCCTATTGAGACTCCCATTGGAACGGTTGGGGACCGAATTGATTTTATCCTTCAAAAACTAAAAACCGGAAAGTGATACGTGATCCCAAGGATATTTTACAGGAATACTGGGGATTTTCCCAATTTAGGGGATCACAGGAAACCATCATAGAAGCTATTTTAAAAAACCGGGACGTGCTTGCACTGCTCCCCACAGGTGGCGGAAAATCGCTATGTTACCAAATTCCCGGTTTGGCAAAAGAGGGCATTTGCATTGTAGTCTCGCCTTTGGTCGCCCTGATCCAAAATCAGGTAGATATTCTAAAGCAAAAGGGCATAAAAGCCATTGCACTTACGGGGGGAATCCCTTTTGAAGAGGTAAACGACCTTTTGGATAACTGCCTGTACGGAAAATATAAATTCCTGTACCTTTCCCCGGAGCGGCTACAACAAGATCTTATAAAAGACAGGATACAGCAAATGGATGTGAACCTCATTGCCATAGATGAGGCACATTGCATATCGCAATGGGGAAACGATTTTAGACCGGCGTATTTGGAATGTTCTATTTTAAGGGAATTATTGCCGGGCGTGCCCATTATAGCCTTGACGGCCACGGCGACCGAACAAGTAGCCTTGGATATTGTTGAAAACCTAAAATTCCTCCATCCACTTACCATAAAGGATTCCTTCGCACGCGATAACATTGCTTTTAAAGTAATTTGGGAAGAAGACAAACGGGCAAGGCTAAAAACCCTTTGCAGTCAGATCGGGGAAAGTAGTATTGTTTATGTTAGAAGCAGAAGATTGGCACAGGAAACCGCGGCCTACCTAAATCAACATAAATGTTCCGCAGCCTATTTTCACGGGGGCATTTCAAAAAAAGAAAAAGTGGAAAAACTAAATCTTTGGTTGGCCAATAAGGTAAGGGTAATGGTCGCCACCAATGCTTTTGGTATGGGTATAGACAAACCCAATGTCCGCTTGGTGGTACACTATCAAATTCCGGACAGCCTGGAGAATTATTTTCAAGAAGCGGGAAGGGCAGGTAGGGACAACAAACCTGCCGAGGCCGTATTGCTTACCAATAAAGCAGATGAAGCACAGGTCAGGGACCAATTCCTGAGCGTGCTCCCCGACATTCCCTTCTTAAAGTTGTTGTACAACAAACTTAACAATTATTTCCAGATTCCGTTTGGTGAAGGTAATGAAGTAACGTTTGGATTGAATTTCAACCTGTTCTGTGCAACCTATAAACTGAACCCCATCCTTACCTATAACGGTTTGCGGATATTGGATCAAAATTCGGTGATAGCCCTGTCCGATAATTTTTCGAAGAGCACGAGCGTGCGATTTATCGCCTCGAAACCGGATCTGTTCAGCTACATGGAAAAATACGGGGCAATGGCACCCATAATCCAGACCGTTTTAAGAACGTATGGGGGCATTTTTGATTATGAAATCAAAATCAATACCTTACTGATATCCAAAAAGGCCAATTGCCCCGAGGAAAGTATATTAAAAATAATGGACCAACTACAAAAAGATGGTATCATAGCATACCAAACAAGGGATACCGACTTGGAAATTACATTTTTGGTGCCAAGGGAAGATGAACAAACAATACATATTTTTGCCAAAAAAGTAAAGGCACAACAGCAGGTGAAAATAAATAATGTGGAAAGTATGCTTGCCTATATAAAAAATGGCGCTCTATGCAGGCACAGACAGTTACTGGGTTATTTTGGCGAAAGCAAGGTAGATTGCGGTAAATGCGATGTCTGTCTTCAAAAAACCAATATAGATGACGGAGTGATCGGATTGATAGCTCAGGATATCATTACCCTTTTAAGCCAAAAACAGCGATCCTCCCGGGAACTGATACAGAATTTGCCCTACAGGGAAAATGCCATTTTAACCGTGGTCCAACAATTGCTGGAAGATGAAAGGATAGAAATAGGGCCCAAGAACCAGTACAAAATTAGATGATTATGGAAGAACTGCGTATTGTATTTATGGGCACTCCCGACTTTGCGGTAGCAACATTGGATACCCTCCTTAAAAATAGGGCCAACATTGTGGGGGTCGTTACCGCACCGGACAAACCCGCCGGTCGAGGAAAAAAAACGCAGCAATCCGCAGTAATGCTCTATGCCAGGGCGCACGGAATAAAAGCGTTACAGCCAACGAATTTAAAAGGCGATTCCTTTCTGGAAGAATTGGGAAATTTAAATGCTAATTTACAGATCGTGGTGGCGTTTAGAATGCTGCCCAAAACGGTTTGGGCATTGCCCAAATACGGAACATTCAATCTGCATGCTTCTTTGCTCCCCAATTATCGAGGGGCGGCCCCCATCAACTGGGCCATTATAAATGGGGAAACAAAAACCGGGGTCACCACCTTCTTTATCGATGATAAGATCGATACCGGTGAAATGATACTCCAAGAAGCGACCGCCATATCAAAAGAAGATTCTGCGGGCACACTGCATGATAGATTAATGGGCTTAGGAGCCAACTTAGTTCTTAAAACCGTGCACCAAATTCAAAATAATACGGTAAAAACAGAACAGCAACAAGGAACAACTTTCCTAAAAGTAGCCCCTAAGATAAACAAGGACACCTGTAGAATAAATTGGGGGCTGCCCATGGAACAGATCTACGATCTCATTCGCGGCTTGAGCCCATACCCAACGGCCTGGACTATCTGGAGGAATGGAAACGAGACCACACTGCTTAAAATATACAGCACGGCCATAGAACCTGTGGACCATGGCCTGGGCATTGGAACCGTTGTAAGTGACAAAAAAAACATAAAGGTTGCCGCAAAAGACGGATTTATTTCCCTTGTAGAACTACAATTGCCCGGTAAACGAAGAATGCACGTACAGGAAATGTTGAACGGGATAAAAGTGGAAAAGGATAGCCATATGTCCTAAGCCCTTACTGGCATTGGGCTGCGGGAAAAAGTAAAAATTCCCCTACTTTATCAACAAACCTTTCAAGTTATCAACAAAAATGCCGATTTCCCTTGGTTTTACTTGTGTTAACCGCAAATCCATATAAATTTGTTTTAACATTATATTATTAACAACACTTAATTTAATTGAACTATGAACAAAACAGAATTAATCGATGCAATGGCAGCAAGTGCCGGCATAACAAAAGCGGCAGCGAAAAAAGCATTGGAGTCTTTTTTAGGAAATGTTGAAAATTCCCTTAAAAATGGCGGTAGAGTGTCTTTAGTAGGTTTCGGGTCTTGGTCCGTATCCAAGAGAGAGGCAAGGGAAGGTAGAAATCCATCCACTGGAAAAACCATCAAAATTGCCGCTAAAAACGTTGTTAAGTTTAAGGCGGGTGCAGATTTGGGCAAGGCTGTAAACTAAATTATAATTTTAAAATGGGAAAAAGCATCTTCTTATGGGTGCTTTTTTTGTTATTAATAGGATTTGTCTTATTTTAGTTAGCCACAGTAATTAAAACCATGATAGATCTTGAGCCAAAAAAGGGAAATCTCCTCATTGCCGAACCCGCTTTAACCGGTGACGTTTCTTTCAATAGGTCCGTTGTATTGTTGGCGGAACACAATGAAGAAGGTTCGGTTGGGTTTATTTTGAACAAGCCACTGAACTACCATATCAACGACCTGGTAACAGAAATAAACATTCCTTTCCAAGTTTACAATGGCGGTCCCGTGGAACAGGATAATTTATATTTTATCCACAAGGTACCGGATTTGATTGAAAACAGCATAGAAATATCTGACGGTATCTATTGGGGCGGCGATTTTGAAAAAACCATAGCCTTGATCAATAACAAGATCATATCCAAAAAAGATATCCGTTTCTTCTTGGGATATTCCGGTTGGGACTCTTTGCAATTGGACAAAGAACTGTCCTCCAAATCATGGATAGTTGTAAAAAACCAATATGAGAGCGGCATTATCGATAAGCCGACATCCGCTTTTTGGAAAGAAAAAATGAAGGAATTAGGGGGCAGTTACCTCCTTTGGTCCAATGCGCCGGAAAACCCGGCATTGAATTGATCCAAACGGGCGGCCGCATTTAATTTGGACAAAAGATCTTTAGAGACATTAAAGGCAAATTCTTTTTTCCTGTATTTGGTTATGGGCCTTATCCCTACAACGACGTTGGTAATGAACAACTCGTCCGCCTTTTGAAGTTCAAATGGGGATATGGGGGATTCTTCAACAACATAGGTTTCCAGCTTTTCTAAAATCCCAAGAAGCTTTTTTCTCAATATACCATTTAAACACCCTGTTTGCAGTGAAGGCGTTTTTATGGTGTTTCCGTTCACCAAAAAAATATTTCCATTCACTGCCTCCACCACTTGTTTTTCCGTGTTAAGGAGCAAACAGCCTTGATACCCGTTTTCTTGAGCAAATATACTCCCCAGAACATGTAAAACCTTGTTATTGGTCTTTAACGTGGACAACATATCCGGGTTCGTGTAAAAATCCTTAAAAAGCTCAACTTCAAATGGCTCCTGGCCTATGGCGTAAAAAGGGGAATCCAACTTATGTGCTTCCACAATATAGGAAACCTCATTGTTTTTGGGCAAATATAGGCCACCATTGTTCCTGAAAACAGTAAGGCGTATGCGGGCCGGGGCATTTTCCATGGCATTGGCACGGAGAGTGTCCATAAGTTGTTTTTCCAAAAACTCCATGGTAAAATCCAAGGGGATTTCCATGCGAAGAATCCGCATGGAGGCCATCAGCCTTAGGTAATGGTCTTCCCAGAAAAATATTTTGCCATGTGCTGCCCTAATAGTTTCAAAAAGGGCATCCCCGTACCTGAGACCCCGATTTTCATGATTGAGGTACGTTGTGCTATCAGAAAAGATTTCCCCGTTAAAATTAACCATAAAAAAGACTTGAAAATTCAAGGTTAAATAGATACTTACTAATGGAAATAGGGTATGGGCTATGCAGATCCCAATACCTGTTTTAAGTCAGAAATCTGGTTGGCCCACAGCATTTTGGCTTCATCTATCTCATCTTCCTCCGCAAAATCGGTTATGAACAGGGAAACGTCCTTGGTAATCTCATCCACTATTATCTTCATTTCAAAAAAACTGCCATCCTCTAATGCGGTCCAGGTGAACTTTACGAACTCATCGCTTTTTCTTTTTAAAAGTTTGGCCTCTTCCTCGGAATCGTCCCAAATAAAACTGAATATCTCCCCTCTTGAATTTACGTTATCTGCAAACCATTCGGACAATCCTGAAGGAGTGGATAAATACTGATAAAGCAATTGTGGCGATGCCTGTATTACAAACTCAAGTTCAAATTTAATTTTGTAGTTCATCCCAATATATTTGTTTGTGGGCAATATATAGATTTCTAAAAGATAAAAAAATAAAAGCCGTTATTATTTTTAGCTTCCTATATTTTGATGGGCAACAAATTAAACTTTATATTTGCAGCCGTTTAAAAAATGAGATGGCGAGGTAGCTCAGCTGGTTAGAGCGTCGGATTCATAACCCGGAGGTCGGGGGATCGTGCCCCCCTCTCGCTACAGGAAGGGCTACCGCAATAGGTAGCTTTTTTGCTTACAGTGGTTTCATTATCGCAATTCAGGCAAATGCCATGCATCAATAGGATCCATACGGTTACCAAAAAACCCTTTTAAACCAATTTAAACCAACTAAACCACTCTCGGCTAAAGACCGATAGGTTTTGTTTCGCCTAAAGGCGACTGAAGTTACTCAACAACCATGAATTCACCATCTTCATTTTCACTATTGTCTTGATTTTTGATACACTCCATTATAACTTCATCCGTGATATTGTCTGATGTGGCCACAAAATAACCCCTGCCCCAAAAAAGACGGGATACATGCTTGTTCTCCCGCATCAACTTGTACGAACCCTTCCCATGGTATCGTGCCAACTTGGATACGGACACAGAAAGGTGGACATGGTCCTTCGAAACATGACCCTTCAATATCTCAACACCATAGCTTTTACATGTTTCCCGCAGTAGCTCGCGAACACCTGACCCAACAACGCCCCTCAGTACTTTTTTTCTAATATTTGGTTATCCATACTATGTGGTACTTATAGTCATAAATGGTATGCGATGTCTTTCGTTAATTCTGCATATCACAAATATATAAAACTAAAGTCGTCGCCTAAAGGCGAGGGATTTTCCCCCAGAATGATACATTAAAATTTCTGGGAGGACTAGCCATCAGGGATCGGACAAGTACTAAACTCGTCTTGAAAAAGGAATAAAACAGACCCTAGCCTATTGTAAGTAAGGGGTTGTTTTATTATACAACGAACAGCTTCGTTGAAAAATATCTTTCAGACAAATCTAAAAAAACCAGTCCGCAAGGACTGGTTTTTTGGTTACATGTCTCTATTATCAGGCTGTAGCAGCTAACGTGTGTTTTGGTTGTCCTTATACCATTTGGGACTACAATTATATTTGTGCTTGAATATTTTGGAGAAGTAACTTCTACTGGTAAGACCTACGGTATATACAATTTGGGATATATTCATATCGGAAGTCCTGATCAGGTTCTCTGCCACGACTACACGCACTTCCCGGATATAATCGGTCACGGTTTTGCTGTGCATCAATTTAAATCCTTCCTGTAATTTATTGGGGGATAGCCCAGATTTTCGACTCAAATATTTTAATGTAAACTGTATGTCGGGATAATTATTTATGAAATTGGAAAGCTCCTTAATGGTTTCCATTTCCAATAGTGCCAATGAGCCCGTATACTGCGACTTACTTTCAACGTCATCGGTGTGCTGTTGTATTTCTAACGCCAAAATCATATAGACCAGCCCTTCCAAAAACAAACGCCTTACAATTCCGGTCTGGGCAATGGCATCCAACTGCTCTATCTTTTCAGCAATTTTAAGATTAAAAGAACCGATATACACTAAATTTTCCTGCACGTTCTTTTTGAAGAACGTTTTTTTAAGTGCATCGTTCAGTGTGCTTTTTTGCAGTGTTTCCGAAGCCAGCGTTTGTATAATTATCAAGGAAATTTTCAATTCCATATCCTTTTTAAAAAACAGAAAATGATCTTCGGATTCCGTACCGGCCAATATTCCGGTTTGGAATCTTTTTAGATCCCGCTTTTCTCCGGTTGCACCAAAATTATGGATCAAACTGCCTTTAGCGCAGTACACAAAGTAGATGGATCCCTGCATCAACCCATTTATTCTGAATATGACGTCATCGAAAAATGACAGGTCGAGTTCCAGATACGTAATGCCACCCTCAAGACCAATCCCACGTAGGCTACCACAGCCAATGGAATTATCTAATTTCAGGATATGCTCTTCAGCGTTCACATTCAAAGCCCCTCCTAGGTAATGTTGAAATTCATTGAATATTTGATTTATTTTAGCTGTTTTAAGATATGCTTCTTTCATAGTTCCGGTTTTTAAAAAATTCACGATCAACTCTAGTATTGCAGTTGGACAATTTTTAGAAAAAGACGCATATTTTCCTTGAGGAATAGTTTAAATCTTATGTGTCACTTTCTTTACGATCGTGGTTGGTCATCCCAAAAATAATATTGTCCAAGGCATTTTCTTTTTGGCACGTACGGTTCATTACGGCCTTTTCCTGACCGTTTTTATCCGAGTATATCAATTTTATTATTTTTAAAAAGGCCTTGATTCCCATCTGTTTTTTGATTTTCAACAATTATTGGTCCTTGTTTAGACAGACAAAATTCGACCAAGTCGGTGCCTTAATCCTTACACAATCTTTAGTTTATTTTATACAATAACAGGGTTTTGCTTAAACAGGTGCCAAGGCGACGCAATTAGACAATTAAAGGGCAAATTGTGGACTTTATAGCATATAATATTTATACATAGCCTTTAGGATGCCGTGGTTTGGTCGTGTAATTTTTATGGATACCGCCCGTTGGAAAGAACAAAAGAGGTATACTGGCAATTAGGCGCGCATATGTAGTGATACGGCCCAATATGCACCCGGATATGCCGATTTGAAATGTAGCCGTTTAAATTTTTTTATGAGGTTTCTAGGGCTAATCTTTTCCAAAATCAATGAGCATTATTTTATAATGGTTTACCGACCTTTTTAGAAAATAGGCATTGCCTTTTTCCTGACTTGTTATGTATAGGCCAATCAGGACATTTGGTAAGTTTGCGGGCGTCTAAATTTAATGAAGTTGGCCGTAAGGCTGGCAAACAGAAAAACCTGTATTCCAACAGGCAATACCCACGCAAGTATAGGAGAATTAATTGGGTTAAATTATAAAACGGGTAATTGTATGAAACAAATTACCCGTCCTACCAAAACCAAACCAACCAAAATTATATGCACCACGCATCAATTATCGTCCGTGGCATCATCTATTTCGTCTTCAATTTCCTCTGCACCCTCTTCTATTTTGTCGCCGGCGTCATCAATGGTATCTTCTACCTTTTCAAGAGGTTTCTTTTTATCATCCCTACAGCTTGTAAGGGTAGTAAGGGATAATGTGGTGATAATAGCAAGAAGAATTAAGTAAATTATGCGTTTCATGTTCTGTGTTTAAATTAGTATTTAATTTTTCTGTGACCTGTAATCGGCGAAATGACAAATAATATCAAAAAGATTAAGCACAATATCTTTTCGATACGGGCAGCACTGGCAGCTACGCCCCCAAGACCAAAGATTACTGAAATGATAGCGAGGATGGTAAATGTAACCGTCCAACGTAACATACAATTTCTTTTTTTATCTATAATTACAAGTTGGTGTGTGACCAACTATTTTTGACAAAATTCATTAAATTAGAATAATTGATTTAACGTTATCCGCATTAATCTTAACTCAATTAAGGTACTTTGTTTTAAATTGGATGGAGGGGCAACTTGCGGGCATCAATATTAAAAAACCAAAAATTGCGTTCCCTCATATCCAAACATTTTTCGAAAAGCAATAAATCCCAAATTTATGTGCTGCGCACAACCCTGTCATTATCCATTATTCCTTCCGAAATTCCTTGTTTTTCTCTTTTAGTTTGTTTTCCAGATTAAGAAAGATACCGTGTTTTGTAACGGGCATCCAGACATATAAAATCCAATCTATTTTCTAAGGTATCCTTGCCATACGAAACGGAAATCCCATCTTTAGAATCTGTTACAGTTACAACAATGGTGTTTTTAGTGTTGTTCAGGCAATTTTGCATAATTTATGGATTGGAATAAATGACGACGGGCCACTGGTTTTATGGGGTTACCTTTCCTTCGTTACCTTCTTTGCCATATTCTTTTTTGTAAGTCTTTAAAATAACAAGGAATAAACTAACAAGTAGTGGGCCGAATATTAACCCAATAAACCCAAATATGGGCACGCCTATTAGTACTCCGATCAGGGTGATCAAGGGGTGTACATTATCCAGTTTTTGAAGAACAAAGAGTCGAAGTAGATTATCGGTAGACGCTACAACGATAAACCCATATAATAAAATTCCCCAGGCCTGGACAGCTGTTCCTGATGTTAGCGTTAAGATGAAAACAGGAAGAATGCCCAAAAATGCACCAATAAGGGGAACCATGGAACCAATAGTGACAATGACACTCCAAAAAAAAGGTTCTTTAACGCCAAAGACAAGAAACCCTATCAGGGCTATAAAACCTTGGGCCAATGCCACCAAGGGAATACCCAATGCGTTGGAAAGTACCATGGTCCGGATCTCTTTGCCAATAATAGCGAGGTTATCCTTACGGATGGGGATATAGGCATACAACGACTCGTTGAGAACACGGTTTTCCGTTAACATATAGAATAACATAAAATACATGATTCCAATAGAAATGAGTATGTTGAATGTACCACTGGCAAAACTCTGCAGATTATAGGAAAGCCATGAAGAAATAGCAGGGACGTCAATTTGCGATGTAAAATCGAAACCTAAACGTCTCTCAATAGTTTGCATATGATTTTCCACTGCCTTGATCACTTTTTCAGAATTTTGTACCGCATGGCCTATTTTATTGCCCAATAATAGAACAATCCCGGAAACAGGAAGAAGAATGCAGACAAATGACACAAAAAGTAATAGGGATACGGCAACATTGGGATTCCATCCCCTTTTAACCAATAGCGCAGTAGGTTTCCGCAAAAGCACGTAAAGAGTTATGGCACCCAATACGCCCGAAAGATAAGGGAGCATGGCACTAAAGATAAGGCCGCCCACCAGTAGGATAAGAAGCAATATAAATAATTGTCTAATTATTTGGTTTTCAATTATTTTCAAGGAATTTTGGTATTAAAGAGCATTGTATAAAAGTAAGCCTTATTTGAGGTTTTCATGCCAAACCTTATAAAAAATGAGCAAGATCTGAAGGATTTTTTATTTGTAAATAGACATCACCTTTAATAACTATTGGATAAGAAACCACTTTTGGGTTTTTATCCAATAAGGTTAGCCAACCATTTTCATCCAAATCAATGGGTTCTTTGCCAAATACTTGTGAAAAATCCGGACGGTCTGTATCAATCAAGTCGGATATCTTCAGATGGAGACCATCCGCAATTTCGGCCCATTGCGTGCCCGTAACTTTAGTTTTGGAAATGTCTACGGCACGAATCTTCATTTTTGATGTCTCCACATAGGCCAATGCCTGTTTTCCGAGTGTAGTCCCGGAATGGTAAAACAGTGTAATCTGTCTGTGATTTTTAGCTAATACACCCATATTTTTCTATTTAAGGGTTTTTTTTCATTCCTTTTTTTGCCTCCTAGTAATCGTGTGTACTACGCCTTCCCTAACATTGGCCCATAAGTAATTGTAAAACGATTTTGTAGGGTCGCGTTCTACTGTTGCAAGCCCATTACGATACCCTTCCTTATCCGTTTTAGAACCATTGTCCATGAAAAGAGAGCCTATGGCCGTGAGCATTTTATTTATGGCTAATCGGTCTTTCCTTAAAACAAGGAACTCCAGGTCCTGATATTTCATTTTTATATCTCCGGAAGAATTTGTTGCGTTTCCGTTTACAGTAAAATAAATTTCACTGGCATGCCCTTTGGCTTTGGATCGCAGATTAGATTCTAAGAAGGAATTGATTCTGCTAAAATCCAAATCCTTAAAGCTGCCAGACGCAAGAAATGCATCGCTACTGCTGTTTACATCAAAGCTCCAATCTAATCTTGCCGGGGCATTTTCCATAAAAAGGGCCTCCACATTAATGGTTGTTTTGCCTCCAAGAGGGTATGTGTTAGAGATGTTTCTTAATTTTACTTTTATATGGTCAAAAGTTAACCGACCCGCATCGGTATCGGCATTGACCAATTCCTCATAACCAAGATGGCCGTCATTTATATTCAGTTCCATTACTTCAAGCGTAAATGGTAGTTCGCGCAGCATTCTACTATACAAACGTTTTGTACTTAAATCGTCGGCAACTAGTTTGTCCCGATAAATTTCTAAATGGGGGCTTTCAATTTTTCCGATATTGGCCGAAATAAAAAAGCGTTCGTCCTGAAATCCAAAATCGATGTGCTGTAACACAATATCCTTTATGGCCAGTGTGGTATGGTCATGTTCGGTGCGAAGCACTTTGGAGAGTTCCCTTTTTCCGTACTTGGATTCCAACGTCAAATTTTGTAATCGGAGGACTTTGTTTTCCATAAAAATGGAATCCACTTTCACGGTTTCGTACGGACCAAAATCTGTGATTATGTTACTTGCAAAAAGGGAATAATCATGATAAGTAAAGGGTATTTTTTTATTGATCGAAAGAGAATCGGATTTATTATCAAACAAAGTAAAATTGATTTTATTCGCTTTTACCAAGGGATATCCACCCTCCTTGTCCATCAAAATCAAGCTGCCATTATGTATTTCAATTGTACGGATGGTGATGGACTTTGATAAATGTACCGATCTGGTGTTCACGGTATCCTTCCTCCCTCTCTTTTGGTCCAAATGGGTTACAAAATCAGGGTTTTTAAGCACAATGGCATTAAAGTGGACGGTATTGTTCACCACATAGTGCCAATAGCTAAATCCTTCAATGACCAAACCCATCATATCTATTGTTGTATGCGGTTTTAGCGTATCGTTTTCTGAAAACCATAATGACAAATGTTCCACTTGTATTTTTCCATTCAGAACATTCACGCTCAAATCCTGATACTGAAAACGCACGTGCGGAGGTGTTTTTTCTGTGATAAAGTCCATGACCTTTTGTTTGGCAAGCAGTTGTAAAATAGCTATCAGCAGAACAACAACCGATATAAATATAAGTAGCGTAATAAATATGTTGTTTTTAGTTGTACTCATTTTTTGTGTTTAGGTACAAATCCACTCTTTTCTTTTTCCAAATTTTAAGGGAGAAAAAAGCTGCCACAAATAAAATGCCCCTTAAGAAAAAATAAAGACCGGATATTTACAAAGATATTTCTTCAATTCCCACAAAATGATCTTTGAAAATCCGTTTTTAACCCAAACGGTTTTTTTATTGTCCAAAGAACGGTTTTATCCAAATAACTGACCGTTTTATTAAAAGGTCCCCATTGAAATAAGGCGAGTATCTTAAGACAACCAACCATATGGATTAGTATTTAATTGGAATGCATCAAAGCAGATCAATGGGCATTGCTACTTTAGCGGATATGAATTTAAAATTATGTAACATGAAAATGGTAAAAGTAGTAACTACAGTATTTCTTATGTCGATGTTCTTTGGAGCTCTTGCCCAGACAAACGATGATAAGAAAATCATCGATGATGCCAAGACGGCAAAGAAAACCCTTTTAAGCAGCAATCCTGAACTGGATGCATTTTTTTCCAAATCTGCGGGCTATGTTATATTTCCAAATGTAGGTAAAGGCGGTTTTATTGTTGGTGCGGCCTCTGGGAACGGGGTTGTTTATGAAGGTCAATCTGCAATAGGAATGGCCGATTTGAAAAAATTGAATATAGGACTACAGGCAGGTGGACAGGCGATCATAGAGGTCATCTTTTTCGAAACCCCTACAGATTTGGATAGATTCAAAAAGGGGGATTTTGAATTTTCGGCGGAGGTTTCTGCAGTGGCCTTAAAATCGGGAACGGCCTTAAATGCTAAATATAAAGATGGTGTGGCAGTTTTTGCCTTACCCAAAGCGGGACTAATGGCAGATGCCTCCGTGGGTGGCCAGAAATTTAATTACAACTCCTTTTAAAAATAAAAGGATGGTGTAAAAGAGGCTGCCTTTTTAGGCAGCTTTTTTTTTGAATAAAATCTTGGCATTATGTAGCCTCAGTAATGCCAAGAAAAACAGCTTTCAAGACCCGCAACCAAGAACAGCTTGGCCTAGTGCCTGCCGAGCTGTTTGGAAAAAGCGACAAAGGAGGTGGAAGCTAAGGTTATCATCCGCTTATGATGAAAAATTTATTGAAACCGACCACCCAGAGGCAATCCATAGGCAGGTCTAGACGTACCGACAGCTCGGTATCATTTTGGCCAAAGGTGTCCCAAAATTTCGGGATTGTATTTTACTTTACCGGGAACTGCAAAAAGGATGCTCAGACCCCTCCATACCTCGGCAAGTCCAGTAGGGGAGGAGAGGTAAATAGGAAACCCCGACGCAAGCATCGGGGAATTATTTGGATTTGACAATATACTGCCATTACTTTACTATCGTGAATTAAGAGGTGGCCTATGCTCTATATTGGAGTGGTGGGATCTGTTACGTTTAATTGACCAATGCCGTTCTAAATTCTTTTTTTCTATTCCTGCTCAAAGGGATTTCATTGCCATTTACCATCACAGTGTTACAATTAAATCTGTCCACTTTTTCCAGATTTATGATAAAGGATTTATGAATCCTTACAAATTTATCTTGGGGCAAGCGTTTTATAAAGTCGGCCATCGTAGAAAGGACAATTACCTTTTCATTGATCAAAACCAATTTTATATAATCCCCATAAGCCTCGACCCATTCAATTTCCGATAAGATAACCCTTTTTGTGTTGAGCTTGTTGCGAACAAATATATGCTCTTCATCTTCCTTTTTACCCATTTTTTGTTCGGTAATGGCAATCACTTTTTTTATCGCCACATGAAAACGGTCGTTCGTTATGGGTTGGGAAAGGTAGTCGGTTACCCCAAAGTCGAAAGCCTTGACCCCATAATCCGTGTTCCCACCGATCAAAATGACCATTGGGAGGTCTCTCAATGATTGCATATAATCAAACCCATTGATTATTGGCAACTCAATGGCCAGAAAAATCAAATCTATTTCCCTATGGGCCTCTAAACCAACTTCAAGGGCATTGCTATGTGCTGCTACCAATTCCAGACTGGGATGGTTCTCTATTAATTTTATAACCTGCCTCCGCCGTACTTTGGAGTTTTCTATCAATATACATTTCAATTTCAACATCATATTCATTTTTAGGTTTAACACTATTCAATAGCATTTTTTGCAATAAATTTTAGCATTAGGGTAATGGAAAGCCCATTTTAAAAGTTGAGTGGCCGCTCCAAAATTATTTTGAAAACCAACTGTTAAGAAAAAATAAAGTCAAAAAGCCACAGAACTTTTCCTTATGGTTTAAAACAACCCCATACTCCCAAGTTTCCGATAAGTTGTCATTCCCTTAATCCAACAATTAGGTGTGCCAAAAAAAAATATTTTAACAACCATACGCTCATTAAACCCATGGGTTTTTAGTTGTTCTTGACACATATTCTTTTCCATTCTAAAAGTCTAAAGGTGGGAAATTTAGTGGTCACAAATGTTACACGATTATCATATATACTTATATCATTTACTCTTTATGGCTGGTTGTCTAATTTTAATATTGATGAAAAAGGGAATAAGAAACCTTGGAAACATAGTTAACGAAAATAAAGGGGAATTTAAAAAACCCCTTTATTTGAAGATATTCCGGCAATTGTCATTTAACGGCCTTTTACTGCTCAATAATTTCCGGAAAATACTTTTTCTGGTAGTGTTCCATGAAATGTTCCTTAACCACATTCTCGATGGTCAGCCGGGCCAATAAATAGCTTACGGTAGACTCCGCCCCTTGGTTTAAGTTCACATAGCTATCCTCTAGACCATCATAACAACCGCCGGTGCAAGGATTGTAAATAATCTGATTTAAGTGATTGTCCCCTAAAAACCAGTTGAATGAAGCCTCCATTTTTACCTTGTAGCCCTGCACTTTAAAAACCTCGTAAAACTTGCTCAACGCTATTATGGTATAGGCAATATCAATAGGCTGTTCGCCCCCATTTTCGGGCAACGTTTGTTCTTTTTCCTTATAAAGCCAGGTTTTATTTGAAATAACCTTTATGGTATTGCCTTGAAATGTTTTTGACAATAAAAAATCGAATGAAGTTTTGGCGATCTCTTTGTATATCGCATTTCCTGTGGATAGCCATGCGCACAACATCGCTTCAGGCAAAATACTATTGGCATAGGTAAAATAACTTTCAAACCACTCCCAGTCGTTATCCGTTTCATGTTTATACATTTGCACTAGGCGGTTTGCCAATTCGGCAATGAGTAACACGTATTCGGTTGAAGGGTATTTTAAACTCTTATAATATAGCCCCTTAATAATAAAAGCAATGGCTCGGGTAGAGTGTATTTTGTATACCCCCTTTAAGCCACTGCGCAATGTTTGTTCTGCCTTTCGGTTTAAATGAAAATAATCCTTGGGCAAAAGTTCTCCCATAGAAATAAGGTACCCCAATGCCCAAATGGCCCTACCGTTTGCATCGGCAAGATTAACCGTACCATTTTGTTTCGTAAAATTTTCGTCCTTATCCACATAGTTTAGAAAGTAACCGTCCTTTTGTAGGCAGTGTTCAATAAAATTCAGGTAGATATTGATATAGGGCAGCACTTCCTTATTCAATGTTAACTGAAAATATTGGCACATAGCGATCATTGCCCTGGCGTTATCGTCCAAAGTATAACCAGAACTTAAATCTGGTGTATTTATCTTGGAAAACTGTATCATGCCAAAATCTGTGGTCATCCGTTTTATGTGATCCAGATTAAAAGTAGGAACAGTATAACGAATATTCATTGCTTCCATTCCGAATTTTTGAAACAATAAGGCATGGGCAATGGCCGAATTTTCCCAAGCCGTTGAAGCAATGCTGTGCAGGCCGTTTAAACTGATGGTTTCCCTTAGCGAATCACTATCCAATAAGGTAGTTACGGCTTGCGCCAATTGATCCGGGTTTTCAAAGTCAATCATGATGCCCGCACTTTTTCCCAACACTTCCAGTGCATGTGGAATTGGCGTGGAAACAATGGGACAACCACAGCTAACCGCATAAGAGAACGTTCCGCTCACGGCTTGGTTGGGATTGTTGGAAGTAAACACATAAACGTCTGTAAGCTGCAAATATTCCAATAGCTCTGGCAAGGGCAGAAATGAATTGATAAATTGTACGTGATCGCCTATTTTAAGTGAGGAAACCATTGTTTCTAATGAAGCCCTATATTTTTCCCCTACTTCCTTAACAACGGATGGATGTGTTTTTCCAATAATAAGAAAGAGGACCTCCGGATGTGCCTTTATAATCCGGGGAAGTGCCTTTAACGTAGTTTCAATATTTTTTCCGGCACTTAACAATCCAAAGGTGGACAACACTTTTTTGCCTGATAAATTGAACTTTAATTTTAGTGCTGTTTTGTCCGTATGGGGAACCAGGTGTGTCCCATGGGCTATGACCTTAATTTTTGTTTTGGCTATACCGTAATCATTTACCAGAATTTTTTTCGAGGATTTGGTCATCACCACAATTTGCCCGGAAGCATCTGCAATTTGTTCTACATTCCTTCTATGTTGCCCATCAGGTTTCGGCAGTACCGTATGAAAAACGACGAATATTTGTTTTGTAATGGCTTTTAATAGTTCATTAAAATCGTTTTCATGATCTTTAAAAAGTCCAAATTCGTGTTGAACAACCACCATTTTAATAGATTCCGTATCCGCAATGACTTTCGCCAATTCTATAAATGAGGATGGAAGGCAGGTACGTAAAACGTACTTAACCTCTGGAACATAGGTGTGTTTTTCTATGGATGTCTCCAAGGCACATATGCTTATGTTAAATGATCGGTTAAATTTATTCCTTAGGGCCCTAATTAAATCTTGGGAATAGGTCGCTATGCCGCATTCGCGAGGTGGATAGGAAGTGATGATTAAGATTTCCGGAAGCTGCCCAAAACCATTTCTGGAAAATGGGGTCCTTTTTTCCGTGGTCCGGACATGGAAGGTTTCTTGTTTCAAGCCATAGCGTTCATTGACCGTAGCAGTAGTTCTAATTTTCATGGCGTACCTTGTTTAGTAAAAGTTCTTTTAAAAGGGAAGAAAGGCTCAATGAAGCGGATGCGATTTGCGAATCTGCGGCACCGTAATAAATATAAAGGGTATCCTCCACTACCAAGGCCCCACTGGGAAAGCACACATTATTTACTTCTCCTTTAAGTTCCCATTCCATATCGGGTTTAAATAACGCATAGGGAAGCCTTGCTATTTCCCTACAAGGATCATCCAAATCCAACAAGGCCGCGCAAGCCGTATAGACGTAACCCGTTATGGTGTCGTGCACGCCGTGATAAATGACCAACCAACCTTGGTTGGTTTCTATCGGAGGGCAGCCGCCGCCTATATAACTTAGTTCATGGTCGTATTTGGGCGACAGGACAATGTGATCCTCCAAATGAAGAAAATAATTGCACCAAAATTCCTTGGTAAGTTCTTCCAGAGTATTTATGGAGACTATTTGTATTTCCGGTTTTACCCGATGCAAAAAATGGATTTTACCCTGGATCTTTCTGGGAAAGAAAACAACGTTCTTGTCCCAGACAAAGACATTCTTTCCATTGTTTTGTTTGGAACGGCCCAATTTGTTGAACCGAAAATACTTTTCGTGGATCTTGCCTTTGGATTCTGCCAAATGCCTGAAAACGTCATAAGTTATCTCAGGCACGACCAAACCAAACTTATGCCAATGCCTTAAATCATTGGAAGTGGCCAATGCCCCCAGCGCATTTACACCATCATAGGCCGTATAGGTAAGATAGTAGATATCTTCTATTTTAACAATGCGCGGATCTTCCACGCCTTTCGTTTCATACTCAAATTGGGGAAACAGAATCGGCGTATCCTGACGATACTTCACAGAGGTTGGACAACCGAGCCTGCAATAGCCAATGGTGGAATAATTGCCTTTGCTTACCGCCCTATAAAAAAGGTGGATGCCGTTTTGATCCCGAACAACTGCGGGGTTCAATACCCCCTCGTTTTCAAATCCCAATATTGTTTTGCTCAGTAATATGCCCTCTTTTTTAACTTCTATCATATCAGTATGGAAAATTAATAGTTTAATACCTTTGGTTTTGTCCCATCAATAGTGTTCTATACCTATCTCACCTTAACAAGCCCCGTCTTTTACCCATATATTTTGTTGTTTCACCAACTACTGTTGATCCGCAAGGCCATGTCCCAAAGCCGCTTAAACAAGTGGATGGCCCATTTGGGAAATTCAATTGACCTTTAAAATAGGAGATACAGTAAGGGCCTTTATTGCCATTGCACCATTGGTAAATGTAAGTGCAGATAAAAAGTTTTGTGTTATACAACTTTATATTTATGTTGTATTATAACTTGGTTTATGGGTTGTTCCTGCCAACAAAAAATTTCCTGAAACCGATAAGAATGCAAATTTTAGCTGAAATTATATAATACATTGCTGTTCAAGTACCCCTACTTTCGTGTACCGCCTATTATTTTGGAATAACCGTACTGTTAGGAAGGTCGGAGAGCAATGAACTGCCTAAATGATGTATCAAATGAAAAAATCAAACGAACACCTCTTCACGGTACTCATCGTATCCATTGCCCTGATCTCAGTTTTTGAATTTAGTTTTAGGGGGTATCCTATACTGCGCAAATCCAACGGACTGAGTTCGGACAAAAACAATACAGTTGGTAACAAAGGGATTAAAAAAGAGGACGGCCCTGAAGGCTTAAACATGCTTCCAAAATCCGTCCAAAATGAACTTTTCCCAGTAACCGGATCACTATTCTATCCTGAAAACCAATTCACAGGCAGTGTAGATACGGTAACCCCTTATTTTATGGGTATAAATAGCTCTGAAATGGCATTCCCCATAAATTTGAACATCTATGAAGAAAAAGGGGTCAATCTTTTTATAACCAATGTAAAAATAGAATAGAACAGGGGTTTTAACGAACTTAATTTGATTGTACTGAAGAAAAAAAAGTAAACCTAAACAAATTAAAAACTAGGCTAAACGCAATTGAAATAATTAAAAAAAATGTTCATGGCAAAAAAACCGTCTTTAGCCTTTATTTTGACTTTCAATGCCAATTCCATGAACTTACATACTAATAATTTATGCCAATCAATACCCTTAGCACTAAATGGATACTGAACAACTTATCGCCCAATTTAAGCTAAAAGATTTGGGTTCTTTTGAAAAATTGTATGAAATGTACTCGGAAAACATTTGCAGTGTGGTCCTTTCCATCGTCCGAAACCCCAAGTTGGCCCAGGAAATAACCAATGACGTGTTTGTAAAGGTGTGGAACAACTCTGAAACGTATGCACCGGCCAAAGGCCGCTTTTTTACCTGGATCGTAAAAATAGCCAGAAACACGGCCATAGATGTAGTGCGGTCCAAATCGTACAAAAAGGATCAAATGACCCGATCGCTTGACTGTTCCGATAGCAATCCACAAGGCCAAAAAGAGGTGGCGGATACTACAGATGCCCCGGAAATCGATATACGTTTACACCTAAAAAATTTTAAGTACATGCAAATTATCGATCTATTGTATTTTCAAGGATATACGCAACAGGAAGCGGCAGAAGAGTTGGCCATTCCCCTTGGCACGGTCAAGTCCAGAAACAGAAACTGTTTGAACATGTTACGAGGATTGAAAGGGGTACGGGAATGGATTTATTAAAAGATACATTTGTTCTTATGCGAATCTTAGTAGAGAACTATAGTGTACGGCCAATGCATTCCCATATAAATGTAAATGGGGCAATAAAAATTTCTTTAAGGCAATTATACGCTAACCATTGGGTGTAACTTTGAGAACAAAATGGAAAAATTCCATATAGGTGTTGTGCGGTAGTCATCAAAACAATAAAACCCGCTAAATCTTAACTAGTTAAACCATGAGCACGTATTCAGAAGAAATTGGAAGCAGATTAAATGATTTATTGGGAAAGACCTATGATGCCGAAAAAGGGTTTAAAAAAGCGGCGGAAAATGCAAAGGAGGCCAGATTAATAGGGTATTTTGTACGGAAGTCCAAAGAACGCTCGGATTTTGGCGATAAATTGAAATCCGAAATGGCCAATTTCGGCCAAAAACCGAGTAACGGCGGAAGTGCCGCAGGCGCAGCCCACAGGACCTGGCTAGATGTTAAAGCATTGTTCTCTTCAGATAACGATGAATCTATGTTGGTAGAGGCCATTAGGGGAGAAAAGGCGGCGGTAAAAGAATATGAATCGGTTTTGATGGAGACAAGCCTTCCGCCCACAACTTCAGATTTGCTTATAAAACAGATGCATACCATTTCACAAGATCTGGAAACCATCAAAAAGATGGAGGATTTACATTAATCCCGAATAGCCTTATTTTAAGAGAGTTATTTTGACGTTGCCCGAGATCTTGCAGAAACGGGTTTTTAGAAGGTCTTTAAAGACCTGCCTATTGGCAGGCACAATTTTGAGTACCATCGATTATTGGAAATTCTTTGCGCATCCGGAGTTTGGCAGCCTACCTAGGGTTAAAATCAGCATGAATTTTTTGGCACCCTGTTCGGGGGCATATTTTACCATTGTCAAGACCAAAAAAAAAACAGTAAAAACAGAAGTTTAATTTAAATAAATATAAAATGAGCGATGTAATTGTACAAGGTTTAGAACCCAGAACCATAGAAAATGCAGCACCTATAGCTGCCGAAACATTAAAAAAAACCAAAAAGGCAATGGGCGTAGTTCCCAATATGTACGCCGGGATGGCCATTAACCCATCCTTATTGGATTCGTATGCCTATACCTATAATTCCTTTAGGACCCTTGCGGGGTTTTCACCTGTGGAGCAAGAGGTGATCTTACTTTCCATAGCTGTTGAAAATGAATGTGATTACTGTGTGGCGGCACATAGTTTTGTAGGGGATAAAATGAGTGGGGTGCCCACAGAGATAACAGATGCGATACGGGACAAAAAGCCTGTTCCCGATAAAAAATTGGCCGCTTTGAGCACCTTTGCCAAAATTATGACCTCTACCAGGGGAAAGGCTTCCCAGGAAGAGATAGATGAATTTTTGGATGCAGGGTACGCCCCGGAACAGATTCTGGGCGTAATTACCGGGATAGGCGTAAAGACCTTCAGCAATTATTTCAACCATATCAACCATACAGAGGTAGATGATATGTTTGCTTCCCGGGTTTGGAACAAAGCAGGTTAACAAGTGCCTTATCAATTCAATCCAAAGATTCTCCGACCCTTGGGTCGGGGTTTCCGCTTTACCTCTCCTTTGGAGAGGTCTGAACTGCCTTTTTGCAGTTCCGGGTGAGGTAAAATACAAAATTTCGGTTTTTGGCCCTAAGGCCAAAATGAAACTGGCTAAATACCCCTATGGCTTGCCTCGGGGATAGTCA
>JBGTBA010000155.1:0-7779 GCA_041749595.1 Flavobacteriaceae bacterium | reverse complement strand
ATCGAATTGTCGTTCGATAAGGAAATCACCTCCTTTGACATAGATGCCATAGAAGATTTCCAGTTGTTGGACCTCAATATTGGATACACTTTTAAACTGAACGACAATTGGCGTTTTGCGACACGATTTTCTCCCGGGGTAAGCTCTAACCTTGTAAAGCAATTATCCTTTGAGGATGTGGTGTTCTCCGGGGACATCGTTTTTATAAAGGATAAAAGAAATGATGATGGCGTTTCCAGACCTTACCGTCTTATGTTGGGGGCTTCCTATTCTGGAAACAGGGGCTTTCCCTTTCCCCTGCCATTTATAAGCTATTATAGAAAATTCCGTCCCGATTGGTCTTTTAATATCGGTGTGCCAAAATCGAACCTACAATATCATTTTTCCGAACGCAATAGGCTTAAGTTGGTTGCTGAACTCGATGGGTTTACCTCCAATATACAAGATAACATTTTGGTGAACGGCAATAGGTTTGCAGATAAGATAAACATGTCCCTGATCATAAGTGGCCTTCAATATGAGTTCCATGTCAGCGAACATTTGGAACTTTTCATAAATACCTCTTATATTTTAAGTAGCAGTGCGGCTTTAAAAGACCGCAAGAACAAAACAATACTATCGGTAAACGATAACAATATCTATTATCTCAAAACGGGAATACGGTTTAAAATTTAAAGGATGCCACTGAACACCAAAGAATACTATGACCGGGATCTTTCATGGCTGCGCTTTAACCATAGAGTACTTCAGGAAGCGGCGGATAAGGGAAACCCATTGTATGAACGAATTCGGTTTTTGGCCATTTTTTCCTCTAACCTTGACGAATTTTTTAAAGTAAGGGTATCCGATATCCGGCAGATAAAACAACTGGAGAGGAATCTTAGAAAGCGATTGGTCACCAAACCCAACAAATTGCTTAAAGAGATCAAAAACCAAGTGCACGTACAACAGGAAGAACTCGGTGCCATTCTCAAAAACCAGATCATCCCGGAACTTAAAACCAGGGGCATAGAGCTCATCGGCCATACCTCATTTAACGGCCCGCAAAAAAAAATCGCAAAAAGGTATTTAAAGGAACTCCTATTACAAACCCAACAGTTTGAAATAGCCAAATTGACAAAAAGGGACGATACCATTTTAATTGAGAACGAACAGCTATACCTAGTGTCCTTGGTAAAGGGCAAAAAAATGGTAGTGGTAAAAATCCCTGAAAACCAAGCTAGGTTTGTTCTTTTTCCCAAAGAAAAAAACACCGACCATATCACTTTTATAGACGATATCTTTAAGTACAATCTTACCCATGCATACAGGGACACATTTTATTCATTGAAGATTTCCCGTGATGCGGAACTGTACATAGACAATGAATATTCCGGAGATTTATTGACCAAAATAAAAGATTCCCTTAAAAATAGGATAACCGGACAGGTAACTCGGGCTTTGATCGATGCCGAAATGCCGAAGAAACTGGTGGATGGCATAAAAAAATTATTGGACATAAATGAAACCGATATTATCAGGGGCGGTCGTTACCATAACTTCAGGGATTTTTTTAAATTTCCCAATCCCGAAAATAAACTGGCCCAATTCGAGGCCTTTACCCCTGTTGGGCAAATAGGTTTCGCCCGGGCTCCCAACAAGTTCGATGCAATAAAAACCAAGGACAGATTGTTCTATTTTCCTTATGAATCCTTTGATGGTGTAGTCGACTTTTTAAATGAAGCTGCCGAAGATGGTAAGGTAACCCAAATAAAGATTACACTTTACCGTATATCAGATAACTCGGCCATTGCCGAAACACTTTTAAAGGCGGTAAAGAACGGAAAGGACATATATGTCTTTATGGAGTGCAAGGCACGGTTTGATGAGGAAAACAACATTAAATGGGGACAACTCCTGGAAGCCAACGGTGCCAAGGTGCAGTACAGCCATCCCGGAATAAAGGTACACTCTAAAATAATTTATGTGGTGCGCAATGAAAATGGGGAGTCAAAATCTTATTGCTATATTGCTACGGGAAACTTCAACGAAAAAACGGCCAAAGTGTATACGGATTTTGGCCTATTGACGGCCAAAGAGGAAATTACAAAGGAAATAGCACAGGTGTTCCAGGTCCTTAAAGGGGAGATATTGGTTCCTAAAATAAAAAATATAATCGTTTCCCCATTTACCACCCGTACCGATTTTAAGGAATTGATTGAAACGGAAATTGAAAATGCCCTCAATGGAAAAAAGGCCTATATCATATTAAAATTAAACAGCCTGCAAGATGAAAAAATGATAACTTTATTATATAAGGCCAGCACTGCCGGCGTAAATATCCGGCTGATCGTGCGTGGAATATGCTGCTTGGTACCTGGAATTAAGGACCAGAGCGAAAATATAAGGGCCACAAGTATAGTGCACCGGTTTTTGGAACATGGCAGGGTTTATATTTTTGGGAATGGTGGCAATGAAAAATTGTATATTGGCTCAGCGGATTTTATGACCAGAAACCTGGACCACAGAATTGAGGTGATCACGCCGATATTGGATAAGGATCTCCATACCAAGATCAAGGCGATAATTGAAGCACAAATAGAGGAAAGGACAAAAGCAAGGGTTATAGATTCGGAGCAAAAAAACAACTATCTATGCAAGCTGCCAAAAAGAATAGGTGTGCCCTATTTTACCAATAAAACAGTAATATGAGCGAAAAAAACATTGAAAAATTAAATAATGAATATTTAATCCATGGGCTAAATATGGATAAGGATAAGCTTAAAGCATTAAAGAAAAAGCTGGAGCAAATAGAGCCCAGATCCGTGCGAGGGGTGGAAACATTGTTCAAATTGGTCTCCAAAAACCAATATACCTTAAATACGATGATCGATAGGAAATCGAACATTCTCATCTCCATCAACGCCCTTATCCTTTCCATAATTATCGGCACCGTTTTAAATCAGTTGGATAAGGATCCCCATCTTATTTTTCCGGCGGTCATGATGTTGATGACCAATCTGATCTCTATCACTTTTGCCATTTTTGCTACCCGGCCGGAATTGAAGCACGGGGCAAGGGAAGTAAACAATTTAATGTTCTATGGCAATTTTAATGACCTTACCGAGACCGAATATTTGGACAATATGACAGCTTTAATGGACAAGGGAGACGAGGTGTATAAGACCATTGCCAAGGACACCTACTATTTGGGAAAAACGATAGACAGGAAATTTAGATTATTGCGAAAATCCTTCAATGCCTTTTTGATAGGGGTTATTTTATCGGTTTTCTCATTTATTGCCTGTCATTTGTTTTTTGGCGATCTGTTTGCCAATAGGTAAGGAAAATAAGGCTGCACAAAGCAATTTGGTAAAAGGGATGGCATTGGTGAATAATTGTTAGGATATCGGGCTCATTTCAAACTCCGGACAATCTATCCGAATATCTTGCGCTTCCAGTTTTTTATTGAGCAATGTGCAAAAATGATGCTCGTTTTGCAGGGCGTGGTGCCTGCACGCAAGGCAGGTGCGCTGCACACTTATTACGTTCTGGCGGTTAAGTTGTGTAATTAGGCCGCATATGGCTTCCCAAAGGATCATTTGGTCCCGATCGGCTATCTTGGCCATAAGTTGGGTTATGGGGTCTGCATAATCTTGGGTGGCCTGTACGATTTGGGTTCCCGCTTTTGTCAATTGCATTGTATAACTTCTGTTATCCAGGGGATCCTGAAATTTGGCAAGGAGTTTTTTTTGTTCCAGTATTCGGATGGCGTCGCTTATGGTTGGTTTGGTAACATTAAATTCTTGAGCGAGGTAACTTACCGTAGCTTTAGAAAAGGTATGATGTTTTAAAAAAATAAGCAACTGTATCTGGATGGGGCTAAGTTGGTACTGTTTTGCCTTTTCCCAAAGTAGGATACGAAAGACTTGGGACAAACGCTCCAGACCGGCCACAATCTTGTGGTCTAACCGGTTGTTTTGTTCCTCTAAATTAAATACCGACACTATGGATTACAATTTTGCATTTCCAGAATATGAAAACCCTGTGTTTCAATATCCGTCAGAATTGTATCGGTAGCCGTTTCAAGATGGCAAAAACGACACTCCTGTGCTGACAGGGTTCTGTTTCCAAGGTTTTTGGAGCGTAAATATTGCTTTCCAAAAGTATAAATAATTTCTTCGTTTTTTATATGCTCCGGGACAATAATGTCAAAATGCATTAGTGTTCCGTCTTCTTTGGTCACGTAGGTGTCCCAGATGGCGACTTTCATTTTTTTTGGCGGTATTTGTATTTTAAAAATAGTTGGCAGAAAATATACAAAACACCTACAAATAGGGGAATCCCAAGATTATAGGTGTTTTTAATTTTAGCCTTTTACGTCGGCCATGGAGGCGCCATAATTAATGTGCAACACATTTCCACTTGGGGTTACCAGCGCGGGAACTGATTTAACGCCGGCTTTTTCAGCTTCTGCGATACGGGCGCGATCTTCGCCTATGTGCACCACTTCCACATTAGCGGGGTTAAGAAGGTTTAGGAGTTCGTGTTCGGCATTTACGCAGACGGGGCAACCCGCATGATAAAAAATGGACTTGCTCATATAGATATTGTTTAGGATGTTATGGCGTTATTGCCATAACAAATATAGTAAGGAATCCTAACTATAAGGAAGAATTAACATTATTTTAACGATCTACGATATTTATTTCTGCCCCTTGAATGTCATTTGTGATATGAATCTGGCATGACAAGCGGATATGGGGATTATGATATCCAAGTCTTGCCAGAGTTTCCGGTTCGTTACGGGTTTTAACTGAGGTTTTCCCCTTAATTCCATTAACCTTAACCAAGCAAGTAGCGCATCGGCCTACGCCCCCACATTCTCCAAAACAGAAATAGAGATTCCTTAAGCAGGAACATCAGATTTGGATATTCGTTACTCATACTTTCGATAGAGCGACTTTGGCCGTTTTCGTATACTTTAAATGTTATTTTTGGGTTTCTTTTTTCCAAAATGGATCGCTTAGTTCATCAACAAATTTTTCATGGGTATGGATATGTTTTATTTGGAGAAGTTCATCCGGTGTGGCCACTTTTTCAATTTCGGGAAATAAGATGCGCTCTTCAAAACGGATATGCTGTTCTAGTTCTTCTTCGATAAGGCTTAGGTGCTTTGGAATATCTTGCGTGGCTTCAAAAAGCCGTTTAAGCCGGCGATGGTCCGATATTGCCTTTTTAGTCATTTCATGCCCATGGGCAAGAATGGGAAATATATAGTGTTCTTCCAGTTCAAAATGAGGGATTAAATGGGTTTTATAGAACCAATCCACATATTTTTTTATCCGATCCGTTGGGATATTGTTTTTAATACCCGTTCTTATTTTCCAACAAAGCAATAGCCCATGATGGTGGTCGCGACTAAGCGGTTGTAATGATTCACTGCGTTTTAGGGGCATAGGATATTAGTCAAAGGATACGTTAAAAACGGCCAAAGCTTCTTCTACGGACGCCACTACAGATGCCCCTTCGGGTGTTGTAAGTTTATCTACGGTTTCCATAAAAGATAATAACCATGCGTGCAGTGCATCGTGTGCCGTACCTTTCATGGTGCAATTTGCAATTAACTTGGAAAGATGGTCTTTTAGGGAAGCATGCAATTGGGAAGTGTCTTTTTCACTTGCGTATACTAAAAGATCGTTCTCCATGGCTTTTACGTACAACAATGTGGATGCATCTGCCTTCCATTTCTTGCCTTCATTTAGGAGCAATGTGTTATCTTCACTTTCCTGAGCTATATGTACATGATCTATTTCCGATGGAGGTTCATGGGTATCGCTTTGGGGCGCTTTATTTTTACATCCGGCTAATAACAAGGTACTTAGGACTACGATAAAAAGTAACTGTTTCATTTTTTTAGGTAAGGATTAATTCGTTTTACGTCATTTGACTTTAGCATTCCGCCGAAAATCTGTTTACAGCCCTCCAAAACGGATGCTAATTCCAAAATAGAGTAGCAACAGTCCAATACAGGTTACGGCGATAATATGCCATGCCAAAAACCACAAATTTTTAGCAGTTAATTTTGGAAATACAAAAAACCGCACATGCATGGCTAGAAGCACTGTTATGAACAACAAAATGAGTTTTATAGAAACAGCACTTTCCATTGCAGTGGCAAAGCTCAATAAAGTTACATTGTAATAAGCTACTGCCATCCATATTCCCGTAATGACTTGCACCACTAGTGCAGGTAATCCAATGATCTCATACTTTTTCTCAAATTGGGTTATGATTTCCGGATTTTTCAGTCGGATGGCTTCTGGTAAATAGCGGACACACAATAGTAGGTGTCCGCCGATCCAGATGGCCGCTCCTATGAGATGCCCTATCAATAGCCATTTAAATACCATCCTTAGTTCAATTCTTTTTCTAATTGTATCGCTTTTGGAAACAATATATTATTTTCCAAATGGATGTGCAGGTGCAAATCCTGTTCAAATTCATTAAGCAATGCAAAAGTAACTTTATAAGTGCTGCATGCATCCTGCGGTGGGGTATAGTTGTTGCTCAATTCGGCTATTTTTCTATACCGGTCGCCCTCAGTAGTATGCTCGTCCATCATGGCTTGTATGGGGTTCTGAATAGTTCCAAATTGGGGTGTAGCCGCCTGAGTAGCCTCTTTTTTGGCTTTGGCCATTTTTCGAACATAGGGGAACAAAATAAGTTCCTCTTTTTTCATGTGCATGGCCAGTTCGCCCGCGGTAGCATCAAAGTGCTCCTTAATTTCCAATAATTCAGGATGGCGGTCACCATGAACTTTACATACTTTGTTCAAATAGGGCTTAATCTCGGCCGTTTTTTCTACCACATAGCTGTGGTGCTTCTTTTCGATATAATCGGCTAAAAGATCTATGGGCCAAGATTTGTAATCGGTGCCACTGTCTTCTGTTTTTTGGATGGCGATGTCCAAATCCTGAAGGACGGTATTTAGTGCTATATTCTTTTTCTCGCAGGCCTCGTCGATGGTACGGTTGCCGTTACAGCAAAAGTCGATGCCGTATTTTTTGAATACGGATGCTGCTCGGTAGTTTTGGGCTACCAATTCTCCGATGATTTGATGTTTTTGAATGTTCATTTTTTACTATTTAAAGGTTTATTACTGATTTAAGTAGTGGATAAAAACATCCACTAATACACTAAATTTTTTTATCGTCTTAAGAAGGTGAGTCCTTCTTGAAGTTCTATGGCCAAGGATTGTATGGCGGTCGTTTCCAGCATGTTTTTTAAGTCGTCCCGTATAGCGGCAAACTGTTTATGTACGGGGCAGGGCATAAGCGCATTACACGCCTTTAACCCCAACCCGCAGCCCTTGTAAATACGATCGCCATCCAAGGCGAGTACAATAGCATTGAGCCGGACGTTTTTTAGTTGTGACCTATCCATTAAAAATCCGCCTGTAGGGCCTTTTTCGGAGTTGATAATTTGCGCTCGGGTTAGTTGTTGCAATATTTTGGAGGTATAGGCCTCAGGGGAATCTATGGCTTTTGCGACTTCCTTGAGACCCACTTTGGAGCCTGCAAGGGATTGTTGCGCAATGTAGATGCTGGCCCGTATGCCGTATTCGCACGCTTTTGAAAACATAAGGCTGTATTTGTTTTAAATGATTATCCGTATTTATACCTAAATTCATTTTTGCTACTGACGGCCGCCACCAAAAGTCTTCCAAACAAAGCCTCGCCGAAGTGCCCACGATTAAATTTATAGCAAAATTCATCAAGGTATGACTGCAGAAACTCG
>JBGTBA010000154.1:0-12456 GCA_041749595.1 Flavobacteriaceae bacterium | reverse complement strand
AAAGCGATTGAATAAACTTTGATTTTATTCAATCGCTTTTTGATTTCCCGTACATTTCTGTGAATGTATTTGGTGTCTAGAATTTCGCTACAGGGCTATATTTTGGTTTTATAAGGCTATTTTTGACTCATTTATTGAATTGCCCTTTTAGTTTAAGTATTCTTTTCAGTCCCGGAATTTGCTCAATTTTGTAATCTTTCATGATCGGCTTATAGCCCTTCCGTTCGTCAGTTTATAATTACCTCCCATCCTTGGGGCAATAAATCTTTAAAACCAAGTTTGACGATGGTGTTGAAAGAGGGGGTCCAGGGGGAGACCCATAACTTGCCCTTTTTGTAGAAAACATTATTTTTTCTATGCTTTTCCATGTCTATGCACATAGATTTGCATAAACAACATAGTGCTCATTTTTTGTGCGCGATTTTTAGCGACCCATGCTGTTTCTCCTTCAAAAAGTTCGTCTATGGTGGCGAACCAAAGATTGAGCCAGAGCCCAAAATGCTCGGTGGTGATTGCCCCATCCATACGGTCGTCCACTTTTTCGTGTGCCGTAACCGGGTTGCCATGGTATTTTCGCTTCAAAAACAGTTGTGTCTCCCAAAAGTCGGTCAGCAATGACAAATGGCTTTCCCAGTCGGTAATGATGCTATTGAAAATAGGGCCTAAAACCGAATGTGTCCTTATTTTGGAATAAAAGGTTCCCACCAACAGCACTATATCCTGCCTATTTGTTATATCGCCCTTATCCATACGTTTTCATTATCCCTTGAACCGCATATAGGCTTCTTTCCCCAACCCTTCCCTATGATCGGGATGTGCTATGGAGATCAACGCCCCCGCGCGTTCTTTTAAGTTTTTGCCAAAAAGGTTTACTACCCCGTATTCTGTGGCCACATAATGCACATGCGCCCGTGTTGTGGTTACCCCGGCCCCATTTTTAAGGTATGGCGTTATTTTTGAGACCCCCTTTGCCGTTGTGGATGACATTGCAAAAATAGGCTTTCCCCCTCTGGATAGCGAGGCACCCCGAATAAAATCCATTTGGCCGCCAACACCTGAATATTGGAGGCTCCCGATAGTATCTGCACATACCTGTCCGGTAAGATCTATTTCAATGGCACTGTTGATGGCCGTAACTTTTGGGTTCTTCCTAATGATGGCCGAATCATTGGTATAGCCGGCCTCCTTAAAATGTACCAAGGGATTATCATCTATAAAATCATATAACTCTTTTGAACCTACTGCAAAGCAAGTCACTATTTTTCCTGTTTTCACTTCCTTGTCCTCACCAGTGATCACACCTTTCCGGATAAGGGGGAGCACGCCGTCCGAGAACATCTCGGTATGGATGCCGAGTCTTTTATGGTCTGATAAATTTTGTAATACCGCATTGGGGATATTCCCAATTCCCATTTGCAAAGTTGCTCCATCATCTATGAGGGCGGCTACGTGTTGGCCAATACGCTGTTCCAACTCTGAAATTGGAGTAACCGCATGGTGATGGATGTGTTTATCCACCTCAACCCCAAAATGGATTCGATCGACATGGATAATGCCGTCCCCATGTGTCCTCGGTACTTTGGGATTTATTTGTGCAATTACCCTTTTTGCGGTTTGTACGGCGGGCAGGGCAACATCAACGGAAACCCCTAAAGAACAATACCCGTGTTTGTCCGGTGGGGAGACCTGAACAATTGCCACGTCCAGGGGCAAGATATTTCTTCTGAACAATAAGTGGATCTCGCTGAGGAAAATGGGTATATAATCGCCATATGGCGAATTGACCATATCCCTAACATTGGCACCCACAAAACAGCTGTTCATCCGAAAACTTTCATGATAGGGGGCACGGGCATATTTGGCATCGCCTTCGGTATGTATGGAAATAATCTCCACATTCTTTAGCTCTAAATAGCGTTCACAGAGTCCATCGATCAAAGTGTTCGGGGTCATTGCCGCACCTTGGATAAAAACCCGGTCGCCTGATTTTATGATGGATACGGCTTCAGCCTTTGAAACTATTTTCATATATTTCCATTTTTTGGAATTTGTTGGGCAATATAGCCATTAAGGATGGCAATCTATGGTGTTGGGCACCATTTCAACAACAGGTTTTGGGGAAAGATAGGGAATACCCAAACCCAGGCCTCTCAGTATAAAAAGCATACCTATAATTACCACAAAAATCGGTATTAACCTGTTTACCCTTTGTCGCGTAATCCCTTTTAAAAGTCCACTAAAGTAAATTGCCGTGGTCATCAAAGGCACCGTACCCATGCCAAAAAGCACCATATAAAAGGATCCCTCTAAGGCATTGCCCATAGCCACAGCGCCAAACAAGGCCATATATACCATGCCACAGGGCAGAAAACCATTTAAAAACCCGATGGTCAAAAAGGTATCCGCGGTTTTTTTTGACAATTCTTTTCCCAACTTTGATTTAATTTGTGAAATGAAGCGGTACATTGGTTTTGCAGGATTAAAATCCTTCAATATTCCTAGTGGCAGCAACACAATGGCAATCATAACAAGGCCAATTCCTATGGATAGCTTCTGTTGCAACCCAAACACATACAGTCCTTTGCCCAATAACCCGAATAAGAGCCCGATACTGCCATATGCCAACAATCTTCCCAGATGGTATACTATTATTTGTCCGGCCTTTTTAACCTGATTTGTCCTGTCTACGGGCAACATAAAGGCAATGGGGCCACACATGCCCACGCAGTGCAGACTTCCCAAAAGACCCAATATAAAGGCAGATAGCAGCATTTTTAATAGGTAATACTTTGTTTGTGCAAGTATTTTTCGTTCTGGTATTCCCAAAAAACCTTAATGTCCCAGCGACCATCCAATAAACTTTTTTCAGGTATGAGCAAATGTGCATTGGACAAACTTATGGGCAAGTTCACATCCAAGCGTTTGTTAGATGGTCTGTACAGGGACACTGTTCCGCTTATCCACTGTGGTTTCAGATTTTCCGGGAAGGTCAATAACAGGCCTTCAGTCGTTTTTTTTATGCTGATTTTATTGTTGCTGTCATTGGCATTGTTTTCTGCATCAATTTCCTTTTGAAAACCCAATTCGGCCTTATAATATTCCTCGGTAACCAATTCGTGGTTGGCCCTTGAGTCCGTGCTCATACGGATCACAAAAAACAGGATAAAACTTATAAATCCTATAAATGCCAGTATTACACCTGTTCCCCAGTTTATTTTCATATGCTTACGTTCTAAGAATAATTCAAAATACAAATACAAAAATCAAGCGCAAGCAAGAGAATCAATTTTTTAATTTTCTATATCCTCCTTTTATTGCCTACTTGAACCTGATTGTTCGGTACTCAACTGAAAGTGGTTCCGACTTGCTAAACCACCGGGGGTACTTTGTACTCAATACACACTCAATACTAAATTCTCACTTATAACTTCTGGGCGCCAGAAAACGGGCCGTGGTGGTTTCTATTAATTTATCGCCACTGTAGACCCCTATTTCCAATTTATCCTTATCACCTGTTAATGCGGATGCGTTTATTTCGATAAATAAGGTGCCTTCTGCCAGGCCCTGTGCGGGAACGCCAAAATCTCCCTTTCTAACCTGTGCTATGGTTCCTTTGTGCGATTGCAGCCTAAAATGCACATCTGTGATATCTTTGGTTGTTTTATTGATTAGTTTATAAGTATACACGTTGCTTATGATGTTGCCGTCCTTATGCTCGTACAACTGCCCTGGTAATCTAAGGATATTGGCCTCCAGTTCACTTCTCAAAAAAAGCATGCCTATCAAAAGTCCGGTCAAAATTGTCAAGACGGCGGTATAGCCTTTTAACCTTGGCGTAAACCTGAATTTTGCCTTTTTTTCGATGTTGTCCTCACTGGCATATCGGATAAGACCTTTAGGTAGGTTTACTTTTTCCATGATCTCATCGCATTCGTCGATACAGGCCGTGCAATTGACACATTCCAATTGGGTACCGTTTCTGATATCGATTCCGGTTGGGCATACATTTACACATTGAAAGCAGTCAATACAGTCGCCATGGCCCAAAGCCTTTCTGTCTTCGCCCTTTCTGAATTTTTTACGCCCGTTTTCGGCCTCGCCCCGTTTATGGTCATAGGCCACCACTATGGATTTATTATCCAAAAGCACGCCCTGTAGCCGGCCATACGGACAAGCAATGATGCACACTTGCTCCCGAAACCAGGCAAATACAAAATAGAACACCAAGGTAAAGACCAATAAAGAGATGAGCGTACCCAAATGGGTGAACGGACCCTCTATCATGTAGTTTATCAACCTATCGCTTCCGATCAAATAGGCCAGAAAAACATTGGCAATTAAAAATGATATCACAAAGAAAACCGTCCATTTTAGAAGGCGCTTCCGTATTTTTTCGGCATTCCATTCCTGTCTTTCCAGTTTTATCTGGGCACCCCTATCACCATCGATCCAGTATTCGATCCGCCTAAAAACCATTTCCATAAAAATGGTCTGGGGACACATCCATCCGCAAAAAATACGTCCAAAGGCCACCGTAAAGAGCGAAACAAAAACCACCCCAATGATCATAAGGATTACAAAGAGGTAAAAATCCTGCGGCCAAAAAGGAGCGCCAAAGATATTGAAACGGCGTTCCAACACATTGAACATTAAAAATTGGTTGCTGTTGATTTTTATAAATGGTGCCGAAAACAAGAACAATATAAGCCCATAACTAACCCATTTACGGTATTTGTAAAACGTACCGCTGGGTTTTTTGGGAAACACCCAAGCCCGTTTGCCATCTTCGTTGATAGTGCCTATTGAATCCCTGAAATGATCGTCCATTTACAATTGAGGTTTTGCAGTTCTTTGCAAGACGTTCGCTACTTATTTATGGCCTTGCACCAATGTACTGTTCCGAGCCAAGTCCTTATTACGGAAGCTAGGTCTACTTATTCGTTCCATATTTCCCCTTCCGGAGCCTTAGGATTTGTTGCTGTGGTTCCCTTTAAGGTTACGACATAACTGGCCACTTGTGCTATTTCCAAGGGTTTAAGGTTTTGTTTCCAGGCCACCATACCCTTACCGTCCCTTCCACCTTCGGATATGGTCTGGAATACGTTTTTTATACCTCCCCCCAATATATAGTACTCATCGGTTAAATTGGGGCCTATTCCCCCGCCACCGTCGGCCATATGGCAAGCTACACAATTCGTCTCAAATATGGCCTTGCCCGCACTTAAATCGGAAGCTTCTGTAAGCAATTCCACGGTATTGACATCGACAAGCCCTTTGGCTGTTTTTTTATAGGCATCGATATCCATTTGTGCCTGAGCCACCTCGCGGTCGTACTCTGTATCTTGGTCATAATCGTTAAACACATGAAAACGCAGCATATAGACCACTCCAAAGATTATTGTGGCATAAAACATATAGACCCACCACGGCGGGAGTTTATTATCCAGTTCGCGAATACCATCATAATTGTGGTCCAAGATAATTTCGCCCTCTTCTTCAAGAGGCTTATTTCCGGTAATCTTTTTCCAAATGTTTTTGCCCCAAGTCCATTCTTTTGCAACGGATTTGGAAGCATCGTACCGTTGCTTGGCTTCTTCGGACAAGGTTTGGTACATTACGTTTTCTATGGATCTAAGAATTATTTCAATAGCTATAAGTATTAGCAGTACCATCAACAGGAAAAACTGGGTGATGGGGTATGCAATAAAAGCAGGTTTATCCCCGGAGTCTATAAAGTACTCCATGGCTATAAAAACAAGAAAGAAAATTACGGGGACACGTATCCACCAAGGTATTGAATTTTTCATAATGATTCCTCTTTATACGGGTTATTTAAATCTAACGGTATTTCGCTGGCTTCCTTTATGTATTCCTTTTTAGCGGTAACGACCCACCAAAAAAGGAGGACAAAAAACACAAAGAAAATAAGCAGCGATATCATGGGGTAAGTGGCTACTCCATCTATACTCTCCATATAACTTTTTACAAATTTCATCATGGCTACTGGTTTTTAGTAATGGGTTCGTTGGTTCCCTTTATTTTGATATCGGTGCCCAATCGCTGTAAATAGGCGATTAGGGACACTATTTCCCGATTTCGCATTTCTGTGAACTTTGTGCCGTTCTTAAGGGCATTTTCCTTATCGGCCTCATAACTTTTTGCAAAATCAGGATCGGAGTACAGGTTCTTTTCGATCTGAAGTGCCTGGGCATCCATATCGTTTTTAGCATTGGCGATATCCTCTTCTGTGTAAGGAACCCCCAAGCTTACCATGGCCTTCATTTTTCCCTCAATCCCGGTCCTGTCGTGTTCATTGCGCACCAGCCACTGGTAGGCGGGCATTATGGATCCTGAGGACGTGCTTTGCGGGTCATACATATGGTTTAAATGCCAACTGTCGGAATACTTGCCCCCTACCCGCAATAAATCGGGTCCGGTACGTTTGCTGCCCCAAAGGAAAGGATGATCGTACACAAATTCTCCCGCCTTGGCATATTCCCCATAACGCTCTACCTCACTTCTAAAGGGGCGCACCATTTGGGAATGGCAACCGACACAACCCTCACGGATATATAAATCCCGGCCTTCCAACTCTAAAGGGGTATAAGGTTTAACACTGGTAATGGTGGGAATATTTGATTTCACCATAATGGTTGGAACTATTTGTACAATACCACCAATTAAAATGGCTACGGTAGCAAATAAGGTCAATTGAACGGGTTTTCGCTCCAACCAGGTGTGGTAGGTTTCCCCGGTAATGCGCCTTTTGGAAACTTTGGTAAGGGCGGCAGCCTCAGCGAGTTCATCTTCTACCTCACTGCCAGACCGCACGGTTTTTACAATGTTGTACAACATGATAAGCGCACCTATAATAAACATGCTTCCGCCAATAGCGCGCATCCAGTACATGGGGATTATTTCGTTTACGGTTTCCAGAAAATTACCGTATACCAATGTGCCGTCGGGGTTAAATTCTTTCCACATTAAGGCTTGGGTAAACCCGGCGACATACATGGGCAAGGCATAGAGCACAATCCCCAGTGTACCGATCCAAAAATGCAGATTGGCCAATCCGAGCGAAAATAGTTTCGTTTTGAACATTTTGGGCACCAACCAGTAAATCATGCCGAAGGTCATAAAGCCGTTCCACGCCAGAGCTCCCACATGCACGTGGGCAATGATCCAGTCACTAAAATGGGCAATGGCATTTACGTTTTTAAGGGAAAGCATTGGCCCTTCAAAGGTGGCCATACCATAACCCGTAATGGCCACGACCATGAATTTAAGGGTAGGATCTGTGCGTACCTTATCCCACGCGCCGCGCAAAGTAAGCAAACCATTGATCATACCCCCCCATGAAGGAGCAATGAGCATTATGGAAAAAGCTACGCCCAAATTTTGAGCCCAATCGGGCAATGAAGAATACAATAAATGGTGTGGGCCGGCCCAGATATAAATAAAGATAAGCGACCAAAAATGGACAATGGACAAGCGATACGAATACACGGGCCTATTCGCTGCCTTGGGTACAAAGTAATACATTAACCCCAAAAATGGCGTGGTTAAAAAGAAAGCTACCGCATTATGGCCATACCACCATTGCACCAACGCATCCTGCACCCCGGCATAGACCGAATAGCTCTTTAGGGCACTTACAGGAAGTGCCAAACTATTAAAAATATGAAGTACGGCTACGGTAACAAAAGTTGCGAGGTAAAACCAAATCGCCACATACAGATGCCGTTGCCGTCTTTTGAGCATGGTGCCGATAAGGTTGGCACCAAAAGCAACCCAAACCAAGGCAATGGCAATATCAATGGGCCATTCCAGTTCGGCGTACTCCTTGGAAGAGGTATAACCCAAAGGAAGTGTAATTGCAGCGGCCACAATGATCGCCTGCCATCCCCAGAAGTTAAAGTTGCTCAGCGCATCACTGAACATTCTGGCTTTTAAAAGCCGTTGTGTGGAATAATAGATGCCCGCAAAAATGGCATTGCCCACAAAGGCAAAGATCACTGCATTGGTATGCAGGGGACGCAGACGGCCAAAACTTAACCATGATATGCCATCCGTTACATTGGGAAACAAAAACATAAAGGCCAACAAAAGCCCCACAGACATGCCCACAATTCCCCAAAGCAAGGTGGCATAAATAAACTTCTTTACGATTTTGTTATCGTAATAAAACTGCTGTACTTCCATAAACTACACTTTTTGGTTTTTACTAATTGGTTTCGATTTACTATTTTTTGGTGTGCTTTCGCAAGACGGCTTTTTTACCAGTTCATCTTCAAAAAGCATTCGAACGGAAGGTGTATAGGAATCATCATACTGGCCATTTTTAACAGAAAAAATAAATGCGATAAAAAAAACGATGGCCACCAGAATGCTAATGGCCAATAATAAATAAATAACACTCATACCTACCTATCTAATTTTGGTGTAAAACTACTTTATAGCGCCTTTCCATAACATGACAATTATCAGCTTCTACGGCCTTATTGCCAATTTATTTTCTTCCCGCAACAACACTAAAAGAGCACCTACTATGATTATATTTTTGGCAATATACTGCCCCAATAAGGTTGGCACAAAAGGGCTGAGGGTAAATGAGGCTTCCGAAAACAGAAAAAGCGGGGTAAACGTACAGGCCATATGAACCAAGGCTAAAATGATGATCTTTTTTCGGAAAACATTAAGCACCATAAAAATGCCGATACCTACTTCCATAACTGCCAATAGCACTATACTAATATCCGAAGGGATAAAGCCCAGAGTTAGCGAGTTAATGGTGTCTTTTGCCAATCCTTCTGCCGGACTTAACCCATGAAAGAATTTTAAATACCCAAACCACAAATACACCAGACCGATAGAAATAGCCAAGAAGGAATTTTGTGTCATTTGTTTTAAAAGTGTGGCACTGCGTTTTCGTATTTCTTTCATAGGGTTGGTTTTTAGTTTAATTTTCTCCCAATTAAATTGGTCATCAAAGTGGTAAACGCCACAATACTGATAGAACTTAGCGGCATTAATATGGCTGCAATAACAGGTTGCAATTGCCCTGTAACGGCAAAATAAAGTCCGACCACATTGTACATAAGCGATAGCAGAAAACTCAATTTTATGATTTTCATGGCTTTTGTGGAGGCATTAATATACCGGGGCAACTCCTTAAACTTAGAGGCGTCCAGAATGCCGTCGCAGGCTGGTGAAAAGACATTGATATCTTCGGAAATGGCGATACCTAAATTGCTCTGCATAAGGGCACCGGCATCATTTAGTCCATCGCCAACCATCATTACTTTTTTGTTCAGTGCCTGAAAAGTCCGTACAACGGACAGCTTATCATCCGGTTTTTGATTAAAAATAAGCCGGGTATCGGCAGGCAATAGCTGTTGCAAACGCGATAGCTCGCCGGCATTATCTCCGGACAAGACCACTAGCTGCATGTGTTTTGACAAGGCTGTAAATACATCGGAAAGACCTTCCCTATAGTCATTATTAAATACAAAACAACCCTTGTAGTCATTATTGGCATTGATATGCACAGCTGTATCAAAGGATTTATTTTTGACATCACTTTCTGCAAAACCGGCAGAGCCAATTTTTATTTTATCGTCGCCCGAAGCTCCTTCAATACCCTGTCCTAAGTGTTCTTCGTAGGTGTCCAGTGTTACAATATCATGTTCGGCCAACAAGGCATACAAAGACCTGCTCAACGGATGGTTGGAAGCGCGCAAGGTATTCTTAAGCAACGATTCTTCTTCTACGGTGAGTACCATGCCTTCATAGGTAGCTTGTAATTGCGTGGTAGCGGTTAGGGTACCCGTTTTGTCGAAAATAGCGGTATCTATTTGTGCCATTCGCTCTATGGCCTGCGCATCTTTTAAATACAATTTTTTACGGCCAAAGATCCGAAGCATATTGCCCAAGGTAAAGGGAGCCGCCAACGCAATGGCACAGGGACAGGCAATAATCAACACTGCCGTCAATACATTAATGGCCATTTTAGGATCGTAAAAAATCCAAAAAAAGGTAGCGAGGAAGGCAATGCTAAGCACGGCAATAGTGAACCGCTTTCCGATACGATCCGTAATATTCTGAAATTTTCCGGATTTGCTTTCCTTAAAAACGGCATCGCTCCAAAGCTGGGTGAGATAACTTTGGGAGACCGACTTTACCGCCTCCATTTCCATGGCACCATACAGCTGTTTGCCACCGGCAAAAATACGATCGCCCACTTCTTTTTCCGTGGGTTGGGATTCGCCGGTAACAAAACTGTAATCAATCTTTGCCTTTCCGGAGACCAAAATTCCATCTACCGGAATAAGTTCCTGATTTCTAATCAGCAGCTTGTCACCCGGCTTTACCTCGTAGACCTGTACAGCGGTTTCCCCACCCTTATCATCAATCTTAGTTACGGCAATGGGAAAATACGATTTATAATCGCGTTCAAACGAAAGGAAAGCATAGGTTTTTTGCTGAAAAAACTTCCCGATCAACAAAAAAAAGACCAAACCCGTAAGACTGTCAAAAAAGCCTGAACCCCAGTTGCACATAATTTCTACCGTACTCCGAAGAAATAGCACCATAATACCCAAGGCAATAGGCACGTCCATATTCAATATTTTGGAGCGCAGCCCCTTATACGCCGAAATAAAATAATCTTGTGCCGCATAAAAAACTACGGGAAGCGAAAAGACAAACATCAACCCTCTAAACAGTCCTTTGTACTCCTCTAACCAAAACTCACCAGTGCCATTGTTGGGCAAATCCAAATATTCGGGAAGGGAAAGGAACATTACATTGCCAAAGGCAAAACCGGCCACGCCCAATTTATAAATAAGATCCCGATTGATGCGTTTTTTACCCTTATCATGATCTTCCAAGGAAATGTAGGGCTCATACCCAATGCGAGCCAAAAGCTCTACCAATTGTTGTAAGGTAAGGGCATCGGACGTATACGTAATCCGAACGGTTTTTTTAGGAAAATCGACCTGAGAATTGAGCACCGAAGGGTGTAGTTTATTCAAGTTTTCCAATATCCATATACAGGAACTGCAATGAATGTGGGGAATGTAAAGATTTACGATTTGGACCTGATCTTCATCAAACTCGAGCAATTTTTCTGCAATTGTATCCACTCCAAGAAAGTCGTATTTGCCTTCCGCTGCTTTTGGAGATGCACCTGCCGCCGCTCTAATTTCGTAATAATGGGACAAGTCATTGCCCTGAAAAATTTCATAAACGGTTTTACAGCCGTCGCAACAAAATTTCCTATTATCCCATAGTATGGGCAATTTACCACAATCATCGCCACAATGATAACAGTTAACGCTGTCCATAGCCATTCATTTGCTTTATACCTTGATGCAAAGATGTGCAACCACCCCATTTTACGACATGATAATTATCAGTTTACAGATTTTTAAAGCATTGTAATTTTGAATAGCGCTATAAAATAAAGAACATGAGCAAATGCGAAAACTGTATCATCCGTCAGTTCAATTCACTCAGAGCCATGAATACGGAAGAACTCAAAAAAGTATCGGACAGTAAAATCACCAAAACCATAAAAAAGGGTGAGGTTATTTTTGAAGAGGGCGAAAAATTAAATGGAGTGTATTGCATTCGAGAGGGCGTTTCAAAACTATCAAAACTAAGTGCAAACGGTAAGGATCAAATCGTAAAATTGGTCAGTAAAGGCGAGGTATTGGGACAGCGATCCGTAATCGTGGCCGAAGCAGCCAATTTGGGTGCGGTAGCCGTAAACGAAATGACCGTATGTTTTATCCCCAAAGAAACTATTGTAAATACCCTCCACCAAAACCCTAATTTTACGGTCGAAGTGCTCCGCCATATGGCACACGATCTAAAGCAGGCCGATGATGTTATAGTAAACATGTCCCAAAAAACAGTGCATCAGCGCGTGGCCGAAGTATTCCTTTATTTAAAAACCAATTTTGGCGAGGACAAAGACGGTTTTATTGCGCTCATTCTTTCCAGAGAGGATATCGCCAATTTAGTGGGTACCGCAACGGAATCTGCCATACGGGTCATTTCCGAATTTAAAAAGAAAGGACTTTTGATTTCCTCCGGAAAAAAAATAGGCATTGGCGATGAAAAAAAGCTCCAAGAACTCATCGTGGGGTTCTAAAATTACTTTTTGCAGTATCGTCTTTAAAACACAAACGTATCGCTATGCACCATTTTTAGATACAATTCCTTATTCACCTCTACCGGGATTGCTAGTGTCACTGCAAGTTAATTATGCAACATAGTGTTTAGATAATTTGTTATCTGCATCTTGTCTTGTAAATAACCACTTGATTTTTTGATTTTTTTCATTTCTTTTTAATGACCAGATTTTAATTTCACTTTCAAGTTTTTCAGCTTCACCAATTCTTCTTGACAGGCATTCCCTATCCATCATGTTGATTTCTATTTCAGCCATAT
>JBGTBA010000153.1:0-26671 GCA_041749595.1 Flavobacteriaceae bacterium | reverse complement strand
TAATATAAAACTTCATACACATACATTTAGCAAAACCAGATTAATGGTAATAAAGTCATAGCTTGTTTGATGCTTTTAGGTTCCCTGTTTTCGCTAAGATCTTTAATGAATAAATAACCTTACCTGCCCACGCTACAATTTGGATGCGTTAAAATGCTTACATATTGCAAACAAATATTCATGAAAAGCAGCCAAAGCACTGTTATATAATTTATTGGACAGCTTATATAATTTATCGCTTTTGTGCATTTAAAAAATATAGCATCTCTGCGGTACGGCTTCAACACGGACTGTATTTTGGCAGGAAAGAAAAGCAATATCATTTATGTTGTAAATCCCTTTAGGGCGTAATTATATTTCGGGGGCCGCTATTTTTTTAACCATGCAACCGGCCAACAATCCTAATTTACAATGCCTCCGGTAGCATCCTCTTTTTGTCCTTCAAGTTTTTGAAAAAGGTAGGCGTTAGCCCCGTTGCTTTTTTAAATTGGGCCGAAAGGTGGGCCACACTGCTGTAGTTCATTCGATAGGCTATTTCTGTAATGGTAAGTTCGTCATACAGGAGCAGTTCCTTTACCCTTTCTGTTTTTTTGGCTATGATGTAGTTTTCCAGGGTTAACCCGGTGGCTTCAGAAAAAAGATCGGCCAAATAAGTATACTTCTGTTTTAGATTGTCACTAATATAATCTGAGTGCTTTATGGCATTATATCCCTCTTCGAAATAAATCATTTCGATCACCAAAGTTTTCAACTTTTCAATAAGAACAGCCTTTTTATCCTCCATCAACTCTAGTCCATGTTTTAAAAGATTTTTTTTTAATTGGCCCAGCTTCTCTTCCGTTGGAACACTTTTTAGATTTATCTCCCCTAAATCTATTGCCCCATAAGGCATTCCAATCTCCTCCAAAGCCGATTTAACAGCCATTTTGCAGCGAAGGGATACCATATATTTAACATAAAGTTTCATTGACCGGATTATTATAGATATCCCAGAAGTTTGTTAGAGAATAAACAAGAAAAATCCTGCACAAAACAAGCTTACCGTACCCTTTATAAAGGTACTACTATTTTTGGGGATATTATAATCTGCACAGCGTAAATCTATACGCCCGGAACAGCCGTTACACGAACGGCCATTTTAGGACTTAGGGCGCATTTTGGCAATTTTAAAATGCCATTTACAAAACGTATGCTAACCCTCGGCTTTAATTTAGGTTATTCTCAAACTGTATATCCCCATAGTCCACTACATGTAGCGATTGAGAATAATTCAATAAAAACTGTACGGTTTCAGGACGCGCTTTTAGCAGTTTGCAGTTGTCTTCCTTTTTGGTGTAAATTTTTTCCATCCTAATTTTGTGTTGCTTTTATAAATTAACGCAACCGTAGTGGAAAAAATTCATCTTACCCGACCTATAACCGTTTAATTCGTTAAAACTATATTATGCTTATCAACCATCTTGCGAAGATTAATGAGGGCATAGCGCATCCTGCCCAGTGCGGTGTTGATACTTACGCCCGTATTTTCGGATATTTCCTTAAAGCTCATGTCCTGATAAAGGCGCATTAAAATAACTTCTTTCTGGTCCCCCGGCAGCACATCTATCATCAAGGCCAAATCCATATCTATCTGTTCTTTGATGAGCTGCTTTTCCACATTTAATTTATCATCCCCAATTACGGAGAAGATGTTAAAATCACTGCTGCCCCTGTGCATGGGCATGCGCTTATTCCGCCGGTAATGATCTATGATAAGGTTGTGTGCTATGCGCATTACCCAGGGCAAAAACTTTCCTTCCTCGCTATAAGCCCCTTTTTTTAGGGTCTTTATCACCTTAATAAAGGTATCCTGAAAGATGTCCTCGGTGACATCCCTGTCCATTACCTTGGAATAAATAAAACTTGTAATCCGCTGGTTGTGCCGGTTGATGAGGGTTTCGAGTGCCTTTTCCTCTCCGTTGATGTAGTCTTTGACTAATACCGAATCGTCGATCTGTAGTTCCATACCAATTACTTTTTGTTAAAATTAGGGGCGCCTTTCCTTCTGAAAGGACTTGTACCAATAGGTTAACTTTAAAAAGTAATTGTCGGCGTATAGGCGTATCGATTTTTAAATTCAAGTCCAAATATAGAAAAATATTGTCAGCGAAAAAACTTTACGGGATTATCCCATAATATAATGTACGTAAATTGCATGCTGTTAGTTATTGAAATCCGCATAATGTATCTTTGCCGCTTTTATTAGTTATATGACTGTTTTAAGCGAAGTAAACCCCAAGGAAAACATCATCATCAAAGGTGCCAGATTGCACAATTTAAAGAATATCGATGTGGTAATCCCCAGAAATAAATTGGTGGTTATTACGGGATTGTCCGGTTCCGGAAAATCCAGTTTGGCATTCGACACCTTATATGCCGAGGGGCAACGGCGGTATGTGGAAAGCCTCTCTTCCTATGCCCGGCAGTTTCTGGGAAAACTGGATAAGCCCAAAGTAGATTATATAAAAGGCATTTCGCCGGCCATAGCCATAGAACAAAAGGTTAACTCTACCAATCCGCGGTCCACAGTGGGCACAACCACGGAAATTTATGATTATCTTAAACTCTTGTATGCCAGAGCGGGACATACCTTTTCCCCGATTTCTGGCAATGAGGTAAAGAAACATTCGGTCGCCGATGTTATAGATTTCATAAAAACCTATCCCGAAGCAACAAAATTACTGCTACTTGCCCCCGTTCACATAAAAGAAGATCGCGATCCTGTAAAATCAATACAACTGTTGTCCAAACAAGGCTTTGCCAGAATTAAATACAATGGGAAAATCTTACGGATCGATGATACCCTAACGGAAATAGGACGAGATTTTTTTCTGGTGGTCGATAGGATCATTAGCCAAAATGACGAAGATTTTTACAATAGGCTGGCCAATGCCATCGATTCCGCTTTTTTTGAGGGTAAGGGCGAATGCATTATAGAAGAAGTATCCACCGAAAACCAAACCGCGTTCAACAACAAATTTGAACTGGACGGCCTGCCTTTTTTAGAGCCCAACGCGCATCTTTTCAGTTTTAACAATCCGTATGGTGCCTGTCCCAAATGTGAAGGATATGGTGATGTAATTGGAATAGACGAAGATCTGGTAGTGCCCAATACCTCCCTATCCATTTATGAAAACGCGGTTTTCCCCTGGCGGGGCGAAAGCATGGGATGGTACAGGGACGAGTTGGTCAATACGGCCTACAAGTTCGATTTTCCCATCCACAAACCGTGGTTTCAACTCACCGATGCCCAGAGGCAACTGGTTTGGGAAGGCAATTCTTATTTTACGGGGATTGATGGTTTTTTTAAGATGTTGGAAGAAAAGAGTTATAAAATACAGAACAGGGTGATGCTCTCCCGGTACAGAGGTAAAACCAAGTGCAATCAATGCAAGGGCAGGCGATTGCGGAAAGAAACCGATTATGTGAAAATTGGGGGCAAAACCATTTCCGATTTTGTGGAAATGCCCATTAACCACCTCATCACTTTCTTCGGCGAACTATCCATAAGTGATTTTGACCGCCAAATAGCTTCCAGATTGTTACAGGAAATCCAAAACAGGTTGGCGTTTTTAGACAAAGTGGGACTGGGTTACCTTACGCTGAACCGAAAATCGAATAGCCTGTCGGGCGGGGAGAGCCAGCGCATCAATTTGGCCACTTCTCTGGGCAGCAGCTTGGTGGGTTCCATGTATATTTTGGACGAACCCAGTATAGGCCTGCACCCAAAGGATACCGAAAATTTAATAACGGTCTTAAAATCCTTGCGCGATCTTGGCAACACGGTCATCGTGGTAGAGCACGATGAAGATATTATGAAGGCCGCCGATGAGATCATCGATATTGGGCCCGAGGCGGGAACTTTTGGCGGAAATGTAGTAGCGCAGGGAACTTTGGCAGAAATCTTAAATTCCTCCTCGCTCACCGCCAGTTATCTCAACGGCACCCTGGAAATTAAAGTTCCCAACGCACGTAGGCCTATCAAAAATGTTATCAAAATAAAAGGGGCAAGGGAAAACAACCTTAAAAATATTGATGTTACTTTCCCTTTAAACGTACTCACGGTGGTCACGGGTGTTTCCGGCAGTGGCAAAACAACCCTGGTGAAGAAACTTTTATATCCCATTCTACTTAAAGAATTGGGAGGCTTTGGCGAAAAATCGGGACAGTATACGGAAATCACGGGGAACTACCAATCCGTAAAGCATATCGAATTTGTAGATCAAAATCCGATTGGAAGATCCTCAAGGTCCAATCCCGTTACCTATATCAAGGCCTATGATGATATACGCACGCTTTTTGCCGGTCAGAAACTCAGTAAAATAAGAGGGTACCAAACCAAGCACTTCTCTTTTAACGTAGATGGCGGTCGTTGCGAAAAATGTAAGGGTGAAGGTGAAATTACCATAGAAATGCAGTTTATGGCCGATGTGCATTTAGAATGCGATGCATGCAACGGCAAGCGTTTTAAAAAAGAAATACTCGAGGTAAAGTTTGAAGATCTCAACATAGATGATCTTTTGAACATGACCATTGATAATGCCCTGGCCTTTTTTGAAACGCACAAGCAGACCAAAATCATGAACAAATTAAAACCCCTTCAGGACGTGGGTCTGGGCTATGTGCAATTGGGGCAGTCCTCCTCTACCCTTTCGGGCGGTGAGGCACAACGTATAAAGCTGGCTTCCTTTCTCGTAAAGGGTGCAGCGGCAGAAAAAGCCTTGTTTATTTTTGACGAACCCACTACGGGACTTCATTTCCACGACATTAAAAAATTGCTTAAAGCCTTTGATGCTTTGATAGAGAAGGGGCACTCCATAGTGGTCATTGAGCACAATCTCGATCTTATTAAATGTGCGGATTATATTATTGACCTGGGGCTTGAAGGGGGTGAAAATGGGGGGCATCTTATAGTACAAGGCACTCCGGAGGAAGTGGTGAAAAATGAAGCATCCCATACAGCGAGGTTCTTAATGGAAAAGTTATAGATTGTCTTTTTTCCTTTTTAAAAAGCTATTATTTCAGGGATTAAAATAAATTTTATAAAACTGATAATCAATTAATTAGTATTAATTGTAATTTTTTGGCACGCTGTTTGGTATTGAGATCATGAATGCAAATAGTTGCCTTCAGAAACTTAAAACCTTATATCATGAGAAATTTAGCCCTCATTTTTACAGCCCTTGTTTTCGGTGCCACAAATGCATCAGCTGTTACGTTAGAAGATAAGGTTGCTCCCGGCAATGCTTATGGCTATAACAACTCCTTTATTTTTGTGGAAAACGGAATTACGTTTTCCGTGTATCCCGATGGTGAGTTCGATTTTTATATAGACCAAGGAAGCGGAATTAATGCCAATGTGAATTTTAGAAACGCCAATATCACCTTTAACTCAGGTTATAATTATGATCCCTATGTACAATATGATGATTATGGTGCCGTGGTCCAAGTAGAGAATGTGACTGTATATTACGACTATTATGGCCGGGTCAACCAAATTGGCGGTGTGGATATAAATTACTACAACGGTCGGGTGTCCAGATTGGGTGGCTTGTACGTGTATTATGACAATAGCGGGTTTTACAGCCATCACCGTGGGTATATCAATATCTACAACAGAAATTACGTGTACGCACCGTTCCATGGCTATTTCATAAGACCTGCTCTTGGCTTCTCGCTGGTATTTGGTTCGCCTTACAGACAATACTATACTCCGGTTCGCTATACGTACTACAGACCTTATCAACATAATTACAGAAGGGCATATGCCAAGATAGGTCATGAGCACGGGTATGATGTTCATAACCACAATAAAAGGGCCATAGTGTACAGAAATGACAATCGGGTAGCGGAGAACAATTCCCGACGCACAGAGGCTATTAGATCTAATAACACCGTAAACAGGTCTAACGTTACCTCTCGTTCCTCCAGTACGGTTCAACGAAATACAATTCCTAACCGTTCAGGTGCAAAAAAGGGCAATACGGTTGGCACAAGATCTTATGAACGCAATGAAGCCCCAAGAAGGGAAGAAGTGGGCAGTGTTTCAAGAAGCGGCAATACAGCTGTAAATCGGAATTCGGGAAATTCCCAAACCAGAAGTACGGTTAACCGCGAAGCCAATGGGAAACAAGTAAACAGACCCTTAGTGAACACGGGCGTATCCAGAAGCAATACAAATTATGTTAAAACACAAAGTAAAAATAACAATGCCCCACAGCGTAAGGCTTCTGTAAGGTCTGGATCTAATACTTCCTCCAATGGTTCTAAAAGTACAGCCTCACGGAGTTCAGTTTCCAGAACGGTAAGTAATGCGGCTTCTGCAAATACCAGAAGTACGGTTTCTAACGGAAGAAGTGCTTCTGTACGAAGCAATGTAAGATCTCAATAATAGTTTTTAGGTTGGTTGGTTGTTAAAGCCCCGAAGCGGATTTATTCCTTCGGGGTTTTTCTTTTGAAGATTCGGGTCAGGAGACCATGGACATCCTTTGATATTTTCAATTTATACAAAACCCCACAAAATAGAACAAGGACAACAACACTCTTAAGTCCAATGTTCAGGATGGGATGAAAAGGAAATTCCACAAGATAAAAGAGCAGGCCCAGCAAAAGAAGCAATACGAAGACTTTTAGGGTTTCAAGGGTAAAGGGCAGCATATTGAACCTAATCTTTACAAAAACCAATTTTATGGTGTTATAGATAAAAAAAGCCGCAAAACTGGCATAGGCGGCTCCGTTCAGTCCATATTTCGGGATGAGCCATAGATTGAAAAGAATGGTTATCACCGCCAAAAATACCCCCATTAATAACAGTGCCCTGTAATAATCCGAGTTGTACATAATGGCATTGTTATTGCCCAAAATGGCATCATAGACCCTGGAAAACCCAATTAAAAAAACAACAACGAATCCACCTCTGTAAGCCTCTGGCAAAAGGCCGTACAATTCGTCCAAATTTAAGACAATCAAAATAAATAGAAGCCCGGATACTATAAAAAGTGTCAGGGAACTTCGTTGGTACAGTACTTTTAATCCTACGAAATCCTTTTTATTCAATAGCTCTGCGGTTAAGGGATAGGTAATCTGGTGCATGGACCTGGAGGGTACGGCAATGACCGTGGCAATATAAATAGCCACACTGTAAAAGGCCACGTTTTCAATTTTAACGAACTGGTTGAGCATTACCTTATCCACTTCCAACAAAATAATGGCTGCAGAGCCCCCTAAAATAATCAAGGCACTATAATTAATGACCGAAGCCGAGTTCGCAGGAAATTTAAAACCCGGTTTTGGCATTTTCAATTGAAAAGCATAGCCCTGTATCACTAGGGTTCGGAGGATATATACCCCCACTAAAAGTTGTAAGAAACCTTCTGTGGTGATGACTTCAAAATGTAAAAAAAGTAAAAAGATCAGAACCCCTATCCTTGGAAAAACCTCCTTCATAAAATTCCCGAAGACTGACTTTAAATGTATTCGGGTCCATGCATAAAAAACTTCAAAATAAGCCATGGCCACCCCAATAAAAAAAATATGCCATACATAGCCCTTCACAATTGCATTTTCCCTGGACAGGAAATCGCCGATACTTTCATGGGCCACAAAGGAAATTAAGGCAATCGGAAAGATCAAGACCAAAGGAAGTACCAACATTAGGGTTAGGAACGCATTTGATTCTTCCGAATCATTATAGCCACTATAATACTTTATTAGGGTATTGGGCACCCCAAATGCCAAAAGCGGCATCAGTACCCCAGAGACGGATAGGATTACATTGACCAAGCCAAAATACTCTGGCGTTAAAAAACGGGTATATAGAAATAGGGTGTTAATGGCACTAATACCAAACCCCACATAGGTTGCGATCGTATTATTTAAGGACTGCTTAAAGACTATTCCCATTGGAGGCATTCGGCTAATTTTCCGGTAAGTTCCCTTCGATTGTATTTTTCCAGCGCACCAGAAACCAAAGTTAGTTTGTTTTGCCGATATAGGGCAAACCATGCTAACACTATACTTTTTAAATGCGCTTTTTCATTGTAATCGAAAACGGTCCCGGTATGGGTTTCCTTAATGATTTTTCCGGCTTCCCATCCGTTTGGGCCAAAACCCAAAATAGGTCTTTTGGCCGCCATATACTCAAACAATTTCCCGGCCACAATATCCTTGGTTGCCTCGGAATCAATTTCAAATAAAAGTAAGACCTGGGATTTTTGCTGATACGCCAATGCCTCATCGTGAGGCACGTAACCCTTTAAATGTACATAGGGTTTTAATCCAAAATCATATATGGTTTCCAACACATCATCACTTACAACCCCTATAAGTTGCAATTGGAGTGCCGCTCTAAAGTCGGTATTTTCTTCGATCAACTCCTGTAGGACCGACCACAGGTTTTTCGGGTTTCTGCCTGTGAGCAACGATCCTATATGCGAAAGGGTAAATTTGCTGTCCATGGTTACCACGTTGTTTGGTACCCAATCAAATCCATTAGTAATCACCTTAATGGGCTTTTTGGTTATTTTGGCAAATTCCTTATGCGTGGCATTGCTCGTTACCACAATTTTATCGGCATTATTCAATACCAAATGCTCCAGTTGTTTATGTCTTTTTTTAGCCCACTTAGATAATTTAAGCTTTTGGTGATATCCTATGGACGTCCATGGATCCCTAAAATCGGCAAGCCATTTTATAGGTAATCGTTGCTTAATGCCCCATCCTATTAAATGAACACTATGGGGCGGACCTGTAGTGATAATAGATTTTATTCCTTCTTTCTTAATTACTTCTGTTAAAAAGCGTACTGATGGTTTTACCCAATATTTCCGGGCATCAGGGATAAAGAGATTTCCACGGATCCAAAGCATTGCCCTTTCCATGAAAGACTGGCTTTTAGTCGATATTAACCCCGAACTTATTTGTTTGGCCCTTTTGTTGGAAAAGAAGCCCGCCAGACCGTAAGGCTCAAAAATGGGGTGTGTATAAATCGTTATTCCTTTGGGGATTTCTGAAGTTAATGAAGCATCTGTTACCGGATAGCTGGGATTTTCCGGTATATACAGAACAGGCTCTATATTAAAATCCCCAAGGTACTTCACGAATTTAAGCCATCTTTGTACACCAGGTCCACCTGCGGGTGGCCAATAATACGTAATGATGAGGACTTTTTGCATCAGACCTATTCCTTATTCCTGGACTGCACAAAAGAAACTCCCAGAACACCTAAAATAAGAAGTCCCAATATAATGGAGCTTACCAAGGTAATTTTACTTCCCGTTTCTATTATTTTAGGCTCAAATTTAAATTCGATGCTGTGTTCACCTTCGGGAACTTGCAGGGCACGAAGGGCATAGTTCACTTTAAAATGTTTTTTCGGGGCACCATCCACATAGGCGTTCCAACCATTGGGATAGTACATTTCCGAGAAAACGGCAACTCCGGTGTTGGAATTTACGGAGCGATATTTCAATCTGTTTGGACTATAATCCGTTAATACGATGGATGCGGTAGAGTCCTTTTTGAAGCTGAACCTATTGAGGTTCCTAACCTCATTGGTGTTTACCACCGCTTCGTTTTTAACATCCAAACTATCCAAAGCCCTAATTTCTTCATCGGTGTTTTTTACTTGCACCAATCGTTCCACAAACCAGGCATTGCCATTGGCGTTAGGATTTACGGCGGGATAGCTCCTACCCTCTTCATCCTGTTGCACCACATATTTTACGTTCAGCATGTTCAACACCCGAACATTGTTTTTATAGATATGGAAATCGAACAGGTCTTGCATCCCAGCCGGTTTGGCCGCATGGTAACCCCCAATGGATTGGTGGAAATAAGATGTCCTGGCACCATTGACCCCTTCCGAAGGATCATAAACCCTAAAAATTGAGCTATCTTTCTGAATCTGCTGGTCCAAAGGTGTTTTGGCAAAGGGTTCCCCCATTCTTTTTTGCGATACAAAATCGGCCTCGTTCACATAGCGCTGGTCCACTCCAACGAGGTCAAAAACAATGAGAAGTCCAATGAAAACGGTGAGTAATGTTTCTCCTATTTTTCCCTTGACATAAAACCAGATGGACAGGGCCGCGAGCAATACATAAATCATGGACCGGATAAGGTCACCGGTATAAACCTCTTTTCTATCCAACTCTATCATGCCCATAACCTCATCACCAAAATACTGTCTATACGATTTATCGCCGGCAGCCTCAAAATCGAACATCCCTTTTAACAGAAACAAAACAACACCCAATCCAAAAATAATTAAAAACGACAATTTTAAAGCCCTCATTTTTTTAGGGGTATCCGCTGTGGATTTGGTAAGTTCGGCCAAGGCCAAAATAGCCAACACGGGTACGCACAGTTCTAAAATAACCTGAATGGAAGAAACCGCCCTGAACTTATCGTACAAGGGAAAGTAATCGATCATAAAATTAGTCAGCGATCCAAGGTTTTTCCCCCAGGATAACAATAAAGACATTAGTGTACCGCCCAAAAGCCACCATTTTGCTTTTCCTTTCACCAAAAACAATCCCAGAACAAATAGAAAAAATATAATCGCCCCAATATAGGCCGGTCCTGCCGTTCCGGGCTGTGTGCCCCAGTACAATGGCAAGGCAGCGGAAAATTCCAATGCTTTGTTTCGCGGCAGTCCTTGTTCGACGAGGAATTTGTAGGTTTTTGAATTTTCACCGAGATCTTCTCCGTTAGAGCCCCCAAATAGTCGGGGGACGAATAAATTAAGGGACTCGGTAATTCCGTAGCTGTAATGGGTTATATAAGCCTTGTCCAATCCTTTGGTATTCTCTTTTGGCGCACCATTGGGCTCTAGGGTAAGTGTTGTTTTTCCCCTTGTGCTCCAATCTGCATATTCCTTGGTGGCCAATAGGCTTGTGGCATTTGCCGCCACCCCTAAAACCACGGCCGCAAGGAGGATTCCAACAGAAGCAAAAAAATGTTTGTATGTCTTAGCCTTAACGGCATCTATAAAATATACCGCACCCACAATAAGGACCAGCAACATAAAATAATAAGTCATTTGATAATGGTTGGCCCCAACCTCTAAGGCCATGGCAATTGCGGTAAGTGCCAAACCCCAAAGGTATTTTCCCCTGAATGTCAGCACAATGCCCCCCAACAACATGGGAAGGTACCCTAGGGCATGGGCCTTTGCATTGTGCCCCACCCCGAGGATAATGATCATATAGGTTGAAAATCCAAAGGCCAGTGCCCCTACTATGGCCAGCCTATAATCCACCTTTAGGCAACATAGCAAGATGTAAAATCCGATAAAATAAAGAAACAGATAATCTGCCGGTCTGGGCAAAAACCGAATGATAGAATCCAATCGTTTAACATAATCATGGGGATAATACGCCCCGAGTTGGTACGTGGGCATGCCCCCAAAGGCACTATTGGTCCAAAAAGGCTCTTGTCCCGTCTTTTTTCGGAATTCGATCTGCTCCTTGGCCATCCCCGTATATTGTTCAATATCCGATTGCAGGATCACTTTTCCCTGCAATACCGGATGGAAATACGCCAGTGCAATGATTACAAAAAAAACAAAAACAAAAAAATGGACAAATAACGCTTTAATTCCTGTTGTCATGGACGGGTTTGGTGGTATTGATTACTCAATTTCCTCAAAATCGATGTATTCTCCAACTTTTTTTGAGGAATTGCTTTTTCTGGATAGATCTTTATCAATGATAAGATCTCCCATTTGCTCTTTATTTCCCTTATTTTGATGGGCAAATTGCCCAAACTGTTCCTTAAAACGTTCTCCCGTCTTTCTTGCCGCATAATTGAATAATTTCGGCCCAAACCATTTGGTCAGTATTTTAAGTAGATAATATACTAATAGTATGATTAATACCGTTCTTAAGAGACCCATGATGTTGTATTAATTTAGATCAAAAATACAATTCTAATGCCGTATTATGGGTGTGAAAAACTTAAAATAATAATAAAATCATGTTTGTTGGCAATCCCTTTAAAATAAATAAACCCAAATATAGTTTTCCTTTTACTGTTTTTTTGTTCCCCTTTTTTGTCCTTGCCCAATATACGGATGTCATAAATTCAAACAGGCCAGGACAATCGGTAAGTGCCTATGCCGTAGGCAAAAATGTACTTCAGTCAGAATTTGGTGTTTCCTTTGAACAACAGGACCATGATCTGTTGGCGACGGATTCCGATATTTGGGGAGCAGATTTATCTCTTCGCTACGGATTGCTTTTTGAGTCTTTGGAACTCAATTGGGAAGGCACCTACCAAATGCAAAACATTAGTTTTTTAAATTTTGGTGTTGATGAAACCCGAACGGATTTCTCCAGAAACCGATTGGGACTTAAATACCTCATTTATGATCCATACAAAAACCCAGAGCGCAACACGCCCAACCTATATAGCTGGAAGGCAAACAATCGTTTTCAATGGAAAAATTTAATTCCCGCCATATCCGTTTATGCGGGAGCTAATTTTACTTTGGGCGACAATCCTTTTTTTGTGGGAGACCCCACGGTTTCACCGAGAATAATGGTGGCGGGCCAGAGTAGGCTATCCCCCAGATTTGTTCTCATCTCTAATATTGCCTATGACCGGATATCAAGTGATTTTCCGGAATGGAGCTATATCCTTTCTTTGTCCCATGCCCTACGAAACCCCAAATGGAGTATTTTTATGGAAACCCAAGGGGTGGATAGCGACAGGTACTCCGATATCCTACTAAGAACAGGGGCTGCCTATCTTATGGGCAAAATTTTTCAGGCCGATGTTAGTGTCGGGGCGAGTTTTAAAGACTCCCCTTCACGCATTTTCGGTGCCTTGGGCATTTCTTACCGTCTGGACATGCACAAGGATATCCTAATCCCCATTGACGAACAGAACGCCGGGGAAAATGGTGAAGTTCCAAAAAATGCCATGAAAAAGAAAGGCAAGAAGCAGGCCGCACTTGGCCCGTCCAAGAAAGAAATGAAAAAGCAGAGGAAAAAGGCCAAAAAGGACGGAAAAGAAGAAGAAGGCTCTATGGACTTTTAGCTTTTTTTTTAAAAATCCCTGTTAGTATAATCAGATCAATCTAAAAGAAACGGTATCCGAAGACCTTTTTTGGGCCAATATGGAAATGGCCCTGTCCGACAACTGCAATATTCGAGGGTATCCACCTGTTGTCTGGCCATCTTTCATTAGAACGATCAATTTTCCCGAGGGTGTAAGCTGAACCGTCCCTGGAAGCGTTGCAGAGGTAAGCATCGATATTTGATGTTTATCTATATTTTCATTGATTTGATATGCCATCCTGTCGTTTTCCTTCGCAATACTAAGGCTTTTGAAAAAAAGTAATTCGAGTTGTTTGTCCGTCAAAAGACCATACTCGGGCCCCTTGTGGACCTCTAATACCGTTTCATCCAAAAATAAATCAACTTTAACTTCCTGTATCTTCGGGTGAAAAGATTTGCACCGGGCATAAGGCACTACATCGGAATCCTTAAAATGATTGATCGGGGTAATAGGTTTATAAAGAGAGCTGCTGCCCAAGACTTTCGGAGCTTGAAATCCATCCTTGACACCCAAATAAGCCCGAAACCCTTTTGTTAGATTCCCAAAATAAAGCCTGTCCCCCGCTACAACTTTATATGCCTTGTAGTTTTTTATGGAGTTGTCGTTTAACTTGCCGGAAAATTCCGCCCCCCCCATAGCGATATAGGTTTCCTCTTCAAATAGGAGTTCTGGACCGGTCATTGTGATTTCCAGAAGGGGGGCATGGGCATCATTGTCCAATAACATATTAACTATGGAAGACGACAAGCCATCCATAACCCCCGCCACGGGAACCCCTTTGTTCCTGTAACCAAATCTGCCGGAATCCTGGACCGAAGTAAAAAAGCCGGATTTTACGAACTTAAGCATCGATCTTTATTTTTTCCAATTGGTATATCCCTACTTCGCTTTCAATCTTATGTAAATCATATTCGGCCCGTGAAATTTGATAAAATTGAATCTTATCACCAACACTTACAAAACAGGGATTTTCTACTTCAACATCGAAAATGGGGACAGGGCAATTTCCAATGATATTCCAACCGCCTGGCGATTCTTGGGGATAAATCCCAGTTTGCTTTCCAGCCAATCCTACTGCACCTTTTTGTACTTTCAATCGTGGGGAAGCTCTTCTGGGAACTTCCAGTGCAGCAGGTAAACCACCCAAATACATAAACCCGGGCAAAAAACCAATACCATAAACCGTATAGATAGGTGCAGTGTGCAATACGATCAGTTCCCCTATGCTTTTACCCAATTGTTCCGATACGCCCTGAAAATCTATTCCAAAGTCCAAATCATAGCACACTGGTAATCTCCAAAGAAACTTTGATCGTAAATTTACTTTTTCATTTAACCGGTACAGCTCCCATAAATGTTGGGCCATATGTTCAAAATCGATAATGGGCCTTCTTTGAATCAGCGTAAGTGAATTATAGGCAGGTACCAACTCCCAATCTATTCCGTCTAAATTTCCATTTTCCAGATATCCAACAAACCCAAGGATGTCATCCAGTATGGACTCATCCACCTTATGTGGCCATTCCAGCAATATGGCATGCGGACCAAAGGGTCTTATCGAAATAGGATAGCCGCTCACTTTTGAATGTTGATTTGTTTTTTTGGCAATTGTATTGAAAGGTACGTCAATATTTCCAAAGCGGAAGCGGTATCGCCATGGATACAATAGGTATCCGCCAAAATTTTAACTTTTACACCCTCTACGGTTCTCACCTGCCCATTGTGGGCCATAAAAACGATATGATTCAGTACATCCTCGGGCTTTTCTAGGACGGCATTGGCAAATTGTCTGGGTACCAAACTTAGATCTCTATTATAATTCCGATCCCCAAAAGCCTCCCTTTTTATTTGGAACCCCGCACATATTGCTTCCTGTTCGATGACGGAGGCATAAGGAACAAACAGTGCCGATTTACCTTTATACCCCTCAATAGCGCGTAGAAAATCTTGCGCCAGTTGAGTATCTTTCGCTATATCATTGTACAGTGCACCATGGGCTTTAATATGGTGCAGTTCCGCTTTTTCCTGATTAAGGACATCCTCTAGGCTTTGAATCTGTCCCTTAATGCTTTTTATAAATTGCTGAGGGGGCATGGGCATGGTTTTCCTGCCAAAATTAACCTTGTCCGGGTACGATGGATGGGCTCCTATCTTTATTTTGAACCGTTTTGCCAATCGCACCATGGTCTTCATTGTTTCTATATCGCCCACATGTCCTCCACAGGCAATGCTGCACGATGAAATATAGGGCATCAGGGCTTCTTCATTCCCAATCCCCTCTCCAACATCACAATTAAGATTGATAAGCCTGTGCATCATTATAAAAATCCAAACACGGTTAAAATACTTTTTACGCCCAAAATAAATGCAAGGGCAACAATAACGGTTCCGAGTACATTTTGTAGTGGGGTATTTCTGTAAGCCCCCATCAATACGGCCCTGTTCATGACCCATAAAAGAAAGGCGGCTATAACGGGCAACAACATCCCATTGGCCACTTGGGCAAATTTTATGATCTGCATGGGCTTAATATCGAACGACAAAAAAAACACGCCCAACATTAGTATGAGCATCCAAACCGTTTTAAATTTATTGCCCTTCATGCCCGCCTTCCAACCAAAGCAATTGTTTGCCACATAGGCTGCCGCTAGGGGCGCGGTTATGGCGGAGGTCGTTCCGGCGGCAAAAAGCCCAATACCCATAAAATAAGTGGCTTTGTCCCCATACAACGGCTCCAATCCCTTTGCCAAATCCATAACAGTGGAAACTTCGTTGCCCGGAATCGCCGCCGCCGATAAGATTATGGCCATGGATACCAAACCGCCAAAAGCTATGGAAATGATGGTATCCCATCGTGCAGTGGGCAGATCTGCTTTTGATTTCCATTTTTCACTGACCAAAGAGGCATGCAGAAATAGGTTGTAGGGCACCACAGTGGTGCCTACTAAAGCAATAACGGTTAAAATTCCTTCTTTTGGGATTATGGGAACAAAAAGCCCTTCAAGAATTTGCATGGCATCCGGTTTCACCATAAATGCTGTTGCCACAAAAGATAGACTCATTACTATCACCAATGACACCAGTATTTTCTCCAGTAGCCTGTAATTTCCATAATACAAAAATATAAAAGTGATGGCCCCAACGATCAAAGGGTAACACATTGCAGAAGAAGCACCAAATAAGGCCTCCATCCCTAAAGTTGCCCCGCCAATATTGCCTGCCTCATAGGCCGCATTGCCCGTAACAATGGCGGCCAAAACAACACCGATGATGCAATTCCTCACCCATGGTGTTTTTAACTCTCCCTTAATGGCATCCACCAAACCATTTTGGGTGATAATTCCAAGTCTGGCGGCCATTTCCTGCAATATAATGGTGGCGATTATGGATAAGGGCATGGCCCATAAAAGGGCATATCCAAAGGCAACCCCGGCCAAAGTGCAGGTAGTAACGGTTCCCGGGCCTATAAAGGCAGCGACAACCAAAACGCCTGGCCCTGTTTTTTTGAACATTTTGATCTCCCTTTAAATCTCTTTGTAAATATAATAGGTTAAGAAATAAATAGGGCTAAATACACCTAATTTAAGGTTTATAAAATTATCGGATTTTTACCGTTCATCGAAAAATTTACATTTCATCGAAAAGATGGGAGATCAAGGGCGCCACATGATACTATTCTCTAAAAAATAAGGTTATAACTATCCCAAATCCATTAATCGACCTAATTAAATGAAATGCTTGGAATGTAAAAGAGAGTTGAGCTATAGTGTGCACAAAAAAGCTATGGACGCCCTTGGAGTTGAGTTGTGCGAAAAGCATACCGCACTTATTTTAAAATTAATGGCCTCCAATGGCACGCCTCTTGAGGCCGTACGCCTATACTATGGATTAAAGGCTGTTGGTGTAAAACCTACGTTGGAATGGTGGGACGGTAAAAAATTTGTAGACCTGTCCATTTCCCGGGTTAAACTAAATATTGAAATAGATACAGATTACCAAATGATTACCCATCAGCAGGCGATAAAAGATTTGGAAGAGGCCATGCAGTCTTTTAAAAATGGTTTTACCACTATCCGTATTCCGCATGTTTTGATCAAATATTACCTTAATGGAACGGTAAACAATATTCTTGGCATCATTGAAGGTTTAAAGGCGAATATTAAAGTGGTTTAACCCTAGTGGGCCACTTGCATTTTTATTAATTCCCTAATGGCCTTGGCACTTGTAACAACAAGACCTACATGGGTTTACATAAAAAATAAAATCATAAAAAAAGAAATCGTTCGCGGTACAAATCAATTGGCCATTGTCTTTCTCCATTATTTCTTTTATAAAATCGGTTTCTTACTGAAATAGTCCAATCCCTACGATCAACCTTAAAGCAACACATTACTTTTTCAACGAATAGTCGTATCTTAAGCCGTAAAAAATTGCAGATATGGACACTATAGATCGAAGAAAATGGATTAAAACAATAGGTCTATCAGGGTCTTTTGCCCTTTTGGGCGGCCTTGAATCAATGGCTTTGGAAGTTCCCAATCACACTTTGCTTGCCAACGGACCTGTAAGGCTGAACGCCAATGAAAATCCCTATGGCCCTTCAAAAAAGGTTCGCGAGGTGCTGGCCAATTCCTTTGATAGCGCATGTAGATATCCGTTCCAGAGCCTCCCGGGGTTAGTGGAAATGATTGCCAAAAAAGAGGGCGTTACCAAAGATCATGTCGTGGTTACCGGTGGTTCCACGGAAGGCTTAAATGCAACCGGACTAGCCTACTGTATTGGGAGCGGCGAGATCATTGCCGCCGACCCCACTTTTCAATCCATGATGACTTACGGGGAAAACTTCGGGGCCTATGTGCACCGCGTGCCAGTAAACTCCGAAATGGGTCATGATTTAGGAGCCATGTCCAAACGTGTTAACAATAAGACCCGTCTCATCTTTATCTGCAACCCCAACAACCCAACAGGAACCCTGCTGGCTAAGGGAAAGTTAAGGGATTTTTGTACCTCTCACGATCGCCAAGCCATGGTTCTATGCGATGAAGCCTACTATGACTATATTACGGAAGATGGTTACCCTTCGATGGTGGAACTGGTAAAGGAAGACAGGAACATCATTGTCTCCAAAACCTTTTCAAAGGTTTTTGGCTTGGCGGGGCTTAGGGTGGGCTACCTTATCGCCAGACCCGATATTGCAACACGTATAAAGTATAGTGTTATGGCCAATACCAATACTTTGGCCATCGAAGCGGCAAAAGAAGCCTTAAGGGATACGGATTTTTATAAGTTCAGCGTGCTTAAAAATAAAGAGGCCAAAGAGCATATCTACCAGACTTTGGATACGTTGGGACTTGAATACATAAAATCGCACACCAATTTTGTGTTCTTTAAATCGGGCAGGCCCATCCAGGCACTTATGGATGATATGCTCAAAGAAAACGTGCTCATAGGGAGGCCGTTCCCGCCCTTATACGACTGGGCCCGGGTAAGTACGGGCACCATCCCGGAGGTGCAACTTTTTGGACAGGCATTAAAAAAGGTGATGGGGTGATGGAATCCCTCCAAAATAGGACGGTATCCATTTTTATAAACTCTTTTGGGACATATCTTACCTGAAATGCCAAAAGCGATCTGGTAGGGCATGGATACTGGTGCCCCTTTACCAAAACCGGTGTCGTTTTCCATAAAAAACAACCCTCCTCAAAATTTAAGGTTATAACGAAATGCTTCCGGCCAGTTCCTTTAAAGCTATTTCGGAAAGCTTTGCCTGAAATTGGGAATTGGTATAGCGTACCTTGGCGTTTACATAATTTACCTGCGCCGCCCTAAATTCAATGGCAGGGATGGTCCCTATACTAAACTTGTCCAGAGTAATATCCAAGTTTTCTTTTGCGATTTCCTCGTTTTTGGCCTCCAGATCTATAAGCTCTAGATTCGTAAGATAGGTTTGGTAGGTAGATGCCAATTGCGACTGAAGCGTTTGGGTTTGTTGGGCTATGGCAATTTCACTGTTTTCTGACCGTATTTTTGCAATTTGCTCGTTTCTATTTTGTAAAAATCCATTAAATAGGGGGATAGAAGCGGTGATTCCATAGGTTAATCCTTCTCCTTGCGATTGTGTGGTGAAACCTATGGGGTTTTCAGATTTCGTGAAATTATAGCCTGTATTCACGCTTATGGTCGGCATGCGGTTGGCCTTTATCTGTTTCCTTTCGAGTTCTTGTATTTTTTTGTTGATAATCTGCAATTGTAACTGTGGGTTCTGTTCTTCGGCCAAGGAAATCAAATCGTTTAGGACCAAATCTTTATCCACCAGAATGGTATCGACGACACTAAATTCCGCATGTACGTTCCTGGCCATAATTTCATTTAGCCGTATTTTGGCATTGGCAAAGAGTTGATTTTGGTTAAGGCGGGCCGTGATATCCGTATTCAGATCAACTTCCGCATTTAGCACCTCGAGCTTGGAGGCTTTCCCTATGGTGTAACGGTTTTTTGCGGTTTCAAGGCGTTGCTTGGAAATAACAATGGTCGTGTCCAATGCCACCAGCTGTTGCTGAAGCTGTGTAATTTCGTAGTAGGTGGTAAAAATATCGCTTACCGCTGATAAGATGGTAAATTTCAATTCCGTCTCACCCAAATTTTCCAGCTCTTTCAACTGGTCATACCGGGCAAACATTCTAAATCCGTCAAAAATGGTCCACTGCAACTGTGCGCCATAGGACTGGTTAAATGTTTTAATTCCATTAGTTACCCTATCGGTACCATCTGAAAAGGTAAGTTCTGTATCCTGGACATTATTGTTCCGGGTAAAATTGGTGCTTATTACGGGCAGAATACCCGCATTTCCCAGGCTTTTACCCCTTTCGTCTATTTTTAGGTCGTTTGATGCAATCCGTATATTGTAATTGTTCTCCAGCGCAATTTGCACGGCCTCTTCTATAGTTAGTATCTTTTGGGCGCTGGCAGTATAAAATACAGTAATCATAAAAGTAAAGCTAAATAGTATTTCCCGTAAATTCATGCTCTTAGTTTACTATACTTTCTTTTTCAAAATTTTCCACATGTTCAAACTCAGGTCTGTACCTACGTTCCCTGGACCACATTAAATAGACCGCTGGTATTATGTAGAGGGTTAAAATAAGGGAGAAAATGGTGCCCCCAACAATAACGATGCCCATACCCATGCGGCTTTGGGAGGCAGCACCTATGGAAAGTGCTATTGGCATTGCCCCAAGGGCCAAGGTTAAACTGGTCATTAAAATAGGCCTCAACCTAGATTCAGAAGCTTCTAGTATTGCCTTTGCCTTGGGCATCCCCTGTTCCCGTAACTGGTTGGCGAACTCCACGATAAGAATACCATTTTTGGTAACCAAACCAATGAGCATTACGGTGCCTATCTGGCTGAATATGTTCCAGGTCTGGCCAAACAGCCACAAAGAGAGCAACGCCCCTGCTACGGCCATGGGCACCGTCAAAATGATAATGAAAGGATCCACAAAACTTTCAAATTGGCCCGAAAGGATGAGGAAAATGAGCAATAACGCCAAACCAAAAGCAAATAAGGTATTGGAATTGCTTTCTGCAAAATCCCGCGATTCTCCCCCCAAATCCGTAGTGAACGTATCGTCCAATACTTTGGCCCTTACGCGTTCCATGGCCTCTATGCCATCGCTCATGCTTTTGCCGGGGGCAAGTCCGGCTGAAATTGTAGCAGACATGTACCTATTGTTGTGGAACAACTGTGGGGGGCTGCTTTTTTCTTCAACTTCCACCAAATTATCAAGTTGTATAAGTTGTCCCGAACTGCTTTTAACGAAAATGGAGGTCAGGTCCAAAGGTGTTGCACGGTCTTTTTTATCAAACTGTCCAATTACTTGGTACTGTTTCCCATTCATCATGAAAAATCCAAACCGTTGGCCGCTCAAGGACAATTGCAGGGTTTGGGCAACGTCCATCACGGAAACACCAAGGGTTTGTGCTTTTTCCCTATTAATGTTCACATAAATTTCCGGTTTATTGAATTTAAGGTTGGTATCCACAACTGAAAAAGTAGGGTCTTTTGATGCCTCTTCCATAAATTCAGGGATTTTCTCTTCCAGTTTCTGAAAATTTTGGGCCTGTATGATGTATTGTATGGGCAATCCGCCACGTCTGTTTACGGAAATAGTGGGTTGCTCGGAAACCAATGTCCGTACCCCCGAATATTCACGTGTCCATTTGGACAGGTCTACGGCGATTTCCTTTTGCGACTTTTCCCTTTCCGAGGGGTCAACGAGGGCGATGCGGGCAAATCCACTGTTCACGGACGAAGCACCAAACCCGGGTGAGGTTACTATAACGCTCGTTTTCTTCCCGGGAATGGAATCGTCGATAAGGGTTGACAGTTCCTGCATGTACCTGTCCATGTAGTCATAGCTTGCCCCCTCTTGTGCACTTACATTAACGATCACCATACTCCTGTCATCGTAAGGTGCCGTTTCCTTGGGCAAGATAGTATAGAAAAGATAGGAGAGCCCCAAACAAACAAAAAGTATGGGAAAGCTCAACCATTTTCGTTTCATGAAGCCGGCAAGGGAATTTGCATAGCTTTTGTTTAGGTTTTCATAAAAAGGTTCGGTCATTTCATAAAATTTTGAGCGCTTTTGCTTTCCTCCTTTCATTAAATAAGCATTGAGCATAGGGGTCAGGGTAAGCGACACAAATGCCGATATAAGCACCGCCGCACCAATTACAATGCCGAATTCCCTAAAAAGACGACCAACAAACCCCTCTAAAAAGATGATGGGCAAAAAAACAGCTGCCAAAGTGATGGAAATGGAGATCACCGCAAAAAATATTTCGTTGGAGCCCTTAATAGCTGCTTCAATAGGGGACATGCCCTGCTCTACCTTCTTAAATATGTTTTCGGTTACCACGATACCGTCGTCAACGACCAAACCGGTTGCCAATACAATTGCCAAAAGTGTCAGTACATTTATGGAGAAACCAAAAATATACATAATAAAAAATGTGGCTATCAAGGATACCGGGATATCTATCAGCGGACGAAAAGCGATGGCCCAGTCCCTGAAAAACAAATAAATGACCAAGGTTACCAACAACAGGGCTATAAGCAATGTTTCCGCCACTTCAAAAATGGCCTTTTTAACAAAAATGGAATCGTCTATGGCCACGTTCAGTTCAAAACCTTGCGGAAGGTCTTTTTTCAAGACTTTGTACTCGTTGTAAAAACCTTCGGCAATGTCCAGATAGTTGCTGCCGGGTTGGGGCGATATTGCCAGCCCGATCATGGTCTGCCCAGAATCGCTCAAACGCGTTTCCATGTTTTCGGCTTCAAGGCTGGCCTTTCCCAAGTCGCTGAACCTGACGATCTTTTCCCCTTCAGATTTAATGATGATGTTGTTGAATTCTTCCTCGGTAGAAAGATTCCCAATGGTCTTTACCGTAAGTTCCGTGTTTGCCCCGGTAAGCTTTCCGGAGGGCAGTTCCACATTTTGCCTGTTCAGGGCCTCTCTTACCTCGGCAATGGTAATCCCATAAGATGTTATTTTAACCGGATCTATCCATAGGCGCATGGCATATTTCCGTTGTCCCCAAATCCTTACACTGCTCACCCCTTGTATTGTCTGTAATCTGGGTACCAGCACATTATCCGCATAATCGGTAAGCTCCAATACGTTTTTAGTGTCGCTTTTAACCAGCATGGATATGATGGTATTGGCATTGGCATCCGCCTTGGACACCACTGGAGGGGCATCTATGTCCGGGGGCAGGTTCCGGACCGTTTGGGAAACTTTATCCCTGACATCGTTTGCCGCTTCCTCCAGGTTTTTTTCAAGCTTAAATTCAACATTGATGACACTTGAACCTTGGATACTGGAAGAACTTATGTTTCTAATGCCGTCAATAGAGTTTATGGCTTTTTCAAGAGGCTCTGTGATCTGGGATTCCACAATGTCCGAATTGGCTCCCGTATAGTTGGTCTGAACGGAAATCTGGGCCGGATCTATGGATGGGAATTCCCTTATCCCAAGATAGGTAAATCCTATGACCCCAAAGAGGATTATGATAAGGTTTACCACAATGGTTAGAATGGGTCGCTTAATGCTTATCGTGGAAATGCTCATAACTCTTTGGTATTGGTTATTGTTATGTTCAAAGGCGTTCCGTTTCGCAGACTCATCACCCCCGTGGTAAGGACCGTATCGCCTACCTTTAATCCGGAGATCACCTGGATGTCCCTATCGGTGCGGGTAGTGGTTTCAATGACCACTTCCTTGGCCAGCCCTCCTTCCGAAACAAATACCTTTTTTCCGTTCTGAATAGGTATCACTGCTTCTGAAGGAATAAGAATGGCTTCTTCGTCATTCTGAAGGGGAAGGGAAATACTGGCAAACGTGCCCGGCAGCAATTTCCCTTCAGGATTTTGCGCCATGGCCCGAAGCTGTTGGGTCCTGGTAGACGTTTCTATGCCGGGCTCCAAGGCATAAACCTTTGCCGAAAAAGTGTCCTTATGGCCCGCAATGTTAAAGTTGATCACCGTATTTAGGTTTACCGCGGAAGCGTATTTCTCAGGGATGGAAAACGTTACTTTCACCTGATCTACATTTACCAAGTGTGCAATGGGCGTTGTTGGGGTAACATAGGTTCCGGGCGAAATGGATCGTAGCCCTATTCTTCCTTGGAACGGTGCGGTTATGGCTGTTTTCGCTATTTGCGCCTGGATCAATTCTGTCTGTGCCCCGGTGGATTTCAGTTCTGCGTTTGCCACATCATATTCTTCTTGGCTAATCGCTTCTTTCCCCAACAAGAGTTGAGCCCTCCGTTCGTTTTCAGCTGCTAACGATTCCCTTGTTTGCGCTTGGGATAGTTGTGCCTTTAGCTCTATGTCGTTTATTTTCACCAATACCTGTCCCTTGTTAACAACTGAGCCTTCATCAAAATAAATTCCCTGAACAATACCAGAAACTTCACTTCTTATATCAACCTGTTCATTGGCATAAATCGACCCGGATACGGATAGATTGCTGGAAAATTTTTGGGTGGCCACGACTACCCCCTTGACCTGGGTTGCCAGGATAACGGCAGAGCGGTTACCGGTAAGTACCTTATTATCGCTATTCTCCTCTATTCTATAAAAAATTAAGGCCCCAATGACAAGGATAACCAAAGTGATGATAATGTTCTTTAATTTCATTAGTGGTCAATTAGTATGGCTCTCGGTTCTCCAAAGCTAATTTTAAAAATCATAAAAGAATCTTACCTTAATTATTTATTAACATATATTTTTGTTCTGTTGGGACATTCGGTCGGTTTCAGTTATTTAACTGTATGTGGAAAATCTTTTTTCAACTACCCGTTCCCCTTTTAGGGGCAATAAAATCCTTAAAGCCCTATTTCCAGAACTTTCCAATAGTCTGCCTTCCCTTGGTGCGGAGCTACATTAACCGGTATTCCTGGATTGTTGGGAATATATTTTCTATTTTTATACAAAATAGCTCTAGTAACCCAACAATTATTCACTGCTTATGAAAAACGCACTCATAAAATCAGCGTCCGTACGATGGGGAATTATCGGTTGTGGCGCGGTAACCGAACTAAAAAGCGGCCCGGCCTATCAAAAAACAGCGGACTTTCAACTTCTGGCCGTAATGTGCCGGGATGCTGAAAAAGCGGCCGACTATGCAATGCGACATGGGGTTCCCAAATGGTACTCCGATGCCGACGCACTCATTGGCGACCAAGAAATAGATGCCGTATATATTGCCACGCCGCCTGATAGCCATTTGTACTATGCCTTAAAAGTTGCCGAAGCTGGAAAACCCTGTTGTATTGAAAAACCTTTGGCACCCAACTACACCGAAAGTTTAGCCATAGCCACCGCCTTTAAAGAAAAGGAAATACCCCTATTTACAGCGTATTACCGCCGTTCATTGCCTCGATTCCTCAACGTAAAGCAATGGTTGGATCAGGGTAAAATTGGTACCGTAAGACATATTCAATGGCATTTGCGCAAGCCTCCTTCGCCATTAGATCTCAGTGGTACCTATAACTGGAGAACCGATGCAAACGTTGCTCCGGGCGGATATTTTGATGATTTGGCCAGTCATGGATTGGATCTTTTTACCTATTTGTTGGGCGATATAGAATCCGCTTATGGCATTAGTGCCAACCAACAGGGACTTTATTCGGCCAAAGATGCCATTACAGGCTGTTGGCAACATAAAACCGGGGTAACGGGAGAAGGCAGTTGGAATTTTGGTTGTAACGACCGGAAAGATACCGTGGCGATTTTTGGGAGTGAAGGCCGTATTGCCTTTTCTGTTTTTGACGAAGAAAAAATAGTTTTAGAGCGAGGCAACGGAACAACCCGACTCTTTATTGAACACCCAAAACACGTGCAGCAATTTCATGTGGAAAATATACGGGAACATCTGTTAGGAAACAGAGCGCATCCTTCCACAGGCGAAACGGCAGCTCATACCAGTTGGGTGATGGATCGTATCTTAAACGTTCGAAAATGAGCGTAATACACAGGGTATTACCTAGGCAATTACGGCTTAAAAAAGTGGTTCTACCCTTATTTTAATGGGTAAAGGTTAAGTCCTCCATGAAAAAACAGGATTACGTTTCTGAAATTCTCGAATCTCCTATACCCTTTCCCAATGGTCTTTATTTCCCGTATCTTCCCGTTGATCCTTTCTGCCATGGGCATTGCTGATCCTTGTCACCAATGGCGTTGACCACTCCCCAAAGATGGTCTTGGAAGACCTGTGCCACCTTGTCTACTTCCTTTATCTTCCTTTCCACGGAGTCCGATACCCATTTTAGGAACAGCAGGAGCCCGCTGCCCTTATCGTCCTGCTTGCCGAAGAGCTCCTTGAAGTTCTCCCTGACCTGCCATACCTTTGCGACCTGATAGTTCCCGTCCCTTATGGCCTGGAACTGTATACGCTGTTTCTCGGTCAGGTTCTCCGGGTTCTTCAACAGGGCGTAACGGCTCTCCATGAGTTCCTCGTTGTGCTTGGTCTCCCTACTATAATACCCCTACAAAATAAGACCACTTGATTAATTGAAAAAAAGCATGGATTTAATCAAGTGAAAACCATGAAAAAAAGCAGAAGAAAGTTTGATCGGTGTTCGGGGCAAAAGTTGCCATAGAGGCACTAAAAGAGTGGGAAACGCTCTCGGAGCTTGCCGTTAGGTTTGATTTGCACCCCAATCAGATTTCCCAATAAAAGCAGGAATTTCTGGCCAATTCGGCGGTTGCTTTTGAGCAAAAGAGCAAATCATTCGTTCCAGGTTCTACCATTATTAACATAACGGTAATGGTACACGTATTTCCAAAGCCAACCCCAAAACCGGCAGATTACAAAATTATTTTAACGTGCGCATCACACACCGCACGCGCTTGTCCTGTTCAAAATTTTTCTAAATCCTGATATCCCTTGCGTTCCCTATAGATTACCAGAGGGATTAACAGTAAGTCCGTGCTTCTAAGAAAATCGAAAATAAAAATTCGAAAATGAAGTAAAATGTTGATTACATGATTTTTATCATGTTAAATAGT
>JBGTBA010000152.1:0-23304 GCA_041749595.1 Flavobacteriaceae bacterium | reverse complement strand
TCGCCCGTAAAGCAGATCTGGAAGGATTTTAGCAGTGGTAAGGGGGGCAATGTGATGGCCTTTTTAATGGAGCACGAACATTTCACCTATCCGGAAGCCATAAAATACTTGGCCAAAAAATACAATATTGAAATAGAGGAGACCGAACAGGGCAATGAACAAAAAGAGGACGCGAACGAACGGGAAAGCATGTACTTGGTTTCCGAATTTGCCCAAAAGTATTATCAGGAAATCCTTTGGGAGCACGAATTGGGCAAGGCCATAGGCTTAAGCTATTTTAAAGAAAGGGGGTTTACGGACGAAATGATCAGGAAATTTGGTCTTGGCTATAATCTGGACCAATGGGATGCCTTTACCAATGAGGCCCTTTCCAAAGGGTATCAATTAAATTATTTGGAGAAAACGGGGCTTACCATAGTTAAAGAAGATGCTTCCGATGCGGCTAACGCCAAAAAATTCGACCGGTTCAAAGGACGCGTCATGTTCCCTATACATTCCATGAGCGGTAGGGTGCTGGGCTTTGGCGGGCGTATCTTGGTCAATGATAAAAAAGCGGCCAAATACCTAAATTCTCCCGAAAGCGATATTTACCACAAAAGTAAAGTGCTCTACGGTATTTATTTTGCCAAACAAGCCATAGCGAAACAGGACAATTGCTATTTGGTAGAAGGGTATACCGATGTGATACAGTTCCACCAACGAGGTATCCATAACGTCGTAGCCTCTAGCGGTACGGCTTTGACACCGGATCAAATACGACTGATAAACAGGTTAACCAAGAACATTACAGTACTTTTTGATGGGGATGCGGCGGGATTGCGGGCTTCACTTAGGGGAATAGACCTTATTTTGGAACAGGGAATGAACGTTAAGGTTTGCACGTTTCCCGAAAATGAAGATCCGGATAGCTTTGCAAAAAACAATGGCTACGAAGATGTTATCCTCTATTTACAGGAGAATTCCAAAGACTTTATCCAGTTCAAGGCTTCTTTACTTTTTGCCGAATCTGCCAATGACCCTATAAAAAGGGCCGATACGGTCCGGGATATCGTAAACAGTATTTCCAAGATCCCGGATCGTATCAAAAAAGAAATATACATTCAGGAATGTGCCCAGATCATGAATATTTCCGAGGGAGTTCTGTTTAACACGCTCGCCCAGATAGGAAAAAAAGAGGTCGCGGACGTTTCTCTCAAGGTAAGGCAGGAGCAAAAGAGTTTTGAGGTTGTCCGGAATGATGAGGGTTTCGAAAAAGTAGATGTTCAATATGTTTTGGAGCGGAAGATCATAGAGATACTTTTATTGTACGGCAATTTAAAAGAGGATTTTGAGGATGATGTACTGAGGGAAAATGAAAGTGGCGACCTGATATCCGAAAAGGAACTGTTGCAGGTTAAAGTTTATGAGAAGATTTACCTGAACCTTCAGGAAGATGAGATAGAATTTACCGATGGAAGGTTCAGAGGCATTTATTATAAATTGATAGAGGAACTGAACACTAAGGAAGATTTTGAAACCAGCTCATTTATGGCCGTATTGGATCAAGAGACCACTTCCATAATCTCCACTATCCTTATGGAAGAAGAAAAGTACAGTATGCACGATTGGGAACGGAAAGACATTTTCCCGAAGGATAAAAAGCAGGGTGTTATTCAGTTGGTGAATGAGACAATACTAACCTTACGTTGTTTCTTGATCAAGAAATTGGTAAATTCCCTTGGGGATAAAACCCAAGAAAATGCGGATAACAGGGAAATCCTTGAAGAGGTCAGGAATTATAAAGAATTGGAAAAACTGCTAAGTGAAAAACTTGGTAGGGTACTCTCCATTTAAGATAGGTCAAAGCCCATAACAAAAAAAGCCCCAAGCATTGCTTGGGGCTTTTTTTGTTATGGGCAATGATCTGTTTAGTAGAGCTCCAATGCTTTTGCCTGTTGCAATAGGTCCACTAAATTATCCACATTCAGTTTGCGCATTAATCGCGCTTTGTACGTACTTACCGTTTTTTCGTTAAGGTTTAGGCCTTCGGCCACATCCTTGTTTCGTTTTCCACTGGCCAAAAGTTTAAGTACTTCCACTTCCCTAGAAGAAAGTTTTCTAAAGAACCTTCGTGGTTTTTGCGTTCCTTCGTCAAAGGCGAGGCGTTGGGCCAATTCATTGGTAATGAACATATTTCCATCGCCCACTTTTCTAACGGCGCTCACGATGTAATCAACATCGGCGGTTTTGGAAAGATAACCGTAAGCCCCCGCCCTAATGGTGCTTAACGCATACACATCTTCGGACTGTCCGCTGAAAATCAAGACCTTGATTCCCGGAAACTCCTTTTTTATTTTTCGTAAGGCGGCTATCCCATTGATTTCGGGAATGTCCATTTCCAACAAAACCACGTCCGGAGAAACCTCTTCCAATTTTTTAAAAAGTTCTGAAGTTGTGGCAACATCACCAATGACGTTGAAATCCGGAACTGCGTCCAATACGTTTTTTACCCCCATTCGTATAATTGGATGGTTGTCTGCAATTAAAATTTTTATCATTTTGGTAGGGTTTACTAGATTTTACACTTCCTGATACGTCTCTAAAAACTGACACGCAATGTAAGTTTAAATTATCTTATTTTCAATACAAAGTTGGATAATTTTATCAAAGAAAACGATTTTAAAACTATTTATTCGATTTAATCACTTGATTATTAGTCCAGCGGTTATTTTAGGCCCATGGGAATCTCACAGATAGGGATGGGGAGCATCTTATGATGGTTGGCCAGATTGAACTTTTTATAAATGAGAAAGACTTCTTTTTGCCTTCCGGCAAAGTCAATTGCCGTTTTGCCCAAGTCGTTCATATACATGGCCCATTCCAGTTCGGGATAAGAGGCCCCTATCTGGTCCTCATCGGTCCTGTCGTCCCCCCAAAGGCCATCCGTTGGCGGTGCCTTTAATATGGCTTGGTTTATGTTCAATACTTTGGCCATCTCATAAACTTCCGTCTTTAGCAAATCTGCGATCGGGCTTAAATCCACACCCCCATCGCCGTACTTTGTGTAAAACCCAACGCCAAAATCCTCCACTTTGTTCCCTGTGCCGGCCACTAAATAACGGTGAAGGGAAGCAAAATAGTAAAGTGTGGCCATCCGGAGCCTTGCCCTTGTATTGGCCAGGGACATAAAGCGGTCTTCTTCGTTCCCTACTTTGGGCAATGCAGAAAGCAGACTATCAAAGACAGTGGTCAGGTTTACCAATTGTCTTTGGGCGTTGCTATAATTATCCTGTAGCCAACGTACATGGTCCGAGGCACGTACGATTTGGTTTTGCGCTTGGTGTATGGGCATTTCCAGGCACAAAACGTCCAAACCGGTTTTGGCACAGAGTGTGGAGGTCACCGCAGAATCTATCCCTCCTGAGATACCGATTACAAAGCCTTTCATTTTGGCTTTCAATGCATAATCCTTTAGCCAATCAACTATATGGTCTATTACTTTTTCAGTTTGCATGAAGGGCTATATTCTTTAAAAAAAATTAACTTTGCAGGGTAAAAATAAAGCGTTGGGTATTAAAAAGAAAACATTAAGGGAATTACTTTATATGGAAAAACCAATTTTTATCATTTTACTGATTTTATTGGGTTTTTTTGGATGTAATGACAGGGATGCCGTTGCCGATGGAATTTCCAAAATACCGATCAATCTTCAAATAGCCCGTTTCGATCAGGAATTTTCCCATGCCGATCCCACGGAGATCCCCATGCTTAAAAATAAGTATCCCTTTCTTTTTCCTGCCCAATATGCCGATAGTATTTGGGTGGAAAAACTTCAGGATTCCATTCAGGTCGAATTGAGCGGCGAAGTGGGCAGTACGTTTAAGGACTTTGCTAAAGAGGAAGAGGATTTGAAATCGCTCTTTCAACATATAAGATTTTACTTCCCAAAATACCCCATGCCCAAAATAGTTGCCCTAATATCGGATGTGGATTATAACAATAGGATTATATTGACAGACTCCTTACTGCTCATTGGGTTAGATAATTATTTAGGGTCCGAACATAGGTTTTATATGGGTCTGCCCAAGTATGTCGCCGCCGAATTGGATAAGCAATACCTTGTGGGGGATGTGGCCAGTGCATTTGCCAAAAGTGTGGTTTTCTATCCTACGGACAGGGTTTTTCTCTCGCAAATGATCTACTACGGTAAAGAGCTGTATTTAAAGGAAAAGCTTATGCCAACGAATACCGATGCCCAAAAGATAAAGTATTCACAGGAACAGATGGCATGGGCGCAGGCCAATGAAGAACAGATTTGGCGCCATTTTATAGAAAACGGGCTTTTATACAGTACGGATAGTAAGTTGGGGCCACGGTTTTTGGATCCCGCCCCTTTCTCCAAATTTCAATTGGAATTGGATAATGAATCGCCCGGACGTGTCGGTAGGTATATGGGCTGGCAGATAGTACGATCCTTTATGGATAACAACAAGGTTTCCTTGCAACAAATGTTAGGTGTGTCTGCGAAAGAAATATTTGAAAAATCGAATTACAAACCAAGAAAATAAAATGGCAAAACTTCATACTTCTGAAATTAAACTAACTGTTGGGTTGGATGCAAACAGGGTTCCCGAAGAACTTACCTGGTCTGCCGAAGATGGGGGTATAGTGAACGAAAAGGCCAAGGCGATGCTTTTGTCAGTTTGGGACAGCAAGAACAGGGAATCTTTGAAAATAGATTTATGGACCAAGGATATGCCCGTAGATGAAATGAAGATTTTCTTTCACCAAACCTTACTTTCCTTGGCAGATACTTTTATGAAGGCCACTCAGGATGAGAAAATGACCGCTACCATGAAAGATTTCTGCGCCTATTTTGCCGATAATCTGGAGTTGAAAAAGTAGGCTGGTGAAATTTTCAATTAGGTAAGCTTTTAAACATCGAACGGACTAAGACAAGACTGTTATAAATAGCACCAATGGAAAAAGCTACAACAACCAAACTTCTTTTTATTTACAATGCCAATTCTGGCAAACGGAACGCACTGTTGGACAGCGCCCATAAAATCTTAAGCCCAAGCACCTATGATTGCCACCTTTGTGATATTACCTTTGGGGTGTTTACGGAAAATAAAATATGGAGAAAGTTTAGAGGGCAAGATAATATGGATATGGTTTTCTTGCACAAAGATGAGTTTGCAAAGCAATATGCGTCTAAGTTCGGGTATAAATTTACCTTTCCCATAATTTTGGCTGAAACCGAGGATGAACTTAATGTCTATGTGGGAACGGAAGAACTCAACGCACTGGATAATGCGGAGGCCTTGATAGATTTGATCAATAAAAGGGGCGATGCCGGTAATGCAAATGTAGCACGGGACACAGACGCTTAGGATTCATTGAAAAAGCGCTCGTTTAGCCTGCCGATATAAAGCAATAGTTCATCCTTTCCAGCACCACTGGTGGACGAACTAACAAAATGGGGCGGTGCCTCTTCCCAAATTCCGGACAACAATGCATCAATGTATGCTTTCGTATGGTTTTCTATGGCATTTGGCTTTAGTTTGTCCGCTTTTGTAAAAACAATGCAAAATGGAATCCGTTCGGTTCCCATCCACTCCATAAATTCCAGATCCACTTTTTGGGGTTCGTGCCTTATGTCTATCAGTACAAACGCACAGACCAATTGTCCCCGTTTTTTAAAATATTCGGTAATATATTTTTGAAAGGTTTTTTTGCTTTTTTTGGACACTTTGGCATATCCGTAACCGGGCAAATCCACTAAAAACCAGTTATTGTTTATCCTGAAATGGTTTATAAGCTGTGTTTTCCCCGGTCTGCCCGAAGTTTTTGCCAAGTTTTTTCGTTCGGTCAACATGTTTATCAATGAAGACTTCCCAACGTTTGAGCGCCCAATGAACGCATATTCGGGCAACGGATCGTTGGGGCAATTGACCACATTGGAATTGCTCATTACAAAGTCGGCCGACTTTATTTTCATGAGATTCTATATTATAAATTACGCTTTTCCAACCAAGCTTCCAAAATGGAATTAAACTTTTTTGGCCGTTCCATCATGGGGGCATGGCCACATTTTTTTATCCAAAACAAATCAGAATCGGGGAGCAGGTTATGGAATTCCTCGGCAACATTGGGAGGCGTCACCGAATCGTTCTTTCCCCATATGATGCAAGTGGGTGTTTGCATTTTGGGGAGGTCTTTGGACATATTGTGCCGAATGGCACTTTTTGCAATGGCCAAGGTCTTTACCAACTTCATCCTGTTGTTTACAGTGGCAAATACTTCATCTACAATTTCCTTGGTGGCGATCTCCGGATCGTAAAAGACATCCTGCGCCTTCTTTTTAATGAATTCGTAATCGCCCCGTTTGGGATAACCGTCGCCCATGGCACTTTCATACAATCCCGAACTTCCTGTGATCACAAGGGCTTTTACTGTTTTTGGGTATAATTTGGTGTGCAACAGGCCTATGTGCCCTCCCAAAGAGTTTCCCAAAAGGATTACGTTTTCCAGTTTTTTAAACGCTATGAAACGTTCCAAAAACTTTGCGAAACTCTTTACGTTGGTCCGTAATAAGGGCATTTCATATATGGGCAGTTCAGGGACCAATACCTTATATCCCTTTTTTGGAAAATAGTTCATCACACCATGGAAATTGCTCAACCCGCCCATCAGTCCGTGCAGGATAATAATTGGAGTACCCTCGCCAGCTTCCATGTACCGGTATTTTCCCTCTGTAATAATATTATGTTTCATCAAGGTAACTTCTATTCTCAGTTGGCAAATATAGGGATTTCCTATCATAAGCGTATTCTGTAACGTGGGCACAAAAATTTTTGATCTAACAACCGTTCCCGATGCAAGCATTGGGGACGGTTGTTTCCAATGGATTTTTTAGGGACAAAGCCGGCAGGGCCCATTTTTGATCGATGCCACGGAAAGTGCTTTTGTTGGTTTGGAAGACTAACTTTTGATAAATTTTAAATTTTTATTAACAAAGTGGTAATTTGTGGTAATTTGTGGTAATAAATTATATATATTTGAGTTTAATTACAAAAGCCAACCATTCAAGTGATCAGTTTTATAGGCACATACGATTGTACAGCGGATTTTAAAGGCCGGGTCATGTTGCCCGTGGCCCTTAAAAATCAGATGGCTCCCGTATTGAACAAAGGTTTTGTAATAAAAAGATCTGTTTTCCATCCCTGCTTGGAGCTTTATCCTATGGACGAATGGAACGTGCTTATGGAAAAAATGAACAAAAAGAACAGGTTCGTAAAAAAGAACAATGATTTTATAAGACGTTTTTCGGCTGGGGTAAAAGTGGTGGAGATAGATGCCACGGGAAGGCTTTTGATACCCAAGAACCTGGTGGATATTGCAGGGATTGGCAAAGAGGTTGTTTTGAGTTCTGCGATTAACATCATAGAAATTTGGGACAAAGGAAGTTACGAGAAGGTATTAGATGAAACGGCGGAAAATTTTGGGGATTTGGCAGAGGAAGTAATGGGAGATGACGGGGATGGGGTATCATAATCCTGTTTTGCTGAAGGAGTCCGTAGATGGGCTCAATATAAAGGGAGATGGTGTGTATGTGGATGTGACCTTTGGCGGCGGTGGCCATTCAGGGGAAATATTGAAAAGGCTTGGAAGTGGCGGAAGGTTATTTGCATTTGATCAGGATGAGGATGCATTGGCGAATCGTATCGATGACCATCGCTTTGTGCTGATCAATGAAAACTTTAGGCATATAACACAGTTTTTAAAGTTCTATGGCATTCGGAAAGTAAATGGGATATTGGCCGATTTTGGGGTTTCATCGCACCAATTTGATAAGGCGGAGCGCGGATTTTCAACACGGTTTGATGCGGATTTGGACATGAGGATGAGCAGGCGCAACACGCTTTCCGCCTTTGAAGTTGTGAACGATTACGGTTTTGGGGATTTGAGCAGGGTATTGTTTCAATATGGCGAACTGCGAAATGCAAACGTGATAGCAAAAACAATAGTGGCTTTCCGGGAAGAAAAGCTGATAAGAACAACGGAAGAGCTGAAGGCTGTGCTCCGGCAATTTTTGCCAAAGCATAGGGAACATAAGGTTTTGGCGCAGATTTATCAGTCCATTAGGATTGAAGTGAACCAAGAAATGGGGGCGCTAATGGAGTTCTTGGGGCAAACGGCCGAACTTATGGACGCAGGGGGCAGGCTAAGTTTCATAAGCTACCATTCCTTGGAGGACCGATTGGTAAAACGGTTCATAGGTACGGGGAAATTTGAAGGGGAGCCGGAAAAGGATTTTTATGGGAACAGCGACATTCCCTTTAAAAAAGTAGGGGATTTAATTATCCCCTCAAAAAAAGATATAGCATTGAACAAAAGGGCACGAAGTGCAAAATTAAGGGTGGCTGAGAGAAGGGTCCGATAATTGGGTGCCCACCCGCCCTACCGTTACAAAAGAGTTTAGGTAACATGTATTTGATAGTGGAACAAGAATGAAAAAAAGGGTTCTGGACATATTAAAAGGGAAATTTTTAATCAGTGGGGATGCCCCAAAAAATTGGCTTTTCATCATTTTCGCCTCCTTTCTGGCCACGATGATGATTGCGAGCTCGCATAGTGCGGATGTTAAAGTGCACAAGATTGCGGCATTGAACGAAGAAGTCAAGGAGCTCAGGAGCCAATTCGTGGATATGCGCTCTGATGTGCAAAGATTAAAATTGGAATCCACAATAATGCAAACCGTGGAAGAAGAAGGGCTGTACCCCTCTGAAACCCCTCCAAAAAAAATTAAGATAAAATACCGAAAGTGATGCCAAATAGGGAAAAGAACATATTGGCCCGTACGTACCTTGTTGCAACTGGTCTGTTTCTGTTCGCCGTCGCCGTAATGGCTAAGCTTGTATGCATTCAAATGGTAGATGGGGACAAGTACAGAAAAATGGCTTTGGATCGTACGGAGAAAATGTTCACAATAGCTCCCAACAGGGGAAATTTATACTCAGGAGATGGTAGCCTATTGGCCACTTCGGTTTCAAAATACACCATAAGGTTTGATGCGCTGACCGTAAACAACAAGGATTTTGAAACCAATGTAAGCAACCTTTCCAATGGCCTGTCGGAACTTTTCGGTAAGCCTTCTCCGCAGTACCAACAATTGTTGCGCAAGGCCAAAGCCAACAAGAACAGGTACACCTTGGTCGCCAGGGACGTGGATTATTCGGATTATATAAAGGTTAAACAGTTGCCACTTTTCAATAAGGGGCCATACAAAGGGGGGTTGATAGTAGAACAAAGGACCGTTCGCGAACATCCATTGGGAAAAATCGCGGAACGGAGCGTGGGGTATGAGCGCGTAGATGAAAACGGATATTATACCAGAGTGGGGCTGGAGGGTGCATTTGGCCAATACTTAAGGGGTGTTGAGGGCAAACGGTTAAAGCAAAAGATTGCCAAAGGGCAATGGAAACCTATTGGGTTTGATAATATTGTGGAGCCCAAAGATGGGTACGATGTTATTTCTACCATAGACATCAATATACAGGACATCGCACATCATGCGCTTTTATCACAACTTGAAAAATATAAGGCAGATCATGGTTGTGTTATTGTAATGGAGACAAAGACAGGCGAGATCAAAGCCATTTCAAATTTGGGCAGGACCAATGATGGAAAGTATTATGAGCGGTTGAACTATGCCATTGGGGAATCGCACGAACCCGGTTCTACCTTTAAGTTGATGTCCATGGTGGCCGCTTTGGAAGATAAAGTGATCGATACCAGTACGATTATAGATACAGGGAATGGGCAGTGGAAGGTCTTTGATAGAACGGTCAGGGATTCCAAAAATGGGGGTTATGGAAAAATTTCGGCTGCCCGTGCATTTGAAGTTTCCTCCAATACGGCATTCGCCAAAATAATACATAACGGGTATAAGGGCAATCCGGAAAAATATGTGGATAGGTTAATGAACATGGGGCTTCACAGGGAACTGGGCCTTCCGGTAAACGGGGAAGGCAAACCTGTGATCCGATATCCGGGAGATAAAGGTTGGTCCGGTATTTCCCTGGCGTGGATGTCCCATGGGTACGAGGTATCATTAACACCATTGCAGACCCTTACTTTTTATAACGCCATTGCCAACGATGGGGAAATGCTAAAACCAAGGCTTATTAAAGAAGTAAAGGAATGGGACAGGACTATTTATAAGTTCGATAAGGAAATCATCAATCCATCCATTTGTTCCAAAGAAACCGCCAAAGTGGTGAAACAATTGCTGAAGGATGTTGTGGAGAAAAAATATGGAACAGGCCATGGACTGTATACCCCCAATTTCTCAATGGCCGGAAAAACGGGCACCTGCCAAAAGGATTATGTTTCAAAAGACCCCAACAAGTTAAAGTACATTTCCTCTTTTGCGGGATATTTCCCTGCGGAAGATCCCAAATATTCCTGTATCGTGGTGATCCATGAACCCGATAAAAGCGTTGGGTACTACGGTGCGGACGTATCTGGCCCGGTGTTCAAATCCATTGCACAAAAAATATATACCTCCTCGCCCTTACTGGATGAGTTGGACGATCTTAAGACCGATGGCAAGGAGCTAGAGAAGGAATATCAGGAATATTTTGTAGAGGCCCAGAAAAAACACAGTACGGTCCCTGATGTGGAGGGTATGTGCGGAATGGATGCGGTGGCCATCTTGGAAAATTTGGGACTGGAAGTGGAAACAAAGGGAAACGGAAAGGTGAAAAGGCAATCCATATCCAAAGGAACGGATCTAAGAAAGGTAGATAAAATAGTTTTGGAACTCTCATGAAGGTATTAAAGGACATATTGTACGGGGTTGGCCTTTCCGCGGTTAGTGGGACCACTTCGCTGTTGATCAATACCATTTGTTTCGATTCCAGAATGGTGGGCTTGGACGACGTCTTCGTGGCCATAAAAGGGACTTTGGTAGACGGCCACCTCTATATTGAAAAAGCCATAGCTTCGGGTGCAAGGTCCATTGTTTGTGAAGTACTTCCAGAACACATGGCCAATGGCATAACCTATATAGAGGTAGATAATGGCAACAAGGCCTTGGCCATAATGGCATCCAATTTTTATGGCAATCCCTCTAAAAACCTAAAACTGGTCGGGGTTACCGGCACCAATGGAAAGACCACGGTCAGTACACTGTTGTATCAACTGTTCAAAAAAGCGGGGTATAAGGTGGGCTTAATCTCTACCATAAAAATTATGGTGGATGAAAAAGAATATCCCACCAGTCATACTACGCCCGATGCTTTGACCATCAATGCGCATTTAAGCCTTATGAATACGGCCGGGGTGGAATATTGCTTTATGGAAGTGAGCTCTCATGGCATTCATCAGAAACGTACTGAAGGCTTGATTTTTGAGGGGGCTATTTTTACTAACCTTACCCATGACCATCTGGACTACCACAAAACTTTTGCAGAGTACAGGGATACCAAGAAGCTGTTGTTCGATAACCTTTCCAAAAAAGCGTTCGCGCTTACCAATATAGATGATAAGAATGGCCTGGTGATGTTGCAGAATACCAAGGCCAGAAAATTTACCTATGCCCTTAAAACCTATGCGGATTACCGTGCCCAAATCATGGAAAATCAGTTTAGTGGTCAACTCTTGAAAATTGATGGGCAGGAGCTGTGGTCCAAACTGATTGGGAATTTCAATGCCTATAATATGTTGGCCATTTATGGTACGTCAGATTTATTGGAGTTGGAGAAATTGGAAATCTTGAGACTGCTCAGCGAATTGGAAAACGTGGATGGACGTTTTCAATATTTTATATCCAAGGAAAGAATTACAGCTATTGTTGATTATGCCCATACACCGGATGCGCTTAAAAATGTACTTGATACTATCAATACATTGAGAACTGGAAATGAAAATGTCATCACCGTCGTGGGGTGTGGTGGTGACAGAGACAGATCAAAGCGTCCGGTTATGGGTCATATCGCATCAGAACTGAGCAATAAGGCCATTTTTACTTCAGATAATCCTAGGAACGAAATACCGTCCGTGATCATAGAAGAAATGGAGGCTGGGGTAGAGCCTCAGAATGTAAAGAAGGTATTATCCATAGAGAACAGGCAACAGGCCATAAAAACAGCTTGCCAATTGGCCAATGCCAATGATATTATTCTGGTGGCTGGAAAAGGCCATGAGACCTATCAGGAAACCAAAGGGAAAAGGGAAGATTTTGATGATTTTAAAATAGTCAAGGAAGTATTGGCAAGTTTAAACAAATAAAATAGTAAAGACCCTCTTTTAGTCTGGGGTGAAATGAAAACAGGACCAAGGAATTATGTTGTATTATCTGTTTGAATATCTGGAAAAACAATACCAACTACCGGGAGCGGGGCTATTCCAGTTCCTTACGTTCCGGGCCGCTTTGGCGGTATTGCTTTCCCTTATCATAGCAACGACCTATGGAAAGAAAATAATTCTTATGCTCCAACGCAAACAGATTGGGGAAACGGTCCGGAACCTTGGGCTGGAGGGGCAGCAGCAAAAGGCGGGCACGCCTACCATGGGGGGCTTGATCATTATTTTATCGACCTTGATCCCTGTTTTGCTGTTTGCTAAATTGGACAATATTTACGTGATCCTGCTAATCTTTACCATGGTTTGGATGGGGATCATTGGGTTTGTGGATGATTACCTTAAAGTGTTCAAAAAAGATAAGGCGGGGCTAAAGGGAAGGTTTAAGGTTTTAGGGCAGGTCGTATTGGGATTGATCGTCGGGACAACCCTGTACTTTCATCCGGAAGTTACCATGAAGGAACGGAGTAAAACAATAATCACACCAAGTTATACTGTAGGGAAAGTGCAGGGGCTGGAGATCAAGTCCACCAAAACAACGGTGCCGTTTTTTAAGAACAATGAGTTGGACTATACAAGCTTTATCACTTGGGCAGGTGAAGGCTTGGCCGGTTATGCCTGGCTCGTTTTTATACCCATAATCATCATTATTGTTACGGCGGTTTCCAATGGGGCCAATCTTACCGATGGCATAGATGGCCTTGCGGCAGGGACTTCGGCCATTATTGTGCTCACTTTGGGCATTTTTACATGGGTATCGGGGAATATCATATTTTCGGAATACCTGGACATTATGTTTATCCCCAAAGTGGGCGAACTGGTGGTCTTTATTACCGCATTTGTCGGGGCACTTGTAGGCTTTTTATGGTACAATGCCTTCCCGGCACAGGTTTTTATGGGAGATACCGGGAGCCTTACCATAGGAGGGGTCATCGCGGTTATAGCCATTATAATTCGCAAGGAATTGATGATACCCGTATTGTGCGGGATTTTCTTTGCGGAATCCATTTCAGTGATGGTCCAGGTGGGGTATTTTAAATACACCAAAAGACGGTCGGGTGAGGGAAAACGCGTTTTTCTAATGGCTCCAATACATCATCATTACCAGAAAAAAGGATATCACGAAAGCAAAATAGTCACTCGGTTCTGGATCATTGGGATTCTATTGGCCATTGTTACCATAGTGACCTTAAAGGTGCGGTAAATGAAGCGGTTGGTTATTTTGGGAGGAGGGGAAAGTGGAGTGGGGACCGCCATTTTGGGGCAGAAAAAAGGGTATGCCGTTTTTGTGTCGGATGTAGGAAGGATAAAAGAAAAGTATAAAGAAGTTCTTGGACATTTTGGGATTGATTGGGAAGAGGAACGACATACCGAATCCAAAATTTTGAGCGCTGATCTGGTCATGAAAAGTCCGGGCATTCCGGACAAGGCACCATTGGTAATTGCATTAAGGGCAAAGGATATTCCGGTAATCTCTGAAATTGAATTTGCATCGAGATATACAGATGCAACGATCATAGGCATTACGGGAAGTAATGGCAAGACCACCACCACCATGCTCACCTACCACATTTTAAAAGCGGGGGGACTACATGTGGGAATGGCTGGAAACATTGGGGATAGCTTTGCCAAGATGGTGGCCGAAAACGATTACGATTACTATGTGCTCGAAATCAGCAGCTTTCAGTTGGATGGAATTATAGACTTTAAACCACATATTTCCATTATAACCAACATTACCCCGGACCATTTGGATCGGTATGGATATAAGTTTGAAAACTACATCGCTTCCAAATTTCGGATCACGGAAAACCAGACCAATGGGGATTACCTTATTTATGATTACGATGACGGGACACTTGTAGATTGGCTGAAGGAACATCCCGTCAAACCCAAATTATTGCCTTTTTCACTTTCGGAAAAAGAAGGGGAAGGGTCACATATAAAAGACAAACAACTAATTGTGAAAACACAAAACGATAGCATTGAAATGACAACTGATACTTTAGCATTAGAGGGGAAACACAACCTTAAGAACACCATGGCGGCCAGTACCGCCGCCAAACTTGTAGGCATTCGCAAGGCCACCATAAGGGAAAGTATCGAAAACTTCCAGGGCGCCCCACATCGATTGGAAAAGGTACTTAAAATACACCATGTGCAGTACATTAACGATTCAAAGGCAACCAACGTCAATTCAACCTACTACGCTTTGGATAGCGTTAAGGCCCCCATCGTTTGGATTGTTGGCGGCGTGGATAAGGGGAATGATTATAAAGAGCTAATGGCCATGGTAAGGGAAAAGGTAAAGGCCATCATTTGTTTGGGACTGGACAATGATAAGATAAAGGACACTTTTGGGAATGTGGTAGATCTTTTGGTAGAGACCTATGCCATGGAAGAAGCCGTTAAGGTTGCGTATAAAATTGCCGAACGGGGAGATACGGTGCTTCTTTCGCCTGCCTGCGCCAGTTTCGATCTTTTTGAAAACTATGAGGATAGGGGAAATCAATTTAAGGAAGCAATAAAAAATTTGTAACAGGTGATAGAGCTGTTTAAAAATATAAAGGGGGATAAGGCTATTTGGGCGGTCGTGGCACTATTGGCCTTGTTTTCGTTTTTGCCCGTGTACAGTGCCAGCAGTAATTTGGTGTATGTGGTGGGCAACGGTACCACCTTTGGCTATTTGGTTAAACATGCACTGCTTTTGTTTTTGGGTTTCGGGATTATTTATGGGGTACATAGGATACCCACACATTTTTTTAAGGGACTTTCTATCATTGCGATGCCTATTGTGCTATTGTTGTTGGCCTACACTTTGGCACAGGGAACCACCATTGAAGGGGCAAATGCCAGTCGGTGGATTCGCATACCGTTTGTGGGGTTCACGTTCCAGACCTCAAGCTTGGCCATGGTTGTCCTTATGGTCTACGTGGCAAGGTACCTCACAAAAATAAAAGACAGGAACGTAACTTTCAAAGAAAGTATATTGCCGCTTTGGATACCTGTTTTCTTGGTGTTGATCCTGATACTTCCCGCCAACTTTTCCACGGCGGGCATTGTCTTTTGCATGGTGTTACTGTTATGTTTTTTGGGCGGGTATCCCACTAAATATTTGTTCGGGATCTTAGGATCCGGGCTCTTGGCGCTTACTCTGTTTGTCCTCACCGCAAAGGCGGTCCCAGATCTGTTCCCAAATCGGGTAGATACATGGATGAATAGGATAGAAAGTTTTTCGGATTCGGAAGATACAGAAGCGGACTATCAAATAGAAAAGGCAAAAATCGCCATCGCTACAGGTGGGATAGTGGGCAATGGTGCCGGAAAAAGCGTTATGAAGAATTTTTTACCACAAAGCTCGTCCGATTTTATTTATGCCATTATTATCGAAGAATATGGGTTGATCGGAGGTTTTGCGCTCCTATTTTTTTACTTGCTGCTATTGTTTAGGATCGTGGTCGTGGCCAACGGCAACAAAACGGCTTTTGGGAAACTGGTAGTGCTCGGGGTGGGTTTGCCCATCGTGTTTCAAGCATTGTTGAACATGGCGGTTGCGGTGGAGCTATTTCCGGTCACCGGACAGACATTGCCCCTAATAAGCAGTGGGGGAACATCCAGTTGGATGACTTGTTTGGCCATTGGCATCATTTTGAGTGCAAGCTATCAGAACGGTAAGGAACGTCCGGAAGTTAAAATAGATGAAACGAACCCTTTAGAAATATTGAGTGGGCAATTATAGGTTTATATTATCCGGAGGGGGCACAGGAGGGCATATATTTCCTGCTATTGCCATAGCCAATGAATTAAAAAGCAGATACCCCGATGCGGAATTTTTGTTTGTCGGGGCAAAGGATAGGATGGAGATGGAAAGGGTGCCCCAGGCGGGATACCCCATTGAAGGATTATGGATAAGTGGACTACAGCGAAAACTCAGTCTAAAAAATATAGTGTTTCCATTTAAATTGATACTTAGTTTGATAAAGGCCAGGAGCATAGTAACAAAGTTTAAGCCCAATGTGGTCATCGGGACCGGGGGTTTTGCCAGTGGCCCCTTGGTGGCCATGGCCTCCAGGCGGCGTATACCGGTATTGATTCAGGAGCAAAACTCTTATGCGGGGATCACGAACAGGCTTTTGGCAAAAAATGCGGCTAAAATATGTGTAGCTTATGGAGGCATGGAGAAATTTTTTCCAGCGGACAAGATCATAAAAACGGGCAATCCCGTGCGGAAGGAATTGGTCCATGGAAAAAGTGGGAAGGAAGAAACCTATCAATTTTTCAAATTGAATCCCGACAAGGCCACTTTACTGGTTTTGGGCGGGAGTTTGGGCGCAGGAAAAATAAATGAACTGATTAAAGCGAAACTAAGCTTTTTCGAAACTTTAGGGATTCAGCTTATTTGGCAATGTGGCACACATTATTATGAAATCTACAAATCGTGCACATCAGATACGGTAAAGGTTTTTGATTTTCTGAATAAGATGGATTATGCCTACGCCACAGCCGATTTTATTATATCCAGAGCGGGTGCGGGGTCGGTTTCGGAATTGTGCATTGTGGGGAAACCAGTGCTTTTTATACCCTCTCCCAACGTGTCAGAGGATCACCAGACAAAGAACGCACAGGCCCTTGTACGGCAGAAAGCGGCATTAATGATTCGGGAAACGGATTTGGATACGGAGTTTGAAACTGTTTTTTCTGGGCTGTTGGCTTCGGGGGAAACACAAGGGACTATACGTAAAAACATCAAAAAAATGGCCCTTCCGCATGCTACGGAAGCGATTGTAAACGAAATAGAAAAGTTGATTTTAAAAGGAGCCGGCAAAAAGGAGCAATGAATATAAAAGAGATCCATAACGTTTATTTCATAGGCATAGGTGGCATTGGCATGTCCGCACTGGCACGTTACTTCCATTTCCTCGGAAAAAACGTGGCCGGTTATGATAAGACGGAGGTTCCGTTGACCCGAGAACTGGTCGCCTTGGGCATGGATATTCATTATTCGGACAGTACGCATTTAATAAAAAACACCTATTTGGACCCATCAAACACTCTTGTGGTCTATACTCCGGCTGTACCAAGGGAACACACGGAATTCAACTACTTTTTAGACCATGGGTTTCACGTAAAAAAACGTTCCGAAGTGTTGGGTCTGGTTACCGAAAACTCGTTCTGCCTTGCGGTTGCCGGCACCCATGGCAAAACCACCACTTCCTGTATTCTCGCCCATCTGTTAAAGGAGACGGGAACGCCGCTCATGGCCTTTTTAGGTGGAATTTCGGAAGATTTCAATAGTAATTTCTTGATGGAGGGCACCGAATATTCCGTGGTAGAGGCCGATGAGTTCGACAGGTCTTTTTTACGGCTGTCCCCGGATGTGGCCTGCATTACCTCTATGGATGCGGACCATCTTGATATTTACGGCAATGCCGAAGCACTTCAAAAGAGTTTTAGGGATTTTGCCGATAGGTTGAAGCCGGGCGGAAAACTGTTCATTAGAAATGGGCTGCCGCTAAAAGGCATCACCTACGGAATAGAAGACGGTTCCGATTATTGCATAAAAAACATTAAAATAGAACATGGTACCTACATTTTTGATTTGGGAACTCCCGAAATCACCCTTAAGGGAGTAAAGTTCAGTAAGCCGGGAAGGCACAACCTGCTCAACGGTCTGGCCGCTTTTGCAATGGCGATACAATTGGGATCCCCCCCGTATCGCCTTGCCGGGGCACTGGCAACATTTAAAGGGGTACAGCGCAGGTTCTCATACAAGATCAATCGGGACAACCTTGTTTATATAGATGATTACGCACATCACCCAACAGAGATCAATGCAGTGCATGATGCCATTCGTGAAATGCACCCAAATAAGACCGTATTGGCCGTTTTCCAACCCCATTTATTTTCCAGGACAAGTGATTTTGCCGATGATTTTGCGGAAAGCCTGGCGAGGTTCGACCATATTTTATTGCTGGATATCTATCCCGCAAGGGAAAAACCCATACAGGGCATAACCTCAAAATGGCTCATGGATAAAATTGGGAGTCCCAACAAGGCTTTGGTGCAAAAGCGTGATTTGTTGGCAGCGATAAAAAAATGCCGTGCAGAGGTACTGGTTACCATGGGCGCTGGCGACATCGGATTGGAAGTTGAAAAAATAAAACAAGGACTTGAATATGGAATCTAGTTTGAATTATATAAAAGTAACGGCCCTAACGCTCATGGCCATTGGGCTATTTGTATTTAGCAACCAAAGGAGCAATAAGAAGAAAATAAACGGAATCAACATTTCCTTTGTTGGCGATCAAAACCTTTATGTAACACAGGAAACGGTTAATAAATTGTTAATACAAAATTATGGCACGCTCGTAAATGTGCCCAAAGAAAAATTAGTTTTGAATACTATGGAAAAGGTCATACAGACCAATAATATGGTAAAAAGTGCCCAAGTTTATCTTACTGTAAATGGCGAGCTTACGTCTAAAATTGTTCAACGCAAGCCAATCGGACGAGTAGAGGGGATTACAAAGTTTTATCTGGATGATGAGGGTAAACGTATGCCGTTATCCAACAATCACTCTGCGAGGGTGCCTATAATTACAGGTAAGATCACAGGGAAAAGTCTGGAAGATGCGTACACGATCCTGAACTACATCAACCATGACGATTTTTTAAGAAAAAACGTGATAGGGATCCATATAGAGGATGATGAAAAGTACCAATTGAAATTTAGGATGGAGAATTTTGTGGTGAATCTGGGAAATGTGGAAAACCTGGAGGAGAAGTTCACCAATTTTATGGCTTTTTACAAAAAGGCCGAGAAGGATAAAATGTTGGAGGCATACAGTATGGTAAGTCTGGAGTTTAGTAATCAGGTAGTCTGCAGTAAAATATAACATATGGAACACGGGAATTATTCAGTTGGTTTGGACATAGGCACCACAAAGATCGTCGCCATTATTGGGAAGGAAAACGAATATGGCAAAATCGAGGTTTTGGGCATTGGGAGGTCCAAAAGTTTGGGTGTCCACCGGGGCGTGGTCAATAACATTACACAGACCATAAAATCAATCCAACAGGCGGTGGAACAGGCCGAGGCCAATTCCGGGCTAAAGATAGGTTCTGTTGTGGTGGGCATTGCGGGCCAGCATATCAGAAGCTTACAGCATAGCGATTATATAACGCGCATAGATTCCGAAGAGGTGATCAACGAGGATGATCTGGATAAACTATGCAACCAAGTGTACAAATTGGTGATGTTGCCCGGAGAGGAAATTATACATGTACTTCCACAGGAATACAAGGTTGATGGGCAGGCTGAAATTAAGCAGCCCATAGGCATGTACGGAGGGCGGTTGGAGGCCAACTTCCATGTTGTTGTCGGTCAGGTATCTTCGATCAAAAATGTGGGACGCTGCATTAAAAGTGCCGGACTTGATCTGGGGAACATTACGTTAGAGCCCTTGGCCTCTGCCAATGCCGTTTTAAGCCAGGAAGAAAAGGAAGCCGGGGTGGCATTGATAGACATAGGTGGCGGCACAACGGACCTTGCCATTTTTAAAGATGGTATTATTAGGCATACCGCCGTAATCCCCTTTGGCGGTAATGTCATTACCGAGGACATTAAGGAAGGGTGCTCTATCATTGAAAAGCAGGCCGAGCTTTTAAAGATAAAATTCGGATCTGCATGGCCGGGCGAAAATAAGGAAAACGAAATTGTTTCCATACCCGGTCTAAGGGGAAGGGATCCAAAGGAAATCACCTTAAAGAACCTGTCCAAGATCATACATGCCAGAGTAGTTGAAATTGTGGAGCAGGTGTATGTCGAGATCAAAAATTATGGACATGACGAACAAAAGAAAAAACTTATTGCAGGCATTGTCCTCACCGGGGGGGGGAGTCAGCTAAAGCATTTAAAACAGTTGGTCGAGTACATTACGGGAATGGATACCAGGATAGGGTACCCCAATGAACATCTGGCAGGCGATTCGGATGAAGAGATAGCAAGCCCATTGTACGCCACGGCGGTAGGTTTATTGATGAATGCCGTTCAGAACAGAAACAAAAACAAAGCGTCACAAGAAATACGGCAATCCGTTCCGGAAGAGGTATATGAGGGACATGGTGGTACCGCCACCAAAACAGTGGCGCGGAAGGAACGGAAATCCATTTTTGACAAATGGTCCGAAAAACTAAAGGATTTTTTGGACAATGCAGAATAGCGCATCGAAATAAGCACTCAATTTCAGAACCATTAATAGAAACACTATGAGCAATAACACCGAATTTGAAAGTATAGCTTTTGATTTGCCCAAGAATCAGAGCAATGTCATAAAAGTCATTGGCGTAGGGGGCGGCGGCAGCAATGCCATCAACCATATGTTCAGGGCAGGGATCAATGGTGTGGATTTTGTAATCTGCAATACAGATTCCCAGGCCTTAAACAATAGCCCCGTGCCTAATAAAATTCAGTTGGGGGTAACGCTTACCGAAGGTTTGGGGGCAGGGGCAAACCCCGATGTGGGCGAGCAAGCTGCCATAGAAAGTATGCAGGATATTAAGGCTATGTTAGATACCACCACCAAAATGGTATTTATAACGGCAGGAATGGGTGGTGGTACAGGCACAGGTGCAGCCCCTGTAATTGCAAAACAGGCCAAGGAAATGGATATCCTAACGGTGGGCATCGTTACCATGCCATTCTTGTTCGAAGGTAAAATGCGATGCCATCAAGCCCAGTTGGGCATTGAAAAACTGCGTGCCAACGTGGATTCTTTAATTGTGATAAACAACAATAAGCTTAGGGAAGTCTACGGAAACCTTGGGTTTAAGGCAGGGTTCTCCAAGGCAGATGAGGTATTGGCCACGGCGGCCAGGGGAATTGCCGAGGTCATTACCCACCACTATACCCAGAATATAGATCTGCGCGATGCCAAAACAGTATTGTCAAACAGTGGTACGGCCATCATGGGCTCGGCCAACGCATCCGGTTCCGCAAGGGCAAATGAGGCCATAACGAAGGCTTTGGACTCCCCTTTGCTGAACGACAATAAAATTACGGGCGCCAAAAATGTGCTTTTGCTCATCGTTTCCGGATCTAAAGAAATCACCATAGATGAAATAGGAGAAATAAACGACCATATCCAGATAGAGGCCGGCCATGGTGCAAATATAATAATGGGGGTTGGCGAGGACGATAGGCTGGGAGAGGCCATTGGGGTTACCGTAATTGCCACGGGATTTCATATAGACCAACAAGATGATATTGTAAATACCGAGTCAAAAAAGATTATCCATACACTGGAGGATGAACAAAGGGCGGTTCTCGATTTAATGCCAAAAGAGGTAATCTATCATTTGGGGTTAGGGGAAGATACCATTGCGCCCGTGGTACAAAAGAATATATTAATTGAGGAGGAGATAGATCTGATCCCTACTACCAGTTACATCAAAAACTTCAATGTGTTCTACGAAGAGGTCATCGCGGAGCCTATCCATGGTGATTTTATCATTATAGACTCCAAAGAAGCACTCAATGACATAGAAGTTGTAGAGCCTGAGATCATATCCCGCAGAAAAATGGAAGAAGACCAGTTTGCCCTTAGCTTTGACCTTCCACTATCCAAAATGGAAGAAGATGAGGACGAAAGGGAGCATGTCATTACCTTTAGTTTGGATGAGGAGATAAGGGGAATGGACGTTAGGGACCACATAGAAGTTATACCTGTTTTGGAGTATAACAAAAACGGAGAGACCCGTTACAGTTTGGACGATTATATGGAATTGGAAAAAAAATTGACCGGGGCCAAATCCAAGGCAGAAGAATATGAGCCCAAAATTGTGGAGAACGAATTGGTTTTTGAAAGAAAGACCATAAATAACCAAAGCACGGCTGCCAAGGCGTTTGAATCTGGCGAAATAGACCCCATGAACAGCCCGTTGGAAGACTTGTTAAAGGAACGTGCCGATGAACGCCGAAGAAAACTAAAAGACTTCAACTATAAATTTCAGAACAGCTTAAACAATATCGATGAAATTGAGAAACAACCTGCATACAAACGCCAAGGGATTGACCTGAATGAGAACCCAAGGGAAAACAGGGCATCAAGAACATCCTTAAGTGAGGACAGCAATGATGAGATCCAACTTAGATCCAATAATTCCTTTTTGCACGACAATGTGGATTAGCCTATAAATAATTAGAGTTTAAAAATGTGTGTTTAAACCCGAAAATATCCTTTGTTTTCGGGTTTATTTTTTATCTTCGCACCGCTAATTTATAGTATTATGGGCTTGCAGGAGAAAGTAATGGAACAAATAAAAACGGCCATGAAAGCTAAAGATACCGTAGCACTGGAATCCCTAAGGGCCATCAAATCGGCTATTTTGTTGGCACATACAGAAACCGGCGGCGGTGCCGGACTATCTGCGGATGCGGAACTTAAATTGGTCCAGAGATTGGTAAAGCAACGAAAAGACAGTGCGGCCATTTACAGTGCTCAGGGTAGAGAGGATTTGGCTGCACCGGAATTGGCCCAGGTAGCCATCATAGAAAAGTTCCTGCCCGAACAATTATCGGAAGAGGAGATAGCTAATGTCATTATAAAAATAATAGAAAGTTCCGGTGCTTCCGGCATGAAGGATATGGGCAAAGTAATGGGTTTGGCAAGTGCCGAATTGGCAGGCCGTGCAGATGGAAAAACCATTTCAATGCTTGTAAAGAAAAAATTGAGTTAATGCTGTAATATCTCAGTTATCGTTTTGAGATCTGAGTGCTACATACTGAATACTGTTACCGAACACTGAAAAACTTGGCTGCGTAGTTCAACTGGATAGAATATCAGATTTCGGCTCTGAGGGTTGGGGGTTCGAATCCCTCCGCGGTCACTTTGGGAGATATTAAAAAGCATTAAAATACTGTAAAATATATGAAAATCAGCATTTTACATATTTTTT
>JBGTBA010000151.1:0-12345 GCA_041749595.1 Flavobacteriaceae bacterium | reverse complement strand
CCCATTTTGGCCAAACGTTGTATTTCTGAACGGGTATAGGTACAGGTATCGTACGCAGTGTTCCCATCATCTTCCCTGCCTCTTTTTCCAAAATATATTCCGCCTGTAAGCTCTCTTAAGATGATAAGATCCGTACCTTCTATGCGCTCCCTTTTTAAGGGCGATTTATCGATGAGTGAAGGGAATGTAAATGTAGGCCTCACATTGGCGAAAAGCCCCAATTTTTGGCGCATTTTCAATAAACCTTGTTCAGGTCTTATTTTTGCGGACGGGTCATTGTCGAACCTTGGGTGCCCTATGGCTCCAAACAAAACGGCATCGGCATTGGCGCAGACGTCGTGGGTTGCATCCGGATATGGATCTCCTACGGCATCAATGGCCGCGGCACCTGTTAAGGCCGGTATCCAGTGTATTTGGTGATTGTACTTTTTTGCAACCGCATTAGATACTTTAACTGCTTGGTCTATGACTTCGGGACCTATTCCATCTCCCGCTAAAAGTGCTATGTTTAATTTCATTTTATTTTATAGTTGATTTTTTTTGTTTCTGGTTCGTCACCGCCTAAATAATATTCAGCATTTTTTCGGTCGCTTTTATGGCAGACACGGTCTGGTCGGAATCCAAGCCCGTAGAAGTAAATTCCTTCCCGTCTTTTTCCCAGGTTATTATGGTCTCGCAAAGGGCGTCCGAGTTGCTCCCGGGAGGAATGCGCACCGCATAATCTATTAAATTGGGAAGGTGCATTTTTCGCGATACGTACAGTTTGCGCAAGGCATTCATAAAGGCATCATATTGGCCGTCTCCTTGTGCATGGGCTTCAAATAGTTCACCTTCTATCTCAACAGCCACTGTGGTGGAGGGTTTTAAACCCTTGGAATGGGTAAGAACGTATGATTTGACGACCACCTTTTTTTGATAGGCTTCACTGTCCAATATATCAGAAATGATATAAGGCAGATCTTCCTTGGTTACACGTTCTTTTTTATCCCCAAGTTCAATGATTCGATCTGTTACTTTTTTAAGTTCTTCTTCATTCAAAGCGAGCCCGAGTTCCTGTAAGTTTTTTACAATATTGGCTTTCCCTGACAATTTGCCCAAAGCATATTTCCGCTTCCTACCAAAACGTTCGGGAAGTAAATTATTAAAGTAAAGATTCATTTTACTATCACCATCAGCATGTATTCCAGCAGTTTGTGTAAAAACATTTTCCCCGACAATGGGCTTATTTGCAGGAATGTTGAACCCGGTAAAGGTCGAGACCAATTTACTTACCTTATACAGGGAAGATTCGTTTACATTAATTTTAACATCGGTAAAAAAATCGTTTATTACCGCTACCGCACTTGCCATAGGTGCATTGCCAGCCCGTTCTCCCATGCCATTTACGGTTAAATGAAGCCCATGGCAACCTGCCTTCACCGCTTCCATAACATTGGCAACACCCAAATCATAATCGTTATGTCCATGGAAATCGAAATGCATGTAGGGATATCTTTGCACAATTTCCGATATAAAACCAAAGGTTTCCCAATGGGTAAGTATTCCAAGAGTGTCGGGGAGCAGTACCCTTTTAACCGGTTGTGTGGCTAAAAAATCCAAAAATCGGAAAACATACGCTTTGGAATTACGCATACCATTGCTCCAATCCTCCAAGTAAATATTATTGGTGATTCCTTTTTTTTCCGCGGTGGAAAAAATAATGGCAATTTCATTAAAATGCTGTTCGGGAGTCTTTTTAAGCTGATGTGTTAAATGGTTCAATGAGCCCTTTGTTAAAAGGTTTTGTGTTCTGGCCCCCGCCTTTTCCATCCATTCCAAAGACACCCCCCCATCGGTAAAGGTCAATACTTCTATGCGATCCAAATTACCGGTGGTCGCCGCCCATTCCGTTATCTTTTGAACTGCTTGAAGTTCGCCATCGGAAACCCGGGCAGATGCCACTTCGATGCGGTCCACCTTCAGTTCTTCCAGAAGCAACTTTGCCAAGGTCAGTTTTTCCGAAGCAGAAAAAGATACCCCTGAGGTCTGTTCCCCATCGCGGAGGGTGGTATCCATAATTTCAATAGTCCTTCTTTTCATTTTAAAAATCACAAAATAATAATGATCTTGATTTGTTTGGTAAAATATTCAATTTCAGTCTGTAAAATGAAACAAAACGATTTTATAGCGGGGTTCCTTTGACAAATTCCTGAATGGCCGGCTTTATGTTCAATAAATAATCAATGTCATCAAAACCATTTAGCATATTCCCTTTTTTATAGTCATTGATATCGAACTTTTCATGTTCTCCTGTTGCCAGAATGGTTATGGTTTGGTTGGGCAAGTCTATTTCCAGTTCAGATTTTGGATCTGCCTCTATTGTATTAAAAATATTTTCCAGGAATTCCGGGCTCACTTGTACGGGCAACACACCGATATTCAGGCAGTTTCCTTTAAAAATATCGGCAAAAAAGCTTGATACCACGCATCGGAATCCATAATCGTACACCGCCCATGCGGCATGCTCTCTGGAAGACCCGGAACCGAAATTTTTTCCGCCCACTAAAATTTTACCACTGTATTTGGGATTGTTCAACACAAAATCTGTCTTAGGAGTATTATCCTGGCCGTACCTCCAATCTCTAAATAGATTGTCTCCAAACCCTTTGCGCTCCGTTGCTTTAAGAAAACGTGCGGGGATGATCTGATCGGTATCCACGTTCTCAATGGGAAGCGGTACCGCTGTTGTTCTAAGGATGTTAAATTTATCGTATGCCATTTTATTCGTTGTTCGTTTATTGTTGTTTGTTTTTGGTTTAATGAAATAGTATTTTAGTTTCAGGGATAACTATCAAAACGTACCATGCCTCCTGAATACCAATTAACTTTTAACGATTAACCGGCAATCAGTTTCTCCATCAATTCCCTCGGATCGGTAACTTTACCGGTAACCGCTGCTGCTGCTGCAACAAGGGGACTTGCCAAAAGCGTTCTTGATCCCGGGCCCTGTCTTCCCTCAAAGTTTCTGTTTGACGTACTTACGGCCAGTTTTCCGGCGGGAACCTTATCGTCGTTCATGGCCAAACAAGCCGAACATCCGGGCTCGCGCAGTTCGAAACCGGATTCGTGCAAAACGTCCAGAATGCCTTCTTCTTTTATAGCTTTTTCCACCTTGTGGGATCCGGGGACCAACCAAACGGTTACATTGGGAGCTTTTTTCCTTCCTTTAACAATAGAGGCAAAAGCCCTGAAATCTTCAATCCTTCCATTGGTACAACTGCCCAAAAACACAAAATCGATTGGCTTTCCTATCATGGATTCCCCCTCATTGAAATCCATATACTGTAGTGATTTCTTATAGGTAGATGCACCTCCCCGAACAACATCTGCGGAAGGGATATCTTTGGTTATTCCCATTCCCATGCCGGGATTGGTTCCATAGGTAATCATGGGTTCTATTTCGGCCCCATCAAAAGCGATCTCTTTATCAAAGATTGCACCATCATCGGTATTCAACGTATCCCAATAGGACATAGCTTTGTTCCAGTTCTCTCCTTTTGGCGCAAATTCACGTCCCTTTACATAACTGAATGTTTTTCCATCGGGGGCTATCATACCACCGCGGGCACCCATTTCTATACTTAGGTTACATACGGTCATACGGCCTTCCATGCTCATGTTACGGAAAATATCCCCTGCATATTCCACAAAATAACCGGTTGCCCCAGAGGTGGTCAACTTAGAAATAATGAACAGTGCCACGTCTTTTGGGGTTACGCCATGGTTTAAGGCACCATTGATGTTTATGCGCATACTCTTTGGCTTCGGCTGCATAATGCATTGAGTGGCCAAGACCATTTCAACTTCCGATGTTCCGATACCAAAGGCGATGGCTCCAAACGCCCCATGGGTAGAGGTGTGGGAATCTCCGCAGACTATGGTAGCCCCAGGAAGTGTAATTCCGTATTCCGGACCAACCACATGCACGATTCCGTTTTTTTCATGGCCCAGGCCCCAATACGAAATACCATGTTCAACTGAATTTTCTTCCAAAGCTTTTAACTGATTTGCGGATAAGGGATCGGCAACGGGCAAATGTTGGTTTATTGTTGGCGTATTGTGGTCTGCGGTGGCAAAGGTCCGTTCGGGGTACAATACCTTTATTTTTCTGCTTTTCAACCCCAGAAAGGCTACCGGACTTGTCACTTCATGGACCAAATGGCGATCTATGAAAAGTACATCCGGGCCATTTTCTATTTTATGTACCACATGGGAATCCCAAACTTTGTCAAATAATGTTTTTTTCATTTTATTGCTGTAAACGTTATGTTCTTTTTAGATCTCAATTGTGGGAACTCTTTTTCGAAATACCACACATCGATTTTTAAGTGCGCAAATTTAAAAATTTAAGAATTTTCCACCTAGTATTGTGCAATGGAATTACGATGTTCAACATCGGATTATGTAAATTAAATCATTGGGTTTTGATTTGTGCCATATGTAATTCAACCGATATAATTCCAAATGTTTTTTTGTTTGACCAATTGGGCATAGGTATTGCGGACGATGGTATTTTCGGGGTCTTGTAATAATGGGTCCTCTTTTAAAAGTTGCAGCGCATAAAATCGGGCTGTTTTTAAAATGTCATTATCTTTAACTATATCCGCTATTTTTAAATTCAACATACCACTTTGTTGCGTGCCCATAAGGTCGCCGGGGCCCCGCAGCCGCAGATCTACCTCTGCGATTTCGAATCCGTCATTGGTGTGTACCATGGTCTCCAATCGTGTTTTTGCTTCTGTGGAAAGCTTGTATCCCGTCATCATAATGCAATAACTTTGATCGGCACCTCGGCCAACGCGTCCCCGTAACTGATGTAATTGGGACAAGCCAAAGCGTTCGGCACTTTCAATGATCATGACGGAAGCATTGGGCACATTTACCCCAACCTCTATAACCGTTGTTGCCACCATGATCTGGGTTTCCCCTGCGATAAAACGACCCATTTCATATTCCTTGTCCTCGGGTTTCATTTGTCCATGGACTATGGAAATTTGATACTGGGGCAGGGGAAAATCCCGTACAATACTTTCATATCCATCCATTAGGTCTTTGTAATCCAGAGCTTCGGACTCCTGGATCAAAGGATAAACGATATAAATTTGCCTCCCTTTTACAATCTCGTCCCTGATAAATTTAAAAACCTTCAATCGGTTGGCATCGTAACGGTGAACCGTCTTTATCGATTTTCTTCCCGGGGGAAGCTCATCAATTACCGAAATATCCAAATCGCCATATAAGCTCATCGCCAAAGTTCTGGGAATGGGGGTAGCCGTCATTACCAAGATATGGGGGGGAATGTCATTCTTATGCCAAAGTTGGGAACGCTGTGCAACGCCAAACCTGTGTTGCTCATCTATAATGGCCAGACCCAAATTTTGGTACCGCACCTCATCCTCCAGTAAAGCATGTGTACCGACCAGAATATGCAATTCCCCATTTTCCAATTGGGTATGGATAATTTTTCTCTGTGCCTTTTTTATAGAGCCGGTAAGTAAAGCTATACGGACGCCAAGGGCACTCAAAAGCTCTTTCAATCCATTGTAGTGTTGTGTTGCAAGTATCTCCGTAGGGGCCATCAAACAGGCTTGGAACCCATTGTCGATGGCCAATAGCATGGTCATCAAGGCCACAATGGTCTTTCCGGAACCTACATCACCTTGCAGCAACCGGTTCATTTGGGCATTGCTCCCTAGATCCGAGCGGATTTCCTTGAGAACCCTTTTTTGTGCGTCCGTAAGTTCAAAAGGAAGGTGATTAGTGTAAAAATCATTAAAAAGCGGTCCTACCTTATCAAACGGGTACCCCTTTATTTTTTGTTTTCTAAGTATTTTTTTTGAAATAAGCTGAATCTGGATATAGAACAATTCTTCAAATTTTAGACGAAACTCGGCCTTGGCCAATAGTTCATGGCTTTTGGGAAAATGGATATTGAACAGGGCATCGGCCCTGGAGAGCAGGTTAAGATTTTCGATTAGGTTGGGGGAGAGGGTTTCCGAAAAGGTATTTTTAATCTCTTCAAAAAGCTGCTGCATCATTTTATTGATGACCCTATTGGTGATGCCTTTATTTCCCAATTTTTCGGTAGAGGGGTAAACGGGCTGCATGAATAACCGAAGACCTTGTTCGTGTTCGCTTACCAAATCCATATCGGGGTGCGGCATTGAAAAGGTGCCATTGAACCAATTGGTGCGGCCAAAGATGACATAGGGCGTGTTCAATTTTAGGTTTTCATGGATCCATTTCTGTCCACGGAACCAAATTAGTTCCATCTCTCCCGTATCGTCCACGAAAGTGGCAACCAGTCGTTTTCCATTTTTTTGTTCCACTATTTTTATATGGACGATCTTCCCAATTATTTGAACCTCGGCACTATTGCGTTGCAATTCGCTTATCTTGTAGTACCGGGTCTTATCTATATACCGGTTGGGAAAAAGAAATAAAAGATCCTCATAGGTCAGCACATTTAATTCCGATTTCAGGGATTCGGCACGGCTGGGCCCCACACCTTTTAGGTAAACAATGGGAGTGTTGAGAAAATTATCGTTCATGCGACTAAAATAGTAGTTAACCTATACAACTGCAACAAAGCAAAATTGTTAATTTGCTTAAAGTTTGAGATTTTTCCAATTATGAAACGATTGCTATCGGTCATTTTCTTGCTAATTGGCCTATTTTCCCATGGTCAATTTACCGATAAGGCCCATTTTACCCATGCAGTGGTTTCTATTGGCATCGCCCCAACCTCAAAAGAAATCAGGGGTAAGGTTTTATATGACTTTCATGTGGTGGACCATGCGGATTCAATTTTTTTGGATGCTCAAAATTTACAATTTTCAGACGTGAGATTGAACAACAAAAAAGTAAGGTTTTTGAATGATCAAAAAACGATTACCATCAAAAATAATTTCAAAAAGGGAAAAACCTACAGAGTATCGCTTGTATATACCGCCAACCCTAAACAGACTGTCTATTTTATAGGATGGGATGGTCAAACTGAAAATAATCAAGTATGGACCCAGGGACAGGGTAAATATACAAGTCATTGGTTACCCAGTTTTGATGACATGACCGAAAAGGTGGAATTTGACCTGAGCATTACCTTCGATAAAGAATATGAGGTCATTGCCAATGGAAAACTAGTGGGAGTAAAAGAAACTGGCCCGTTAAAAACATGGACTTTCGATATGGAAAAGCCCATGAGCAGTTATTTATTGGCCTTTGCCATAGGTGGTTATAAAAAGAATACCCTAATTTCGGAAAGCGGCATTCATTTGGAAATGTATTATTACCCCTCCGATAGTGCGCAGATTGAACCCACCTATAGATATACCCAACGGATTTTTGATTTTTTGGAAAGGGAAATAGGGGTGGGGTACCCTTGGCAAAACTACAAGCAAGTTCCGGTACGCGATTTTTTGTATGCCGGTATGGAAAATACGGGGACCACTATCTTTTCTGATGCATATATGATAGATTCCATTGCATTTAAAGATAGGAATTATGTAAATATCAACGCACATGAACTGGCGCACCAGTGGTTCGGAAATTTGGTGACAGAGGTAGACGGCGACCACCATTGGCTCCACGAAGGTTTTGCTACCTATTATGCGCTATTGACGGAAAAGGCGATTTTTGGTGATTCCTATTTTTATTGGAAGCTTTACGAATCCGCAATACAATTGGACGAGCTTTCCCGAAAAGGATTAGGGGAAGCACTGACCGACCCAAAGGCAAGCAGCTTAACCTTTTACGAAAAAGGAGCATGGGCACTGTATATGTTAAGGAATATAGTGGGGGAACAGCATTTTAAAGAGGGGATCGGGAAATACCTATTAAGCCATCAATTTAAAAATGTAACCGTTACAGACTTTATATCCGAAATGGAACGGACCAGTGGCATGGATCTGTCCAATTTTAAGGAAACATGGTTATATGGTACCGGTTTTTCCATGAAGGCCGCAAAACAGCAACTCATGGAAGTATCCGATGAATTATCGGATCTTTTCCAAATGCAGCAAGAACTTATAACAAGTGCCGTGGATAAAGAAAAAACCCTAAAAAAATACTGGGATAAATCCAACTCAAACCGTTTAAAACAAGAAATTATATCCGGTTATACCAAATCCCTCCCGGACGGTTTTTTACGAAACGCATTTGGGTCTGGCGACATGGGAATACGTCAGGCTTTGGCTATAAACCTACAACAGATCCCCATTAATTTAAAAGCGGAATACGAGTCCTTATTAAAGGATAAAAGTTATCTTACGATTGAAAACGCACTATATAGATTGTGGGTTTATTTTCCATCCGATAGAAATCACTATCTGGAAAGGACAAAGGATTTAGTGGGTTTTCCCAACAAAAACATTCGAATTTTATGGCTTACCCTAGCCATGCTGACCAAAGACTACGATATGGACAAAAAACAGGATTATTATAGGGAGTTAAGCGGTTACACCTCCAAAAAGTACTCTTTTGAAATCCGCCAAACGGCATTTCAATATCTAGAAGACACCTTTGTTTTTACGGACCAAAACTTATTGGATTTAATAAATGCCACAATGCACCATTCCTGGCAATTCAGAAAATTTGCAAGGGACGTACTGGATAAAACCTTAAAAGACAAAGATTACAAAAAGAGGATTAGGATCCTGACCAAGGAACTAAAAGAGGATGAATTACGTTATATAACCACTAAACTAAGCATAGAATGAGGGCGATGGTCATTTCTGGAGGCGGAAGTAAGGGCGCATTTGCAGGAGGTGTGGCACAATACCTTATGGAAGAGCTGCACCACAACTATGATATTTTTATAGGAACATCCACCGGCAGTCTTTTGATTTCCCATTTGGCCCTTCAAAAAATAGAGAAGATAAAGGAAGTGTACACTTCGGTGAACCAAGAAAGTATTTTTAGCACCTGTCCGTTCATCATCAGCAAAAAACATGGTGTTGAGAATATAGGCATCAACCATTGGAGCGTCCTGAAAAATTTCTATAGGAAAAGCAAGACTTTTGGGGAGAGCTATAATTTGTTGGAGTTGATAAAAAATACACTGACAAGGGAAGAGTTTGATGTTCTTAAGGCCGGGCCAAAGGATATTACCGTAACCGTATCCAACCTTTCCTTGAACCAAGTGGAATATGTTTCCATTGAACACTGTTCTTATGAAGAGTTTTGTGAATGGATCTGGATTTCCTGCAATTACACACCATTTATGACCCTGGCAAAAAAGAATGGCTGTGAATATGCCGATGGGGGCTTGGGGAGTATGGTACCCATAGAAGAGGCCATAAAAAGGGGAGCCACCGTTGTGGACGCCATTATCCTGCAGACCGAGGTGACCCATTTAAACCGCATGCCCTCTAAAAACGCATTTTCCTTGCTTACCAATATGTTTGCGTTTATGTTGGACAGGATAGAGGACCAGAATATTCGTATTGGCAAATACGTGGCCAAGCACAATGATGCCATCATAAACTTTTATTACACACCAACGGTCCTTACCACCAATGCCCTTATTTTTGATAAGGAAAAAATGACCTCTTGGTGGCAAAGCGGCTATAATTTTGCCAAATACAAAAGCACGGAAACCAATCAGATCGATATAGAATGAAAGCTTTGGTGATCAGTGGGGGAGGTAGTAAGGGGGCATTTGCCGGAGGTGTTGCCCAATACTTAATGGAGGTAGAAAAAAAGGAATACGATATTCTTGTGGGCACTTCTACAGGAAGTCTCCTTATTGCCCATTTGGCGTTGGACAAAAGTGCCAAACTCTACGACATTTACACCAATGTAAAGCAACGTTCCATCTTTAGCCTAAATCCGTTCGTCATTCGTAAAAAGGGAGATAGGGAATATGTCGGCATCAATTTCCTGACAACCTTCCTTCAATTTATCAAAGGAAAAAGAACCTTTGGGGAGAGCAGGGCACTCCAAAAAACCATAAAAAGAAATTTTACTTTCCAAGAACATCAAGAGGTATTAAAAACGAAGAAAGATGTGGTGGTAACGGTATCCAACCTATCTAAAAACCGGATAGAATATAAATCTGTAAAAGACTGCAGCTATGAGGAATTCTGCGAATGGACCTGGATTTCCTGCAATTATATTCCCTTTATGTCTTTGGTAAAAAAGGACGGTTTTGAATATGGTGATGGGGGATTGGGATGCGTCGTCCCCATAAAGGAAGCAATCCTTAGGGGAGCCACAGAAGTAGATGCCATTATCCTCGAGGCCGAAAAAATGGAATACACCAAGGTGTTGGGCAAAAACCCGTTCTCTTTAATGTTGGGTATTTATGGCTTTGTACTGGACCAAATCGGTTATCACGATATTTCAGAAGGGATCTTGGCGGCCGAGCACAACGGTGTAATACTCAACTTGTATTACACGCCCACAAAACTTACGGAAAATTCTTTGGTATTCAACAAGAAGCTAATGACAGAGTGGTGGCTGCAAGGCTTTAAATATGCAAAAGACAAACATCAAGAGACGCAAAATGCTTTTACCAGAGTTCGCTGATTTCCTTTTTAACATAGGAAAGGGCCGTAGCTGAGGGAGATTGTTTGTCCATTGTTTCATTTAAAATATCCTCCCTTAGTTTATCCGCCGAATCGGAATGGCTCATACCAACTTTCCGAATGAGCTGTATGGTAGCGCTTTTGGCCGCCTTAATAATGTTCCAGCACTCATCGGATAAGTAAATTTGTTGGGACAGGTTGTGTTCAAATTCATTTTCAATACTCTTTACCAATAAATTTTCGTAATCGTTTTTGTTGCTCGATTTTGGGGCTATGCGAACCACCAAACTCGATACGGAGATACGTTCCAGAAACAGTGCCATACGTTCATAGGCCTGCAGGCGTATGGGCAGCGTATTCTTTTGCGAATCTTTGTGCAGTAGGTACCTTCTCCTGCCTTCCTCATTGTTGGTATGCAGTCTAAAAAAGTAAAATGCCACGGCACCGGTAACCACTGCAGGCAATAAATAGGCAAACAATTGAAAAATTCCGTCTCCAGTCATCTATTTGGTTTTGGTTATTTGTTTAAAACGTATGGTTGTTTGAAATCGTATTTCAAACAACCATGCTTTTGGTCCGCCTAAATAATTTTACTTCCTTCCATTCTTCAAATCTTCCCTAACCTTAAAATAAAACGCATCAAATTTTGGATGGATCTTAATAAAAGTGGTCTGGGACGTACCCATTTTCCCATAGGCCGTTATCCGTCCCGGTGATACGCCGTATGTGTTTATCAAGCTATTTGCCACTGCCGTGGCACGGCGGGCCGCTAAATCCAACGCATCGCTGCTTGGGGTCTGACTTTCTATGAAAATGGCCGTATCGGGATTGGCCTTGATCACTTTTGAAATTTGCTCCAACGTTTGGGCCGCATTGGCCTCCAAGGCAAAACTGTTGGCATTACTGCCAAACAAAAAAGTGGGTGCCAATAGGGTGGTAACCGCACCGTTTTCCACGACAATATTGGCATCTTCTCCCAAGGTTTGTTTAAGACCGGTGAGCACTAATAGGGCAATGGAATCATTGCGGCTGAATTCTTCGGTAATTGTTTTTAGCTGAGCTTCTTTTACTTTTAAAGTTTCTAGCGTACGCCCAATATTATCGGATCTTTGAGCCGAGGCCTCTGTAAAATTGTTGAGGTTCTGCATAAGGGAAGCATTTATTTTCTGGAGTTCCAACGCTTGGGTTTTGTGGGCTTCGGATTCCGCCAAACTTGCTTTTTCATTTTTTCTGGCTTCCGCCAAAAATGATTTGGTTTCAGAAAGTTCCGATTTTAGGTTCTCAATATCATAAAGCAAATCTTTCTTGTTTTGTGCGTTGGCCCAGTTTAGTGAAAGTATTGCAATTAGTAAGCATATCCGTGTTGTCATAATGCGTCGTTTTTTAAATGCGATTTTAAATTTCACTGCCAAAGATAACGGCAAAAATGCATCAACTCATAATAAAAAACAAAATCATTGCATGTCCGACTCATTTTTAAGTGGAAAAAATGACAATGCCCCGCAGGCAGGGATTGTTCCAAAAATGGGATTTTAAGGATTGTTGCGTGTTTAAAAGTCCATAAAAAACAAAAGTATATTGTACCATAAAAAGCCATAATTTTTACGGTTGCGGCATACTTACACTTAGGTTACCATTACCTAGTGTCACTGCAAGTTAATTATGCAACATAGTGTTTAGATAATTTGTTATCTGCATCTTGTCTTGTAAATAACCACTTGATTTTTTGATTTTTTTCATTTCTTTTTAATGACCAGATTTTAATTTCACTTTCAAGTTT
>JBGTBA010000150.1:0-20983 GCA_041749595.1 Flavobacteriaceae bacterium | reverse complement strand
GCTACACGTAGCTTTGGAGACCTCCCCAGGTAATGGCATCTTCTTTCCCCCGATTCCTGCCGTATCTACATAGATGCACTTTTGGTAATCGTTGGGCGTTACAATGATGTGCCTGCTTACCCAAGTAAATATGCCTCTATATACGGTTCCTGCTTGGTTTATCCTGAGCGTAGCCGAAGGGTCAGTACCGGGTTTTGTAGTCCTGCTTCCTTCAGATGTAACCTCGCGGTCACCACCCTTGCGACTTACCAATGGTTCGAAGCGTTACCCCCGCCCATAAGGGACTTGCACCCTCTAGATTAATTATTTATCTTCCGATAAATAAAAGATGCCCATGCTGGGCACACACACCGTGTATAAGCCATTGCTTGGTCATCGCTCCTCTGGAATATTCTTTCAGAAATTCCAGAGGAGTTTTGTACTTTTAATGGTTCGTGCCGAGAGTAACGACCGGCTGAAAGTCGTTACGCAACTGTTTACAAGATGGTGGAACCGACCCACCGGTGTTGTCCTGCAGGGGAGAGCATCAAACCACCATAAGGTGCTTTGGTGGCAGCCCCAAGGTATTGAGCGTTATGGAAAAGGCTATGCCAAGAGCTGGTCAGGCAGGGATAATGGAGATGAATGCAAATGAACCTCTGATGAAGTGTCGAGAAAGTGCAACCTTCTGTCAAAAGTGTTTGAAGTATGACAAACATTACAAGTCCAGCGGTCACCTGCTTATTGGCCGGGCGGCAGGCGCCATTTAGGAGGCATGACCATTGTTCGGGCTTGTTTATGGAACTCGGGAACCTGTGCCAAGATGCAAAGTGAAATGCACAACAGCACAAACTAGAGGCGGAATAGCGTTGCTTGGCACAGGGACGGATCAGTCCGTAGTAGCGGTGAAGTTTCTGTAATGGAAATGGAGCGAAGGGACTGACTTATTCAGTTTTATCAATTTTTTACAACTCGCAAGAGGATGATTGAACTTGAGAAGACAAAATCATTACCGATTACCAAAGAAATGGTATGGGAAGCTTACCTCCAGGTAAGGCGTAAAGGAAAGAGTGCAGGAGTGGACGATCTGAGTATGTCTCAATATGACCTACAAAGACATCGGCACCTATACAAAGTCTGGAACCGCCTAGCCTCGGGCAGTTACTTCCCGCCACCGGTCCTTCAAGTCGAAATCCCAAAGAAAAACGGTTCCGTCCGTCAATTGGGGATTCCTACCATTAGCGACAGGGTAGCTCAAACGGTCATAAGAAATCAAATAGAGGAAAGGCTGGAAAAGATCTTTCACCCACAATCCTATGGTTACCGACCAAAACGTAGTGCGCATCAAGCACTCGAACAGGTGCGTAAAAACTGTTGGAAATATGATTGGGTGATCGACTTGGACATCAAGAACTTCTTTGATGACATCGACCACGACAAGTTGCTTAAAGCGCTGGGCAAACACGTGGAAGAAGAGTGGATGCTGGGATACATAGAAAGATGGCTCAAAGCTCCACTGCAAACCCGAAAAGGTGAAATCATAGCAAGGACAAATGGCACACCGCAAGGTGGGGTGATCAGTCCACTATTGGCTAATCTGTTTCTGCATTACACCTTGGATGTTTGGCTTGGAAGATCTAGCCCTTCCATTGAATTTGTACGTTATGCGGATGATATTATCATTCATTGCCGGACACAAAGTCAAGCAGAGCAAAGCTTACGGCAAATCAAAGAAAGGGTGGAGAATTGTGGATTGACATTACATCCCGATAAAACGAAGATCGTATATTGTAAGGATTTTAGAAGGCAACAAAAGTATCAAAAAGTTCAATTTGATTTTTTGGGCTATACTTTTCAGCCACGCACTTCAAAATCGAAGAAAACAGGGGGACTGTTTCTGGGATTTGATTGCGCAATCAGTATCCAGTCAAGATCACGGTTATTTGAACAGATCAGGAAAATGGAAATCCCAAGAATGCGATGCGACAGTATTGTCGGCATTGCACATCACTTGAACCCAAAACTCCGAGGGTGGATACGTTGCTTTGGAAAATACCGAGGCTATAGTTTGTCCAAAGTGTTTTATATATTGCGTATAAAACTGGTAAGATGGGCAAGATATCGCTACAAACGGTATAGGAACAATCTAACCAAAGCCTACAAATGGTTGGACACGGTTCGGAAGCAATATCCGAGTCTGTTTTACCATTGGCACGTTGGATATTCCGATTAAAGGCATTAAATTGAATAAGAAGAGCCGTATGATGGGAGACTATCACGTACGGTTCTGTGAGAGGCTCGGGGTGAAACTCCCCTTGTCTACTCGACACTTACCGTTAAAAACACCATAAAAAGTGAATTACCAGCTGATTTTTTCATGCCCCCTGGACCTCAAAACAATTCACTACAAACCTGATTGCGCTTAGGTATATAAAATGTACCCAACCCTTTCATTTAGGGGAATTATCGAAAATAGGATCTAAGTTCTAGGGTTTCTATTGATCCATCACGAAATTGAAACCGGTGGTGATGATGCTCGAACTTAGGGTGTTGTTCCTGTCGTATTGGTTAAATTTTATGTCTATGCTCTTCAGGCCCCATTTCCAAAAGTGTCGTTTAGCAAAAATATCCGTATAGGATATTCCAAGACCATATTGGTTGGCGTTGTAACCGGACAGGTCATAATCTGAAGTATAGAATTGATCGGTGGACAAATGGCCTTCAAAAGGGGCAAAATAATCCGCAGCGGTCTGTGTATAGTATCTGTACGTGGGATAAATGGTAAACTTTCCCCCAATTTTGATAGGAAGCTCCACGCTGGCCGTATGGGAGGTTATGCCCCAATCGTCCGAGTAATAGCGGTAAAAGGTCCGCAGCACGAACCTTTCATTGATGTAATAGTTTAAGCGCCCACCAACGGCAACCTTAAACCGCGTATCCGGCAACTGTTCCACATCGTTTGCCAATTGAAAGTTCTCTATGAAGGTATCTGCCACATCGCTGAAATAGATGCGATGAAAAGGGGTTGACAATAATCCGTCCTGGTCTACCAGATCAAGTACCAGTGATGCTTGCAGTTTTTTGGAAATAACCTGCGAAAACCCAAAGCCAACGGCATAGGTATTTCTCCCCTCACCTCCAATTTCGGAAAAAGATTCTTTATAGTTTAGGTTTCCCGTAAACGGAAAATTATTGATATTGAAGCCTGGATTTTCTTCTGAACCATTAAGCCCTCGGAATTCTATAGGATAAATTGCATCCCATGTATCTATATAGATGTGGCCGTTAATGCTTACCTCGGTATTTTTTTCATTAAAAAGTTTGGTGTAACTGCCACCACCGCCAATGGAAAAATAATCGTATTCATTGGCAACGGAAACGGTGGCCGACCAAATATTGTCCCGGTCATCCGAGCTATGGATATAGGTCCCGGTTATATTGGCCCAAAGGTCGCTTCTGGAAGAACCTGTACTCTCTATAAATGGATCTGCCTGATTTCTACTGTCAAACGGATCTATATTGCTTGATGAAGCTGAGGTGTAGGCTGAAATCCCCGCATCAATAGTTAGTACATCATCATCGTTAAGAGGAATGGAAACCACGAAAGTACTTGTAAAATCGGTAAGCTCTTCGGTACCAGAACCCCCGGTTACCGCGGCATTGTCCCCATCTTGCGAATAATAGCTCGATAAAAAATTTACCTCCGTGCTTTCCAACACCCTTTTTTTATAGCTTTCCTCGGGAGATTGTTGGGCAAAAACAGCAGTTGTGGCAAAGGATAATAGAACACAATAAGATAAGATCCTATTCTTCATATTTATATTGGCTTGTATAAACGACTTGTCTAAGTTAATTTTTAAGGCTATGTAAGGTCTTTTTTATGTATTATGTAATGGAGGAGATAGTGATTAACTAATTTTTAAACTATTCTTAATTGCAACCACAACCACCGCCGGTCTTACCACCATTGCCGCCCGAAGCGGCTTCACGGTAGGAATGGAACGTACTTGTGTTTCTATCGGATAGTTTATCGGCCAATACCATATCGGGATCGTTCAGGTTTACTTTTTCGTACTCTTTTACCGCTACACAGGATTGTAAACAAACTGCGATGGCAAGCGATATCATGAACTTCTTTATCATAGGCCTTCTATTTTAATGTTTTTTGATGTAAAAATCCTTCCTTCTTCATCTATGATGATGCATTCCACTTTGGGCAATTGGTCTATTCGGTTTATCCCAACCTCCTGTCCCATAACAAAGACCGATGTGGCCAGCGCATCTGCAAGTTCTGCCTGTGGCGCAAAAACCGTAACACTTAAAAGTCCGCTTGCGGGATACCCTGTTCTGGGATCTATAATGTGGGAATATCTTTTGCCGTTAAAAGTGACAAATTTTTCATAATTGCCCGAAGTTACTACGGCACTGCCCGAAATGGGAAATAGGCCATAAGACTTTGTCTTGTCCATAGGATTGGTAATGGCCACTTTCCAATCCTCACCATTGGGCTGCTTCCCCCAGGTATTCATATCCCCGGAAGCATTCATGATTCCTGCGCTAACCCCTTTGGACATCAGAAGTGCTTTTGCCCTGTCTGCCGCATAGCCTTTTCCGATGGCACCAAAACCAATTTTCATGCCTTCGAGTTTCAGGAAAACAGTGTTGTTTTCTTTCTCCATGATGATGTTCTTATAGCCCACTTTCTGTGCTGAGGCCTTAACGGCTTCGTCTGAGGGCATTTCCGTCATACTGCCATCATATTTCCATATACGGTCCATGGAAGCGTAAGTGATGTCGAATGCCCCATCCGTTAGTTTGGAAATCCCAATGGCGCGTTCAATCAGATCGAACAGTTCCCTATCAACTTTCACTGGTTTTACCCCGGCATTTCTATTGATCTCAGAGGTCTGCGATTTTTCGTCCCAAGAAGATATCAATCGTTCTATCCTGCTTATTTCGGCAACGGCGAGATCAATATAGCCATCGGCCTCGGCCTGGTCGTTGGCTACCACGGTAATGTCGAACCGGCTGCCCATTAATTTTAAAATGCGTTTGTAGGGCTGTTGAGAAAAAGCGGTACAACTTAGGAACAAAAGAAGCAGCATGGAAAGAGTTCTTTTCAAAACCTAGGATTTAAAAGATTCCAGTAGCGCAATATACTCTTTTGGGGGCATTTTTTTATAACTGGCCCCTCCCAGAACCTTCCCTTTGCCGTCCATAACCACTACAAATGGGAATATGCCATTCTTGTTATACGTTTCGGCCAATTTTCCATTTGCTTTCGCTTGCGTTTCCGGTAGTGCGTTTTGTTTTTTTCTGGGAAAATCCGCCTGGACCATCACATAATTTTTTTTGGAATAGCTTATAAATTCATCTGTACTCCACACTTCTTTGTTTAACTTGATGCAAGGGGCGCACCAGTCAGATCCCTGAAAAACCAAAATGAGTTTTTTATTTTCGTTTGCCGCCTGCCCTTGTGCCTTGTTGAAGTCCGTATTCCAATCCTGTGCCTTTATGGTTAAGGAAAACACCAGCGACATGAAAAGGGTTAAAATTTTTGACTGCATGGTTTATTTTTTATATTAGTAACGTAGGTATTGGTGTTTCATTACTAAAATTGATAAAAATCAACGTATTTTGAATAAAACCATTCTTTTTCTTGTAACTTGAAAATGTTTTGGGACAGGATTGATTGTAGTTAAGAAACTATACCATAAGCTTATAAATAATTTCCATATATTTATCTATCGGCGAATAAAAATTGCGCTTATAGCTCCTTTTAATTGCCTGGAAACGAATGTTTTTCTTTTTAAAAATCAAAATAACAGCCATTTAATACAAACATTTATGGAAACCAAGATCTTTAACATCAATCGGCGCCATTTTATTAAAGGGGCTACGGCATCCCTAGCACTCTCCTCCCTTGGGGCATATGGGTTTGAACTACTCTATCGCGACAAGCCTTGGCGTGTGGGTCTTATAGGTACCGGCTGGTATGGCAAAAGCGATCTTTTTAGACTGATACAAGTGGCCAATGTAGATGTGATATCACTGTGCGATGTGGATACCAATCTACTTTCCGAAGCTGCCCAGCTCGTAAGCCAGCGTCAGAAATCGGGTAAAAAACCAAGAACCTACTCGGATTACCGAAAAATGCTTGCCGAAAAAGACCTGGATATTGTGCTTATTGGCACTCCGGACCATTGGCACGCCTTACAGGCCATAGAATCCCTGAAGTCCGGTGCCCATGTCTATGTGCAAAAACCAATAAGCGTGGATGTGCTGGAAGGTGAGGCCATGGTGGCCGCAGCCCGAAAATACAATAGGGTGGTGCAGGTGGGCACACAACGTAAAAGCACACCACACCTTATCCATGCCAAAAAAAACGTAGTAGATGCTGGCCTATTGGGTAAGGTCTCCCATGTGGAAATGTGCTGTTACTACCATATGCGGGCCAATGGCAATCCGCCCGTAGAACCGGTGCCCGACTTTTTAGATTACAACATGTGGACAGGACCTGCCCCGCTAAGACCTTACGACGGTTTGCCCCATAAAAGATGGTGGCGCACCTTTAATGAATATGGCAACGGAATTATGGGGGATATGTGCGTGCATATGTTGGATACGGTGCGTTGGATGCTTCAATTGGGTTGGCCCAGCCGTATTTCCTCTACAGGTGGCATTTACGTGCAAAAAGAAGGGAAATCGAACATAGCGGATACCCAAACCGCGATTTTTGAATATAAAGACCTTAATTGCGTATGGCAGCACCGCTCATGGGGAACTCCAGCAGATCCGGAATACCCTTGGTCCTTTAAATTATTCGGTGAAAAAGGGACCCTAAGCGGCAGCACCATGCAATATGATTTTGTCCCTTTTGGCGACGGGGAAAAGATACACATGGACGTGGTGTATGAAAAAGAAAAATATCCGGAAGACCTTACCGAAAAGGATATAGAATTGAATGCCGCACCCGCTACCCGACTCCATATGCTCGATTTTCTGGCGGCGATTGATAAAGGAACGCGCCCCGTAGCTGATATTGAAGAAGGTCATATCTCTACGGCGAGTTGTATCCTTGCCAATATGTCCATGAACACTAAAAGACCATTAGTTTATGACCCGCAACAAAAAATCGTGTTACACGATACGGAAGCCACGGGTCTTTTGCAAAGGGCATACAGGGATCCTTGGTTGCACCCGTATCTCCATCAAATTTAGGTAAAGACACTTATGTGACCTATGCCTTTGTTAAACTAAATAGGCCAGTCCTTTATACTGCTTAAAAACGCTTTCATGATACAAGAACTACAGCAGACCTACGGACATATATTTGAGGATGCCCTCATCAATGAAATAGCGAAAGTGGGCACATACAAAGAAATCCCGGAAGGGTTTAAACTTATGGAGATCGGTCAGTACATACAAAGTATGCCCCTGCTCATTTCCGGTGCCATAAAGATTTTAAGGGAAGACAGGGATGGCAATGAATTACTGCTCTATTATCTGGAAAGAGGAGAAACCTGTTCCATGACTTTAAGCTGTTGTATGGGCCAATCCAAAAGTGAAATAAGGGCCATAGCCGAAACAGAGGCAAAACTTATTATGGTGCCCATACGAAAAATGGAAGAATGGACCGCCCACTACAAATCGTGGCGCAATTTCGTTTTTTCCAGTTATCACGATCGGTTAAATGAACTATTAACAACCCTGGACAGCATCGCATTTAGCAGGATGGATGAGCGACTTGCGGCCTATCTTAAAGAAAAAGCACGGATAAATGATGGTCATACTATTTACAACACCCATCAGGAAATAGCCTACGATCTGCACACTTCCAGAGTGGTCGTTTCCAGATTGCTTAAAAAATTGGAACAAATGGGCAAAATAGAATTGCACAGAAACCATCTCAAGATTTTGGATCTTTAAGCTTCATCAATCATAGTAACCGATTTTTTTCCTTAAAAACAAAACATGCTGCAAATCCATAAAGACGGACTTGCAGCATGCATTAAGCGATGGCGGTTATCACAATCAACTGCCTCGGGGCAAGCCCGCAAGGTATTCAAACGAACGAACCTTATCTCATTTCGATGCAGCGCATCGCGGAATTAGACCCATTAATGGGATTAAAATCGATATCCTACACCAAAACCAAGGACCAAGGGATCTATATATACATCGGCACCTACAGTGGCCCCAAGAGCTGTCGTGGCATTTACGGTAGCATCGGTATTGATGAATATCTTTTTAATATCGACATTTAAAAACCAGCGATCGTTTAAATCAAAGTCCAATCCGGCCTGAAACGCTACACCCACGCTATTGTCATAAGACACATCGTCTGCCACAGGACCCTCGTCCGCGCCATAAAAAATGGTATAGTTTAGACCTGCACCCAAATAGGGTTTTAAAATACCCCCGGTAAAATGATATTGCACGGTAAGTGTTGGGGGCAACAGCCATACATCGCCCAATTCTATGTTCCCCGCAGCCGTATTTATCGCTTTAACATCGTGGTTAGAGGTTGCCAAAATTAGTTCTACTGCCCAGTTTTTAGTAAAAAAATACGTAAAATCCAGTTCGGGAACCACGGCGGTTTCAATCTCGACATCCCCACCTATAGTCGCTATGCTTGCACTTTCATCGGGAACTATGACCAATCCCCTAAGGCGTACTTGCCACTTGCTGTAATCTGTTGTTTTACCCGCTTGGTCTTGTTGTGAAAAAACTGATAAAGGAATTGTCACAAGAAAGAACAAACCAAAAATGTACCGTTTCATATATTCAAAATTTAAAGTTAGATGGGTCAAAATTACTGGGGACAAATACTCATTTTGATGACTTATATCATGGATTTTAGGGTTTTAATTTCAGATTTGAGGTTGTTTTAGGAGTGTTCAACCAGTTCATCATCAATGGCGAAGATCCATACAATACCCTTAAAACACATTTTACGGAGTTGGGTAACAAAGGTTACTGACCGGTCTTACTTATCGCACTAATTTTGTGCCATCAACTTAGAGTACCATGAAGAAGTCCATATCCATTTTAATAGTCTCCTTTTTATTTTTCGGAACCAAGATGCTGGCTCAGAACGTAATTCCCATTACAAAAGCGGAGGTGTTCACAAAAGTTGCCCAAGAAAACAGCAGCATTAAAATAGCCCATGAAGACTTTAATCAGGCCCAAGCCGATTACCGGCAAACGAATGCCATTTTTTTGCCCACGATTGCGGTTTCACATACCGGTATCGCTACCAATAATCCGGTGATGGCCTTTGGATCCAAATTAAATCAAGGTGTGTTTTCTGAAAGCGATTTTGGCATAAACAACCTGAACAATCCCAAAAGCATTGAAAACTTTACGACCTCATTTCAAATTGAACAACCCTTATTGAATTTTGATGGGTTTCACCAACGCAAAGCTTCCAAGAACAAGATGGAAGCCATGGCCCTGCAAACAGAAAGAGCCCGTGATTATCTTTTCCTTGAGGTTGAAAAAAGGTATATGGAACTGCAATTGGCCTACAAGGCCGTGGAAGTTCTTGAAAAAGCCTTGCAGTCGGCCAATGCGAACCAAAAATCGACTAATGACCTGTTTACACAAGGCTATTTGCAACGTGCCGATGTGCTGTCCATGGAGGTGCGTGTTACCGAAGTAGAGAGCCAACTGCAACAAGGATATAGTGCGGTGAAAAATGCGTCCGATTACCTGTCCTATTTAATGAATGATGAAACGACATTGATTTTTAGCCCTTTGGACAGTCTCATAGTTTCGCCCACCCACACCGAACATGGTACTGGGACTATATCCCCGGAACGTTCGGACCTAAAGGCCCTTCAAATGGCAACCAACGCCTACGAAGCGAGTTATAAGGCCGATAAAATGGCTTTCTTGCCAAGTCTCAATGCTTTTGGCAGCTACGATCTGTACGATGCCAAAGCTTTTCAGGGACAGGCCAATAGTTATGTGGTTGGTGCCCAATTAAACTGGACTATTTTGGAAGGCACAAAACGAACCGGTAAAGCCCAAAAAAGCAGGTCCGAATTGGAAAAATCGAAACTGCAATACGAACAATACCTATACCAAAGCACTATAGAACTGAACAAAGCCGATAGGATGTTGCTCGATGCAAAAAACAAACTTACCCTCACGGCATTGGCCTTGGAGCAATCCAGGGAGTCTTTGCGCATACGAACGAACCGATTTAAGGAAGGGCTTGAAAAACCATCGGACGTATTGATGGCGGAAACGCAATACGCCCAAAAGCAACTGGAATACTACCAGACGATTTTTGAACATAACTATGCATACGCATACCTTCAATTTTTATTAAAAGAGCACTAAAAACTATGAAATAAGCCATTACAGTTCTTTATAACAGCGAAAATGATTTATATAGAACTGCATGGTACCGATAAAGAACAATAAATTTAAAAAGATGAAAGCCCATAATGGGCATTAAAAAGTTGGACAACTCCTCCCGAATTCCAGTAACAACATAAACAATTAATAACCAATTATTTGTAAATTTTTATTTATATGAAACCCTATTTTTATTTCCTTGTTTTGGCATTTTTGGCCTCCGGTTGCGGATCGGATGAGAAAAACCTCAATGCAGAAAATCAATTCCCCATAAAGGTACAGGTAAATACCGTACAAGTAAATGAAAACAATCCATTCGTAACCGCAAGCGGGAAGATAGAGGCGGTGAACAGCGCAGAACTAAGTACTCGAATGATGGGCTTTGCCGACAAAATCCATGTGCGCTTGGGCGAAAAGGTAAAAAAGGGACAACTGCTCATTTCCATCAACAATGCCGACCTTCAGGCGAAAAGGGCACAGGCCCATGCCGGGGTTACAGCCGCTGCCGTTACCCTTTCCGATGCGGAAAAAGATTACAATAGGTTCCAAAATTTATTTTCGGATAGCAGTGCTTCCCAAAAAGAACTGGATAACATGAAAGCCAACTACGAAATGGCAAAAGCACGTTTGGACGCCGCCCATGCCCTTAAAAACGAAGTCAATGCGCAATTTGGCTACACAAATATAACGGCTCCCTTTGATGGTATTATAACCAATACATTTATTGATGAAGGGGACATGGCCAATCCCGGAGCACCTTTATTATCCTTAGAATCCCTCGGAATATTTGAGGTTACGGCCTCACTTCCCGAAAGTGAAATATCCCAAATTACGACCGGGATAGCCGTTGATGTCCTCGTAAAATCAGTAGACGGAAGCCTTAAAGGCAAAGTTGTGTCCGTTAGCACTTCATCAAAGAACACGGGCGGGCAATATCTGGTGAAAATTACATTGGACAAAACCGAAGTCCCCATACTTTCCGGAATGTTTGTAACCGTTCGATTTCCTGTGGCCAAAAAGGCCGGTTTTGAAAACAGGGTGCTAATTCCCAAACAGGTCCTTATTACCCGTGGGGAATTATCCGGGATTTATACGGTAAGCCAAAACGGTACTGCCCTACTGCGTTGGCTGCGTCTCGGAAGGGATTTCGGCGACAGCGTAGAAGTGTTGTCCGGTTTGTCGGCAGAGGAGTCCTATATCGTTTCGTCCGAGGGCAAATTATATGATGGTGCAAAATTAGCAATTCAATAATCGTAAAATACAAACAATGAAAGAAGGTCTGGCAGGTAAAATTGCGAAAGTCTTTATTGACTCAAAACTCACCGTACTTTTAATGATCGTATTTATGATCGTTGGCGTGTACAGCTCCTTTTTGATTCCAAGAGAAGAAGAGCCCCAAATAGACGTGGCCATGGCAGATATCTTTGTAGGGTACCCCGGTGCAAGCCCCACCGAAGTGGAAACCAAAGTAGTGAAGCCGCTGGAAAAGCTTATTTCCAACATCAGAGGCGTAGAATATGTCTATTCTACCTCCTCAAAAGAACAGGCCATGGTCATAGTTCAGTTTTATGTGGGCGAGGATATAGAGCGTTCCTTTGTAAAATTCTATAACGAGATCAATAAACACATGGATCAAATGCCTCAGGGCGTTACATTTCCTTTGATAAAAACACGTGCCATAGACGATGTTCCCATGTTGGGGCTTACGTTGTGGAGCGAAAGCTATAGTGATTTTCAGCTTAATCAAATCGCCAAGGAATTGACCAACGAGATTGAAAAGGTTTCCGATGTGGCCGCTACCCATACTATTGGGGGCAGGGACCGCCAACTTCGGGTGGCACTGGAAAAGGATAAACTGGCTACAAGCGGACTGGATTTCTTATCGGTTTCCGAAATGATAAAAGCCAACAACCACCAACTGCACTCCGGCAGCTTCACCTCCAACGATATAGAATTTCTGGTAACCACCGGGGCATTTTTACAAACCGCCGAGGATGTGGAAAACATTGTGGTGGGCGTACTAAAAGATCGTCCCATCTACCTAAAACAGGTGGCCCAAATCCATGATGGCCCCGAAACACCAAAAAATTATGTTTCCCTGGGTTTCGGACAGGCCAGTAAAAAGGCATCCACCTACAGATCCGAATACCCGGCGGTCACCATTTCCGTGGCAAAGCGAAAAGGAGCCGATGCCATGAAAATTTCCGACCTTATTTTAAACAAGGTAGATCATTTAAAAAAGAACCTCATCCCGGAAGATGTCCACGTAGAAGTGACCCGGAACTATGGCGAAACCGCATCCCATAAGGTTTCCGAACTTTTAATGCACCTCATTGGGGCAATCCTTGCCGTAACCCTCGTGGTAATGCTGGCCATGGGATGGCGTGGCGCACTCGTGGTTTTCCTTTCCGTGCCCATTACGTTTGCCCTTACCCTGCTGAGTTATTATATGCTGGATTACACCCTAAATAGAATAACACTTTTCGCTTTGGTCTTTGTAACCGGTATTGTCGTGGACGATTCCATTATTATAGCAGAGAACATGCACCGGCATTTTAAAATGAAACGCTTGCCCTTTAAACAAGCGGCATTATATGCCATAAACGAAGTGGGCAACCCCACTATTTTGGCCACTTTTACGGTAATAGCGTCGGTATTGCCCATGGCCTTCGTATCTGGCTTGATGGGGCCTTACATGTCGCCCATGCCCATCGGAGCCTCCATTGCCATGATCTTGTCCTTATTTGTGGCTTTGACGATAACGCCCTACTTGGGCTATATTTTCTTGCGGGAAAAAGATAAAAAAGGGGGAACAAAAATGCAGGAAAAGGCTTTGGAGGATACCTTTATTTATAGAATGTACGCAAAACTTGAAACGCCTTTAATTGAAAATAAAACCAAAAGGCGGCTATTTCTGGGAAGCACGTTTTTACTTTTAATAGCATCCGTGCTCTTGTTCTTTACGAAGTCGGTTGCGGTAAAGATGTTGCCTTTTGATAATAAAAATGAGTTTCAGGTCATCATAGATATGCCCGAAGGCACTACCCTGGAACGCACCGCAGTGGTTGCCAAAGAAATTGCCCAATACCTTTCCACAAAACCCGAGGTGGTCCATTACCAAAGTTACGTAGGTACTTCGGCACCAATCACCTTTAACGGATTGGTCCGCCATTACGACCTTCGCGGCGGCAGCAATATGGCCGATATTCAAGTAAACCTAACGGATAAAAAAGAACGGAGCCAACAAAGCCATGGTATCGCCAGTGCCTACAGACCGGCCATACAAAAAATTGCCGAAAAGTACCTTGCCAACGTTAAAATAGTGGAAGTCCCACCCGGTCCTCCGGTGCTCTCTACCATTGTGGCCGAAGTTTACGGCCCTAACTACGATACCCAAATTAACATTGCCAGCCAAATTAAACAGATTCTGGCAAACACCACGGATGTGGTGGATGTGGATTGGATGGTAGAAGCGGACCAAACCGAATACGAATTTGTGATTGATAAAGAGAAGGCTATGTTGAACGGTATTTCTCCCCAACAGATCGTACAGACAATGCAAATGGCTTTGTCGGATAAAGCGATTGCCAGTCTCTATGATGAAAATGCATTTACACCCGTAGGGGTGGTACTCGCACTTGATGAAAAGGAAAAATCCACCATAAACGACATCGCCCAATTAAAAATACGGTCTAAAAACGGTACCATGGTAAGCGTTGGGGATTTATCCCAAATAGACCAAACCACAAGGGCTAAAAGCATTTATAGAAAAAACCAAAAACGGGTCGTATATGTAATGGCGGATATGGCCGGAAAATTAGAAAGTCCGGTATATGCCATTCTTGGGATGGATACTAAATTAAAGGACATTGTGCTTCCAGAAGGCTATGGTTTAAACGAACTGTACCTGAACCAGCCCGAATTTGAGGATGACTACACCATAAAATGGGATGGGGAATGGCAAATTACACTGGAGGTTTTCCGGGATTTGGGCATCGCCTTTTTAGGGGTCATTATCCTTATTTATATCCTTATTGTAGGCTGGTTCCAAAACTTTAAAGCCCCGGTGGTAATGATGGTGGCCATTCCGCTATCGTTGGTAGGTGTCATATTGGGACATTGGATAATGGGTGCTTTCTTTACCGCCACCTCCTTCATTGGCATGATTGCCCTTGCCGGGATTATGGTTCGGAATTCGGTATTGCTCATCGATTTTATAAACCTTCGACTAGCCGAAAAAATTCCGTTGAAACAGGCGGTATTAGAGGCCGGTGCGGTGCGTACAACGCCAATTTTATTGACAGCGGGAACCGTGGTCATCGGAGCTTTTGTAATTCTTTTCGACCCCATTTTTCAGGGACTGGCCATCTCTTTAATGGGCGGGACTATTGTATCTACCATACTTACCCTACTAGTGGTGCCACTGGTCTATTACATGATTGAACGTAAAAATTATAGCTAACATAAAACGCTTTAAACCAACGCTCCCCAACGCAGGCAATGGGGAATTATTTGGATTGCATAATTTAAAACTAAAACCGTAAAAATAAACCTATGAAAAACAGGATCGTTCGTGCCATTGCAGGAAGCTTTATACTCATTAGCCTTGCATTGGCCATTTACGTAAACATAAACTGGTTGTGGTTTACGGCCTTTGTCGGTGCCAATCTTTTACAATCGTCCATGACCAAATGGTGCCTTATGGATACCATTTTAGGGAAATTGGGGATAAAAGGGTAAGGAAATGCCCATGGCTCCGAACTGGCCATAAAAATTTAAAAAACTACCTTTGGAGCCATGGGTAATAGCTTTCCGTACACCAAGTTCAATTTTGAAAATGAACATCTTTTAGATGGTCTGCCCGAAGACGTCACTTCCCTTTTGAAAAAGAATCAAAAGAAGCTACCCTTTAAGGAGGGGGCCACCATTTTCAATGAAGGTGATGTGCCAGAGGGAATATTCAGAGTTAAAAGGGGGATCGTAAAAAAAATCGCCCAGACCCATTTTAGATTGGACCATCTCTTTTACCTGTGCAAAGCCGGAGAGTACTTTGGCCATCATGCCCTTTTAAGCAACGAGCGTTATAACGATACGGCCATGGCATTAACTGCCTGCGAACTTGTTTTTATTCCCAAAGACGATTTTTTGAAAGCGTTGGATGTGTCCCATGTACTTACCGGACGGTTATTAAAAAGTTTGGGGCACGAATTCAACGTGTTTACAACATACTCCAAGGTACTCTCAAAACATACTGTACGGGAACGGGTCGCCGTTTTTATCCTCGTGCTGAACGAAAAATTCAAGACGGAAATAAACGAACCTGTGCGAATAACATTGTCTAGGGACGATCTTGCCAGTATGGTGGGCACAACAAAGGAATCCGTGGTACGCACGCTTCGCGATCTTAAAGAAGAACGGTTGATAGAATCGGAAGGAAGAAGTATCCATATAAAGGATTTAGAGGGGCTTTTTAGAATTACCAACCTGAAATAAGGAATATATTCTTTGTAGAGTTACTTACTTGATTACTACTATTTCATTCCAACCGTAAGGTTTATGATTGGCCAATCTTCTGAATATATTATCGAATAGCGTTACTTTGTAAATACAGTGTTTAAAATGAAAAAAATAGCCATTCTACTCTTTTTAACGATTCAGCCCACTTTTGGAAATGACATGTATTGGTCCAAAACAGGGCACAGGGTCATAGGCGAGGTTGCCCAGCACTATTTGAACAACAAGACAAAAAGGGCAATCAACAAATTGTTGAACGGAGAAAGTCTGGCTTCGGTATCCAATTTTGCAGATGGGATCAGGGCAAATAGGGCTTTCTCCAAATACAATGCCTGGCATTACGTGAATTATCCTACGGATAAAAAATATGCTGAGGCAGCCCCTAGTAAGGGTGGAGATGTGGTCATCGGTATCCAAAAGTGCATTGAAATTATCAAGAATGATGACGGCACAAGGGAAGAAAAGGAATTCTATCTTAAAATGTTGGTCCATTTGGTGGGCGATCTGCACCAACCGATGCATGTGGGCCGTTTGGAAGACAAGGGGGGTAACAATATACAACTACAATGGCTTGGCCGGGGCACCAACCTGCACCAATTATGGGACGGCAACATGATAGAGAGCCATGGGATGGGCTATATGGAACTTTCCAATTCATTGCCGAAACTGTTAAGAAAACAAATAAAGGCCATGCAACAGGGCAATGTGTATGATTGGGTAGAAGAATCCCATGGGGTGGCCAATGAATTGTATGCTTCTGTGGGGGTAGAAAAGAAATTGGGCAATCCGTACCTTTATAAATATTGGGGCACCGTTGAAAGGCAACTGCAAAAAGGAGGATTGCGATTGGCGAAAGTGTTGAACGAGTTGTTTAAATAAGGCGGGCTGTACCTAAGCTTTTTAGAAGAAAATGTTGGTTTGAGTGGAATTCTGTACATATTTTGTAGCGGGAACGGTTTTTTTCTTCCGAAATCATTGATTTCGACACTCCCGTATTCGGGATTACTCCATGCCATTTTGTAAAATCACTCATCCCGATTTACAGGGAGACAATAATTTATTGTCCCGAGCCTACGTTACATAGTCTTTAACATACCCTAACGGATTATCCTAAAGGTAAGGTTGATCCGTTCCCCAATGGGTCGGGCCGTTTTTGGGAGTTGGTGCAGCCAATAATATTGGGTGCTTCCTTTCATGAGCAATAAACTCCCATGCCCCAACAAAATTTTATGCTTTAATACTTTGTTGGTTTTGTACTTTAAATAAAAAAAACGCTCTTGCCCAAAAGTTACAGAAGCTATGATAGGGTTTATTCCCAGTTCCTTTTCATTGTCTGCATGCCACCCGTTGCTGTCCTTTCCATCCCGATATAAATTCATCAGGCAAGTAGTAAATTCAACCTTTACCCAATGCTCAATACGTTGCTTTATGTACAATAATTCCGGAGGAAATTCTTTTGGCAGCATGGTAATGTTGGAGTAGGAATAGGGCTTTCCGTTATTTCCGTACAAAGCGGTAAGTCTGGGTTGGGCATATTGCTTTCCAAAAACCGTGATCTTATCCTGTTTCCACTCCACTGTATTTTTAAGAGTACAAAAAAAATCATCGGACTCATTAAGATTAAAAAATCCAGGGAAATAGGTAATATCACTATCCGGAAGATCAAGTTTTGTCGCTTTGGGAAAAAGTGGGCTCATTAGGTCAGTACCGCTTTTAGCTGGTTTCTATATTCCGAAGGATTTTGTCCCGTAAAGGCTTTGAAGGATTTGTTGAAATGCGAGAAATTGTTGAAACCACTTTCAAAACATACCTCGGTAATGCTCATGGGCTTTTCGGCCAATAATTTGGAGGCATGTACCAGTCTATACTCGTTTACGAACTGCGTGAACGTTTTGTTGGTTATTTTTTTGAAATACCTGCAAAAAGAGGGTACCGTCATGCTTACCATATCCGAAATTTCCTCCAAGGTAATCTCTTCCTTAAAGTTTGTTTTGACATGGTTGAAAACTACATTGATCCGGTCATTGTCCTTTACCTCGGTTTCCAGGGAAAACCCCACCGCGTTCAATACCTTAAATTCTTGGGAGTTGCCCAACTCGTTTAAAATATTCAAAATGGACAGGAGCCTTTTAAAGTCGGTCTGATATTCCAAAACCTCGATTTTTTCCCCAATTTTCCTTTTGGTCTTCCCAAAAAAGGCAATACCGCCTTTCGCCATATCAAAAAGAGCTTGGATACTTTTCATTTCAGGGATATCAAAAAAAGCGTTTCCCAGAAAATCCATTTTCATCTGCACCACGGTCTCGTTTTTATTGCCGGTTAGGTGGTCCGTAAAGCCGCAATGGGGTAGATTGCTCCCTATCAATATAAGGTCTCCCCCCGTATAATAGGAGATATGGCTACCGATTTGTCTTTTGCCAGACCCCCCGTTGACATAGACCAGCTCTATTTCCGGATGGTAATGCCACACATTATTTTTATTCACCTTGTTTTCGTCAAACTTTTGATAGGTAAAGGAATGGCCAAAATCTGGGGCAATGGCCTCAAAGGCCGGTTTTTGTTTCAACATATCATTTTTTATGGATACCATAAAGGTAAATTGCCAATAACAATCAATTCTTTGCAAAATTAACCAAAATATATTGCATATTAACATTATTATTAATTTAACATAAAATTAAGGTTAAAATAGCATAGAAACTGGAGAAATGTGCTGTAGTGGAGGGATAATAAGTGTGGTAAGTTTGTACTGTAGAAAATGATTTATTAATCACATCTAAAAAAGTAAAATTATGAAAACAATTTTTAAATTATCAGTAGTAGTTGCCTTTATGTTCGTTACAGTAGCGGGCATGGCAAATGAACCTAAATTAAGCTTGGTAGCTAATGAAGCCGTAAAAAGTTTGGTTTTTAAATTGGATGCCTCATCCAATCAGACAATGATCAGAATCATAGACACCAATGATAATGTTATCTATTCGGAAAACGTAAAAGGGGAGGGTGCTTATATTAAGAAATTTGACCTTAAAAATCTTGACAGTGGCATCTATTTTCTGGAAATGGAGAATTCCTTAAAGATTATTGAATTCACTATTGATGTAAAAGACACCAATTTGGAGATCATGGGCAGGAAAGAGAACGCAAAACCGGTATTTAGGACCAAAGGGGATGTTGTTTTTCTTAACCTTTTGAACTTGGAGCAAAAGGATGTTTTCATTAAGGTCTATGATAGCAGTTACAGATTATTGTATTCAGAGGTGCTATCCGATAAATTATTGGTAGAAAAAGCGTTCAATTTTGAAAGAGCCAAAAAAGATAGCTATACCGTGGTGGTTAAAGACAAAACAAATACCTACTACAAAGACATTGTTGTTAACTAGTTATTATTTTATTGATTGTTTATTTAAGTTAAGTTAATTCAACGAAAAAGGGGCCGGGCAAGCCCCTTTTTCATTTTTATTACTTTTGATGGTTGACTTTTTTAAGGTACAGAGGAAACATGCCTTCCGGTTCGGAAATAGAAGGAGGCAAAGTTCACAAAAATTTTCGTAATCTATCCCTTTTGTAGGCCGGTACCGCTGGGTTTTGTAACGCCAGTTGCAGTAACACCGGTTCTTTTTCCTTTTGAAAAAGCAATCGATAGAACTGCTGTACGCTAAGCGTATTTTCCGATTGTTGTTCAAGAATGAGTTGGTCTCCAACACTAACCCATCCTTCCTTTAAAATCCGAACATAGGTACCGGGAAAGGAACGTTTTACGAATTGTTTTATAATCTTCTGGTTCCCAAAACGGATGCCTAATTTATAACAGGGCTCCCGTGGTTGGGAAACTTGTACCAACGTATTGCCCAACCGATAAATGTCTCCAACTCGGATTTGGGACTCATCCAAACCTTCAACCGTTAGGTTCTCTCCAAACATGCCCCATTTCCAATCGAGTTTAGGATATAATCGTTTCCAATAGGGGTATTCCTCTACTGAAAAAAGATAACAGGCCTTATTTTCCCCCGCATGGTGTATGCGGTCTATGACAATATCATTTTGGACATTATTATTTCCCAAGTAAATGGGTTTTTCTGTAGGGTATTTAAAAATACCGGTGGCTTCTTCCTTTCCATTCCATAGAAAAGTGGTGGTTGTTCCCAGATTTGTGGAGATGATCTTCATTTAATGATAATTAATTCTTTGAATTATGCATTTAAGCAATAAATTTTATAGGGTAACGGAGGGGGTCGTCAAATATTCCGTCTATCATGTTGCTCCCGTTAAACCGGCAGCAATATTCATTTACATGGCCTTGTATGTTTTTTCACTTTGTGGCGCAACCCTCTTAGCCAACCTTTAAAACCCATAATTGCGCAATGGAGGTCAAGGAAATCCGCTCCCTTCCTCTCCAATGGAACTTGGGGCAGGTTTGCAAAACCCTTTTTAAGTGGTTTATAGCCTGTCCGTTCTTCTGTCTTTATTTCGGCATCAGTCTGAATGGTGCCTTTCACGAACAGGCCAAGTTCCTTAGCGCGCTCTTGCCGATATCCTTTCCGTATATCCGGCCTGGCAAACCACCTGTTTCTTTTTGTCGATCTTTCACCCACTCGCGCCCTCTCCCTGACCGCCCACTAGAGCTTCGTCAACCTCTTCTACTTAAGTTCATATAGGTAGGATAAACAGGCTTGGGCATTAGAGAACCGGCCCTGAAACTCAAAAATCGTTGGGCTTTGAAATTGTTGCCCCATGATTTAAATATTGATCGACCCGAATTTACTGATTTTTATAATATTGACAAAATGCCTAATTCAAAAGAGTTATTCTTTTCTGTTTTTCCAACAGTTGAAACTTATGACGGCTAAATCAATGATGCAGCTACAAAATCATTTCCCAACATTTGGGTGGCCATTGGGATTGGGCTAATCGCATCCATCGTTTTAGCCGTAATCTTTCATTCGGACAACGTCAAATCGTTTAAAAAAACCTTAGCTGAAATTTTGGCCACCGGCTACTCTATGAATTTTACCGGAAGGTCGGGAAAACTTTTAAAGCCAAAGCCCCCATAGAATTCTCTTTTCCGGACAATTCCATCAAAACATTTACTTCGGATAATTATTTCTGTAGAAATTGGTTTACC
>JBGTBA010000149.1:0-5323 GCA_041749595.1 Flavobacteriaceae bacterium | reverse complement strand
AAACTTGAAAGTGAAATTAAAATCTGGTCATTAAAAAGAAATGAAAAAAATCAAAAAATCAAGTGGTTATTTAGAAGACAAGATGCAGATAACAAATTATCTAAACACTATGTTGCATAATTAACTTGCAGTGACACTAGATGTGGTCGCCCATGAATTTGGTCATGGCATTACTGATTTTCAAATTGGTTGGGGAGGCACTTTTGATCAAAATGCCTTTAATGAAGGCATGAGCGATATTTGGGGAGCCATATTGGAGCAAAGGATACAATCGGACAATATTTGGAAAATCGGGGAACAAGTCACCAAAAATAAACCTCACCTAAGAAATATTCAATTTACCAACGATGCCAACTCCCTAACGAAAATTGCCGATACTTTCGGAAGTACCCAATATAACAATACGGCTGACTTTTACGTAAGAAGCGGTGTTCTTTCACATTGGTTTTATATATTGGCCAATGGGGAAAGCGGCACCAATGATGTAGGGACTACTTACGCCGTTAACGGAATAGGTATGGGCCTCGCCGAAGAATTGATTGTTGAAGCGGTGTTCAACAACTACTTGGATGGTACCACCACTTATGCCGCTATTCGGACAGCCATGATCAATGCTTCCCAGACCATTTTCTGTGCCAACTCCCTTGAGGTAAAAGCGGTTACCGATGCTTGGCACGCTGTTGGCGTTGGCACCACGTATACGGGAACTACGGTAACCATTACTGGCCCTGCCCAACTATGTAGCACGGGTACATTCAGTGTAAACGCCCCCACAGGTACGACCACAACTTGGTCGGTATCGCCTTCATCTGCAGCTACTTTCCCTGCAGGCGCCAGCCCCTCCAAGGTATTTACCAGAAGCGGAACATACTTTGGCAACGCAACAATTACAGCAAACGTTACTTATACAGCCAATGGATGTGTAAGTACCATTTTAAAGACAATAAGCGTAGGAGCCACCCTAAATCTTACAGCTCCAAGCCTTCCAAACCCTGATGGTACAATAACTGTCTCGGTGTCAGGAGGTACTGGCAGCTATTCCTGGTATAAAAATGGAACTTTATTTGCAACTACAGCTGGAGGCAATAACATATTTCTTCAGTTTGGTTGCTCCGGTGGGCTGTTGATGGTGAGGGCCAATACCAGTTGCGGCCTGGCAGAGGTGACCAGAACACTTGGCGGCAACTGCCAAGGAAGCTCTTATTCCATGGTGGTGTATCCTAATCCTTCCAGTTCGGAATTATTTATCCGCTACGACGAAAGCGTAAAAGCGCAAAACGATAAGCAAGACCTTTCTGTGACAGCAGAAGCCCCGATACAAACGGAAATTTATGATTTTTCGGGTAATTTAGTGCAAACAAAACAATTTGAGAGATCTGGGAGTATTCCGAGCATAGATATCTCAAACCTAAAAAAAGCAATTTATTTCCTAAGAATCATAGGCAAAGAAGTCGACGAAGTTCATCAGGTTGTAAAGGAATAATTCGTTGAATAATCATTCGGTGGTTTAAAGGGTAAGGCCATAATTTGAAAATAGCGACTCAAAAAATAGCTTGCCAAGACCGTTTTATTTTGAATTTTTCAACAATAATCCTTCTCGATTGTGCGTGAGAGATAAAACCGGAAACTTTATTGAAAAATAGGTTGTGGAATGAAATGCATTTTTAAAATCTTTGAAACCGTTAAAACTATAATCGCTTATGAAAAGGAAACTCTTTTTTTATGTAATATCAGGGCTTATAATTTACGCTTGCGGTAAAGACGATAGTCCAACAGATCTCCAAGATGATATTCTCGGTAAGTGGGAACTTACTCAATCAGGAAATGGCAATAATTTGTTCTCAATCGAAAATCCAACTGAATATGAAGAGTATCAGCCCGATAGCATCATGAGAATCTTCAACTATGAAGAGAAACGGTTTTTCAATCAAAAATATTCTATCAATGATTCTCTATTAACCAAAGAATTTACTTACATCGACCCTATTGACAAGGATACCATTATCCTTTCAGAACCTTACAAATATGAATTCTTAAACAGAAATAAGTTAAGACTTAATTTCCTGTATCCAGCCATACAGACAACATTTATTTATAAACGTATAAACTAAAAATCATGAAAAGAACAATTACACTTTTATTCGCATTGTTGAGCCTTTTTGTTGTATGAATTGCTTTCCATGGTATAAGTGTGTTGATGGTACTGGCTTGGTATGCGTGCTATCGCCATGCATTTTTAAGGAAATAAATGAAATTTTGATGCATGATATTGTTGATATTCGCTGTGGAATAGCCCCTATCGACCAGTAATTTTGGTATTTTTTGAAGATCGGCAATGGTATCCACTTCAACTGGTCCCTGTTCTGTTCCAAAGCCACCGTCCAGATCGGTGCCAATACCGACATGAAGTGAGTTTCCCGAGAGTTGGCAAATGTGGTCTATATTGTCCAAGATTTGGGTTAGGCTTACGTTCATGCCTTCCGGGGTGGAGGCGCCCCTTACCCAGTTGGGCACCATCATCCAGGCATCCAGTGCCATCCCTATGACACCCTTTCTGGAAATCAGTTCTTGCAACTGCCCATCCGAAAACTGTCGGTTGTGCGGTACAAATTTTCGGCAGAGGTTATGGCTCGCCCATACCGGACCGCTGTACACCTTCATGGTTTCCCAGAAACTCGCATCACACAAATGGGTGGCATCCAAAATAAGGTTTAAGCGTTCTATTTCTTTTAAAAGGGCTTTCCCTTTTACGCCAATTCCGCCAACCGCATCCGTTCCATGCGCATAAGTGCCTGGACCGTAATGGGCCGGGCCAATTGCTCTCAGGCCTTGTTCATAGGATTTTTCCAAGTGATCTATGGTTATGATGGAATCGGCACCTTCCAAGCTCAGAATATAGCCAATAGGTTTTTTGTCAATAGGATTTTCCCACAACCTTAGATGATGCTCGAGCTGCTGTACATTGGTAATTTGTACCAGTTCCCCAATTTCCTCCATGGCCTTGTACCAGGCCAATTGCCCTTGGGTCTGCGCCCATGCCTGATGGGGGGAATGCCAGCCCGGCAGTGGATTTCCTTGTTTCACGTAACGGGCAATTTGTGTGGCCACACATAGTCCGATATTTCCTTTTCGCATGGCATCAAAGGATACGGTATTTTTGCCCCTATCCGGCTTGTCCGTCATTCCTGCTTCGCTTTTTCGAATAGCGTTGACCGGCCGGGTAGGTCCCTGTTCCATTCCATAGCGTTCATGGAGAGGTCTAAATGGGCATCGAATACAAACATAATTTATATTTCCATTTTGTGGTCCCGGGCGGCCACCTTCCAATATCCGGCAATCTCACCTTTAACTACGGCGGCGGCGTTCTTGTATTTGGCTACGGTGGGACAAATATGAACAGGGATACCGTAAAATGCTTGTCCTATACTATACGTGTCTGCCCTGTCTGTTTGTAATACCAAATGTTCTTCACTTTGACTGGTATGTGTAGCATCTTCCAGACCGAACAACTGCACTCTGGGTAAACCCATTTCCGAGGCAACCGATTTGTGACCTAGATCCAAACATAGCAATCCCGTTTTAGGTTTGCTAATGATTCTCGTGAAGAGAACCGCTGCGGGAAGCATGGGAATGTCAGGAAAGGCTTTTCCATAACCGGCATCCCAAAGCAGCGTGGTACCCGGACTGGTATAGATCCCTTCCCTTTTTACATGTATTGGGAAGGTCGGGGAGCCGCCTGCGATAATGGCGGGCACAGTAGTTCCGTTTTTTTCTATATTTTTTTTGAGATTGAGTACGCGGTCAAAAGCGGCATCGCAAAGTTGTTTTCGAATCGCGGGATCGGATTCCTGGATATGGCCGTCGTAGGCATGAAGCCCCATGGCGTCCAAGTGGGCATCTTTGGCGATGTATTCAAAAATTAAGACAGCTTTTTCGTCGGGGATAATCCCCGTTCTGTTCATTCCGACATTGAGGTCTAGCCATAGGGGCATTTTTATTTTTTGGGTTTGTGCCCTTGCCGAAATCATCTGGATGGTTTCCAGGTGGTCTACAATTGTGGAGAATAAGGAATGAGGGTATTTTTTAATCAGCTCAAAAAGGCGTTTAACATTGGCACCAACCGGTTGTAATGCCAAGAGAATGTCTTTTGTACCGCATTGGGCCAACAATTCGGCTTCTGCGATCGTGGCACATTTAAATTTAGAGATGCCATGCGCCAATTGCATTTTAATGATTTCAGCCATTTTATGGGTTTTTACGTGGGGTCGAAGGTATTCCGTGCCCCCTGCCATGGCAATCATACTTTGGATATTTTTTTCAATGCGTTCCGGATACATCAATAGCGAGGGCGAAATAACGTCCTCTGGCGAGGTTAATACATGCCAACTTTCACGGTTCATAATTAGGGATGTTCAATAAAGTTAAAATATGGCTTCAATCTATACTGGAATATTTCCGGGGAGCACCTTACCAACGGCACTCCGTGCACCCACCCCGGTATCTGCATCAAAAACTTCGGCCATCAATTCGGTAAAGCCATTGATGATCAGCGGATGTTGCCCAAAATCCGATGTGCTTTACCATCCCGAGAACCTTTATCAATCGTTTCATCCTATCCAAATCGCCAAAAAGGGCACTTATGGTAGATAGCACGGTAAGTTCTACCTAGCGAGCGGCCCATTTTCAATCGTCCAAATTCAAATCATCACCGACTCGACCCACGAGGAAGGTTCCGTCTAGTTTCATAGGAACCCCTGACCTGAAACATATAATTTTTTTCGAGTTACTCACATAAAAAACAACTATAAATTTACAAAAAAGCCGTTGTTTTCTAGTAAAACCGGTAATCGATTAATTTATTGACTTAGGCATATTGTAATTAGTTTTAAAGTTATTAATTTTTGGAAACAAACTTATATTATGGGGCAAAGATTCAAGAGCCTGTTCCTTTTCGAGTTTCATGAACGGTTCCCTACAAAGGTGGACTGCCTTTCCTATCTAGCTGAACTCAAATGGGGCAATGGGTTACCTATGAAGTCCTTCTAATGCACAAACTGCAACGCTGGTGCGCTCTTTCATGTGGTCAATTTCAATATTGTCAAGGTTTTCTATATCGCCTATTTTGTCAGCACCAATAAAAAGTCGGCTGTACGCTGAAATTTGTATTTTTCCCCATGTTGGATTTTTTATTAATGCACGGGTAAAACAGACCAGAATATTCCTAAAGGCAGAGCATTTTAACTCGTCTTTTACAGGCTTTGATTTTTATTCGGCTCCCAATTATCCATACCGCGATTTTGTGATTCGCTTTGGTTTGGTATGG
>JBGTBA010000148.1:0-33210 GCA_041749595.1 Flavobacteriaceae bacterium | reverse complement strand
TGCTTGTGCTAATTTAATTTTCAGACGTTTTAATTGTTATAATTCCAGTATTCTATTTTTTACACAAATGATTAATCCGGTCGACCAGTTCATTTTGGTAATGGACATGTCATTTCGGGTCTCCAGATAGGCGATCAACCTCTCCACATTTTGCTGATGTCCTTCCGGCCAATTGGGCTGGTGCAACATATCGTCAACCACATAGAATCCACCAACATTGATCAATGCCAATATTTCATCAATTTCACTGTATTTTCCGGGCCACGCATCTGCAAAAACCAAATCAAATTTGTTATCGTTATATCGTTTAATCCATTCAGAACCATCTGCACAAACCAATTCAACCCGGGAATCATCGCCAAAATACTGTTTTGCAATAGCCGTTAATTTTGGATCATTGTCCACCGAAATGATTTTTGAATCTGCATCCATTCCATCAATCATCCACGATAAGGAAAGCCCGATACCGGTACCCAGTTCTAAAAAATTCGATTTCGGTTTGGAGGAAATCAATGTCTTTAAGAGGGTGCCAACATACAAATCAGAAGGCATTGTAAATCCTATTTCATGGGCTTTTCTTTGAATTTCATCATGAATTTTCGGAATATCCTGAATAGTTGAATCCATCATACGAATTGCTCAAAACAAGCATTAATAAAAACGCCCATTACAACTATTTCAATCGAATATCAGAAACGGAAGCACCTGATGGGATCATTGGGAACACATTACCCTCTTTTTCCACGCATACCTCAAGAAAATAAGCCTCTTTGGAAGCAATCATTTCCTGTACGGCTTCTTTTAAATCCTTCCGCTCTTTAACTCTTCGGGATTGAATGTGATAACCTTCTGCGATTTTTACAAAATCCGGATTGGTCATCACGGTCGATGCATACCGTCGTTCAAAAAAAAGTTCCTGCCACTGCCGTACCATGCCCAAATGGTCGTTATTGAGCACTACAATTTTCACAGGGGTTTTGTTCTGGAAAATGGTTCCCAGTTCCTGTATGGTCATTTGATACCCTCCATCACCAATTATAGCTACAACCTCTCTATCCATAGCACCCATTTTGGCACCAATTGCGGCAGGTAAGGCAAAGCCCATTGTACCAAGTCCACCTGAAGTAATATTACTTTTGGTTTGATTAAATTTGGCATATCTGCAAGCTATCATTTGATGCTGACCGACATCGGAAACGATAACAGCGCTATTCTGCGAAGCAATATTAATTTCCTCAATCACTTCACCCATGGTAAGGCCTTCTTTAATTGGATGCAGTTCGTGCTTTATAACCGCCTCAAACTCTATTTTATACTTTTCCTTGAACTCGTTATGCCAAGCGGTATGACTGTTCGCATTTGTTTTCGGAAGTAAAAGCTCCAAACTTGCCTTGGCATCGCCCAAAACAGCGACATCGGCTTTTACGTTTTTGTTGATTTCCGCGGGATCTATTTCAAAATGGATGACTTTGGCCTGTTTCGCATAGGTGTCCAAACTTCCGGTTACCCTATCGTCAAAACGCATCCCTATGGCAATGAGCAGATCGCATTCGTTCGTAAGCACATTGGGGCCATAATTTCCGTGCATCCCCACCATTCCCACGTTTAGCGGATGGTCGGTATCCATTGCCGATAGACCTAAGATGGTCCATGCCGCCGGGATTCCCGCTTTTTCCACCAGTGCTTTAAGCTGTCCTTCGGCCTGCGAAAGGATAACACCTTGTCCAAAAACGATCAATGGCTTTTTTGCCGAATTGATCAATGCCGCGGCTGCATCAATAGCGTCCGAATTGGGTTTTGGATAGGGCTTATAACTGCGGACGCCTTTACATGGCTCGTAAGAAAACTCGAATTCATCAAATTGGGCATTTTTTGTTATATCCACCAATACCGGACCGGGACGACCCGATTTGGCGATATAGAAAGCCTTTGCAATGATTTCGGGGATTTCGGTAGCTTTTGTTACTTGGTAGTTCCATTTGGTAACGGGTGTGGAAATACCAATGATATCGGTCTCCTGAAACGCATCCGATCCCAGTAAATGCCTGGGCACCTGCCCTGTAATGCATACCATTGCAGTAGAATCAATTTGGGCATCTGCCAAACCGGTTACTAAATTCGTTGCCCCTGGACCCGAAGTGGCAATGGCAACTCCGACTTTTCCAGTAACTCTTGCATAACCTTGGGCGGCATGCGTAGCTCCTTGTTCATGACGGGTTAGAATATGCGTTAATTTATCCTGAAACTTATAAAGTTCATCATATACCGGCATAATGGCGCCTCCCGGATAACCGTAGATCAAATCTACGCCCTCGGCCAATAAACAATGTATTATGGCTTCGGCACCACTAATTTTAACGGTCTTCTTTTTTATCACTGTCTTCTTCAGTTCTTTTACTGTTTCCATAGTTTTAAAAATTCATGAGGTTGTAGTATTTGAAATTGGCCGTTTTAGGACATTGGAAACAACTAAACCCTATTGTTATATAATGCTATTGTTCTAGTTTAAAATTCATCGGTAACGCAACCTTTGGAAGCGGAGGATACCGTTTTTGCATATTTATAAAGCACCCCACGCTCAAATTTTAACTTGGGGGCTACCCATTTAGCTCTTCTATTGGCTAATTCTTCATCGGAAATTTCGATAGTAATGGAATTGTTTACAGCATCAATTGCAATGATATCGCCATTTTCAACCAAAGCAATATTACCCCCAACTTGTGCTTCGGGAGATACGTGACCTACCACAAAACCATGCGAGCCGCCGGAAAAACGGCCATCGGTGATTAATGCCACTTCCTTGCCCAGACCTGCGCCCATAATGGATGATGTTGGTTTCAGCATTTCGGGCATTCCCGGAGCCCCTTTTGGCCCCTCATAACGGATAATTACCACGTCTCCCTTTTTAACTTTTCCGTTTTTAATCCCTATGTTTACGTCAGTTTCACTATCAAACACATTGGCCGATCCTTTAAAGTACAACCCTTCTTTTCCGGTAATTTTTGCCACCGCACCTTCGGTAGCCAGGTTACCAAATAAAATCCGGATATGACCCGTTTCTTTAATGGGCTTATCAAGTGTTTTTAGAATCTCCTGCCCTTCTATTAAATCGGGCACTTCTTTTAGGTTTTCGGCCAGTGTCTTGCCGGTAACCGTTAAACAATCGCCATGAAGCATATTGTTGGCCAACATATATTTTAATACTCCCGGAATACCTCCAACACCATGCAAATCTTCCATTGAGTATTTACCACTTGGTTTCAAATCTGCCAATAAGGGTGTGGTATCGCTTATTCTTTTAAAATCATCTAAAGTAAACTCCACTTGTGCCGCTTTGGCAATCGCCAAAAAATGAAGAACAGCATTGGTTGAACCACCAAGAACTGTAACCAACCGAAACGCATTTTCCAGCGATTTTTTCGTAACAATATCCAATGGTTTTAGATCTCTTTCCAACAGCAATCGTAACGCTTCTCCAGCTTTTACGGATTCTTGCTCCTTTATATTTCCATTGCTTACAGCAGGATTTGAGGAATTAAAGGGTAACGACATTCCAAGGGCTTCAATGGCCGAAGCCATCGTATTTGCGGTGTACATACCACCACATGCCCCGGCACCTGGACAAGCTTTGTGAACAACTTCCTTAAATTCGGTTTCATCAATTGTACCTGCTACTTTTTGCCCATAGGCTTCAAAGGCGGAAATAATATCTAATTTTTTTCCGTTATGACAACCCGAAGCAATAGTACCCCCATATACCAATATGGACGGTCTGTTTAAGCGCAACATAGCCATTAAAGCTCCAGGCATGTTTTTATCGCAGCCTACAACGGTAATTAAACCATCGTAACTCTGAGCTTGTACCACGGTTTCTATGGAATCTGCAATGATGTCTCTTGATGGCAAAGAAAAACGCATCCCCGGTGTTCCATTGGAAATACCATCACTAACGCCTATGGTATTAAAAATCAATCCGACCAAACCTGCATTATCAGCACCTTTTTTAACGTGCACTGCCAAATCATTGAGATGCATATTACACGGATTGCCCTCATAACCCGTACTTGCAATACCTATAAAAGGCTTTTGAAGGTCTTTATCGGTCAACCCGATAGCGTGCAACATGGCCTGAGCTGCCGGTAATGTAGGATCTTGCGTTACCGTTTTACTGTATTTGTTTAACTCCATTTAATAAAATAATTTATAAACCATTTGGTTTGCGGTTCAAAGATAAAAGTTTCGACAGGCTTATGATTTTAACAATATTTACAGGTTCAAATCCAGTTAGGGAAATATTCATTTAAAAAATTGATTATCAATAATATAATAGTATAATTCATATCATATTCAATAGTTTTCTTTCTCCTTTTATTTAAAGATCTGATACCCTTATGCACTACAAAAGCCTGTATCACCTTCCGAAATGGAACACGACACGGGCAATATGCAATACGTGGTACTTCAATTTCATTTTAAAATATCAAAAAACAGTCACTATCAGAGAACCATGTGTAGGATTTCCAAAATGCACTACCAAGCCCATTTTTACGGATCAAAAATACTCAAAATAGTCATGAGAATAAATGATGCCCGGTTATTTGCTTACATTTGATTATGCAAAGTACCTTTTCCAACATCATAGGGCAACAGAAAGATTTCTTTTTGGGTCAGCGGACCAAATCGGTTCGACTTGAGTCGCACCGGAGGGATAAAAAGCCCGGACTATGGTACATATAAGTCGTCAGGGATGATTTCAATGATTTGGGCGGGTCAAACTTCGCATCCCGAAAACGGGACACCCCTCTTCATCTGTCCCGGGGGAAAGTCGGGAGGGAAGCTTTTGTTAGCCTTTAAAATAGTTGCTTATTCCAACCATTACTATTTAGCGCATCAGTAGAATATCAATTTTATTCTTTAAATCCTACATGTAAACTGATACCTCTTGTTATTGATACGTAATTTTCAGAATCCCAAACACTATTAATAATATATGACTATCCGCTACTTGTACCGAGTTGTTTTCCGGCACTGCAATCAATAGCCTAACTGATAAACCGTCTTCAAAAAGACCCTGTGGAACGTATTTCAGGATTCATTTAAATACCTCGAGTTTCCTATTTAACTTCAAAAGTTAAATCAAGCCCAGGTCATGGATCCCGTCATTCCATAGGAAACTCCTTCAATAGGTCCTTTGATGTATAAAAGCCTTTTTTGTCTTTTGTCTTCGCCCTTTCCGCCTTCACTTTTTCTGGGAAAATGGCACTGGCTTTATTGCCAAAGGCATTGCGCACAAAGGTAAGCACGGCTGCCATTTCCTCGTCGTTCAGCATACCCCCAAAAGGGGTCATGGGTACTTGCCCGGGATATGTTTTTCCGTTGACCTCAATGGGTCCCATGATCCCATTGAGGGTAAGTCGTATGAGACGCTCCTCGTTACCGGTAACCCATTGCGAGCCGGCCAAAGGCGGAAATTGGGAGGCACTAAGGCCCTTACCATCCGGTTGGTGGCAGGTAATGCAGAACCCTTCCCGCTTATAAATTTCCTGACCTTTTAAATATAGGTCGAGTGCCGTACCGGTTAAATCGGTATCTGATATAAGTGATGCAGGGTCCTCCCCTAAATTATGCCCATTCAAATGGGCAAGTGCTGCCTGATAGGGCAATTGCATCCAATCGTCCAAAGGTTTTTCCCCCGCTGCGGTCACTATGGGTATGCCCACTTCCTTATCCAACCAAGATGCTGCCACTAACGCCTCCAAACGCACTCTGGGGTTTTGGTCCCTAGCTGCAACCATAAGTAATTCAGCCTGATCGGGAATTTGATGTCCGGCATATCGCAGCACCCTGACGGCGGCGGCCCTTGCCCTGTAATCATTAGCTTTTAGTATTTGATTCAGGAGGTCCGAATCTATTTTGTTCAATCCCCAACTTACCCAAAGACCCTCCAATAGCTGGTGTTCATAATGGGGATCATTCGTATCCAGGCCTTGTACCCATGTCGATAATTTGGTCAAAACCTCCTTCGGGTCCCGCGCCCTTAATTCTCTTTTGGTGCGATATCTGGTTCGGTATTCGGGAAGTTTCAGGTTCTCCAAAAGTTCTTCTATAGTGGCATCCGCAATCTTGGCAGGGGTCACCAAAGGCCTTGACGGATAAGTTACCCTGTAAATCCGTCCGTGTACATGATCCCGCAGCGGATCCCTTGCGTTGTGCTGCATATGCCCAATTAAGATATTGTGCCAATCAACCACGTAAAGTGAGCCATCCGGAGCAAATTCCATATCCACAGGCCTAAAATTAGGATCGCTGGAGGTGATCAGATCCATACGGAATTTACTGAGGTACCCTGCCGAATTGGGATCATCTTCTATAGTATGTTGTTTGGTACCCAAAAATCCAATGGTGTTGTTGATTATGATATCCCCTTGAACGGCATCCGGAAAATGCCTGCTCGATATAAATTCCAGTCCCGAAGTAGGCCGTACCAGTTGTTTTTCTTCAATCAGGTTTTTGGGTAAGGGCGAGGCAACCCCGTAACGGGGTTTTATAGTGCCCGGCATCATCCAGGTCATATCCGGGCCCGAAGTATGCGCAAAGAAATTTTGCCCCCAGTCATCAAAGGCAATGCCCCAGGGATTGGGAATGGGTAATTGTGCGGTGCGTTCCAAGTGGTGGCGTTGCGGACTGTAACGGTAAAAACCTCCATTGGTAGCCCGAACAGGTCCGTAAGCGGTTTCCACATTGGTATGCAGAAAAACACCTTCGGCCATATAGAGTGCACCGGACGGATCTGTTGTAAAGGCACTAATGGCATGGTGGGTATCGTGATCGTCGAAGCCGCTTAACACGATATCTTTAGTATCGGCCTTGTCATCTCCGTCTGTGTCCGTTAACAAGACCAAATTTGTACCTTGGGAGACATATACACCCTCTGGTGCAAATTCAAAACCAATGGCCAAATGAAGTCCGTCTGCAAAAATGGTTTGCTTGTCGGCTTTGCCATCCCCATCCGTATCTTCCAAAATCAACAACTTATCGTTGGGTTTAGGATCGCCTGCCTTGTAATGCGGGTAACTGGGCATCACACCTACCCATAATCGGCCCTTATTATCAAAAGACAATTGTGTGGGATTGGCCAAATCAGGAAATTCGGTTTCGGAAGCAAACAGCTCAATTTTGTAGCCCTTTGCCACTTTTAGGGTGGCCAGTGCCTCTTTGCCGTAAAGGTATTTTGGTAGGCCATCTTTTTTATTGGTTATATAATTGGTAGTCACGGGCGGAAGCGTTTTTGTTTTGGCATCCGCTGCGGCCACATCAATGGTAGTGCCTTTGGCAGCCGCCCAAATAGCCCTGTCTCTAATGGCCATCATTCCCCTTATTTTTTCTACTTCCGCGGGATAATTATCAGGACCAAACGGATCAAAACGGCGACCATAGACGTGTACACCGTTAGGTATTTTAAAATCGTTGTGCCAATACCAATTTTTATCCATCACGGCATCGTGCACTAATTTTCTATAAATCTCGGCCTCGCTTTTCTGAGTACCGAAAACAGTATTGGCTAAAAGTTTGGCCAATTTTTGATAGCCCAAATCATTCAATTGAAATCCGTCCGTGGTCAAATCTTCCGTTTCCTCGGCATACCACTTTTGGGTCGCTTCAAAAGCATCCACAAATAAGACGCTATCGGTCACCGCTACCTCTCGCATGGCCTGTGTATACAGCGCCAGGTTTTTATTTTCGGTTACGCCATTGGGCAAATCCATCCTGGCCGAAAGGTCTTCAAAGGCAATAGGTGAAACCAAAGCCAGTTGGGGCACTTTTCTGCCATTGTACCGCTGGTTTTTGGTGTGTTGGATAAAGGCACGGAGTTCAGCCTTATAATTTTCCAAGCCTGCTTCGCCCTGAAAGGACTCGTTATATCCAAAAAATGCGATGATTACATCCGCCTTTAGTCGTGCAAGCCACTCATCCTCGGTTTCAAAATGACCTTCACTACCGGAATTTTGAGCCAATTCGGTCTGAAATTTTTCAGCTCCTGGAAAAGCCCAGGGGGAATTGCGGGAAGCATGCGGCCTAAAACCGGGTGTATTGCCCCCATCTCCCATATTCCGAATAAACAAAAGACTGTCCGGATAACGGAGGTGCAATTCTGTTTCAAAATGACCAAAATGGACCATTCGGGAGGCTAGATTATTGCCAATAAGCACAATATGGGTATCCTTTTTTAATTCTAATACCTTCTCTGATTTTCCGCAGCTTTGAATAAACAGACCCAAAAATACCAGAAAGTGTAAAGGCAGGAGAACTCTTTTTTTAACAACAAGCATAATTTCTTTGTTTTAATTGAATATGGGTTTTATAACTTTTTACAGCTCCAAGAGGATTTAGAAACACTTCTTTCCATTCTGGCAGACAAATGTACCCCCACATGTAGGTACGGGTGATGGTAGCAGAGCTGTTTTTCATCGGTTTCATTGTCAAAACAGTTTGTATAATTTTTGTTGTAAAAGCTTTTTGTCCGGAAGCTGTGTTTTATACTCTGAGATCATTGCCGGTGAAAGGCTTCTACTTAAAGCATATTCAACAACTTGAATATCTTTGTCCTTACACAGCAACACTCCAATACTCGGATTTTCGTTTGGTTTCTTTATGTCACGGTCCAAGGCTTCTAAATAAAAATTCAATTGCCCTAAATGGTCGGGTCTAAACTTGTCCGCTTTAAGTTCAAAAGCAACTAAGCATTGAAGGCCTCGGTGATAAAAAAGAAGGTCAATATAAAAATCGCTGTTACCAACTTGTAGTTTGTACTCTTCACTTATGAACAGAAAGTCTTTACCGAGTTCAAGTATAAAGTTTTTCATTTGTCTTACAAGTCCACGTTGTAAGTCACTTTCATTATGTGACTCTTGTAAGTTCAAAAACTCAAACACATAACTGTCTTTAAAAGTGTTTGTTAGGTCGTGATTGTTTTCTCTCAACCCTGTCGAGAGTTTTGTGTTTCCAATCATAGTCCGCTCAAAAAGGCTTGTGGAAATTTGTCGGTCGAGTTCTCTTACACTGTAATTCTCTTGTTTAGTAATATTTAGGTAAAACGCTCTTTCTTCACTGGTCTTGCACCTTGAGAATATTGCCAAATTATGCGACCAACTGATTTCTATCAACAGCGTTGAGAGTTTTGGAAAGTCCTTGTACGTCTCATAAAACTGCTTCATTCTCCACATATTTTTATCGGAGAATCCTTTTAATTCAGGTTCATTTTGTTGAATATATTTGGCTAATTCCGTCACTACAGCGTCACCCCATTCCGATTTTTCAAGTTTCTTGCATATCTGTTCTCCAATATTCCAATAGAGGTTAATCAATTCATGGTTTACGGCTCTAATGGCATTAACCCTAGATTGCTTAATAAGTTGAATTATATCTGTAAATCGTTTATCCATTTTTTCAGTAAGCCACATATTTAAAAGAAAAAACCTTTCTTTATCCGTTAGTTTGGCTTTTTAACATTTTTCCTAACTTCTCAACTACAGAAGTAATTTCAAAACCAACTATTTCATTTTTGAATAGTATTATTTAGCTTTAGCCTAACAATTGTACATGAGTCCCTTCCAAAACCGATTTTTCACACGCCTCTATAATGTGCTGACACGTAATGGCGTCCTCCAAACTGGAAAGCGGTTTTTCATTGTTTCTTAGGACGTTGTTGATAAAATGGGTCGCCGTATTCTTAATGGATTCAGGATAACATTGGTACGTTTGGGAATGGGCTCCGTTACGGTCGTTGATGACCCAATCCCGATAACTATAACGGGTACTTCCTTTGGTGCCCATCACTTTAATCATGCAGGTCCATGGGTCTCCGGCATGATCGTCATTGGCAAAACTGGCGCAGAGGTGACTCAGACTTCCATTTTGCATTTGCATATTGGCCATCGCTACATTCTCCTGAGGCGCCAGGGTAGCATCTACCGTGTATTTTAAACAAGAAATGGTCTTTGGCATTCCTGCCAAATAGAGCATGGTATAACTATGATGCGTTAAAATCTGACGAATAACACCGGGATAGCGCGCCCTAATCTCATCCGCATGATGAATATTGTACAGCATATAAAATTGGGTTATAACCCCCAATTTACCGGTTTCTATCATTGCCTTAGTACGCTGAATACCCGACTCGTAAATATAATTGTGTACCGGCATACATTGTACTCCCGCTTGTGCCACCGCCTTTTGCATTTTTTCCAGCTCTGCACTATTGGAAGCAGCAGGCTTCTCTACCAGAATATGTTTCCCTGCTGCTGCGGCCCTTAGGGTATATTCGCAGTGGGTTTCCATATTTGTCAATATAAAAACAGCATCGATTTCGGGATCGTTAAAGAGCTCTTCTTCTGTGTCATAGGTTATACATCCATACTGCGCTGCTTTAAGTTTACCCTTTTCTGCCGTTCGGTTCCATAGCCCTTTAAGCTCAGCCCCTGGAAGAGTGTTTATCGCCTCTGCATGTAAATCGGCCACATCTCCCGAGCCCAGAAATCCTATTTTTATGGTTCTCATTTGCATCTTTATGAAAATTCCAATATCCCTTTACTAGCCATTTCCTGAAATTCCTGAAGCGACTTACGTACCCCATCCGAAATAGAGGTTAGCGGTAAATCTTTAAATGTTGCCGCTATTTTAGCGTGACTTAAATCGGACACGAACAAATTGGGCTCTGCAGCCTTGGCTATTGAAAGTTGCGTAAAATGGCCTAAGTCCAAGGCATCGGCCTCCTGTTTTACAATTTCCAGAAAACGATCTATGGCGATGGTTTCCCCTTTAATGTTGAATGCTCCGAAACCTTCAAAAGGTTGTAGCGTACAGGCAGCAAAATGTGCCCCTACATCTTCTACAAAATGATAATTTTCCCTACCATTGTATGGCATTTCAAATGGCATAATCTTTCCATTCATAGCTCCCATGGCGATCGCTTTTAGGGCATTGGTAGGAGCCGAGGTTTTTCCTTTGTCCCTTCCTTTTCCATACGTGGTGTTGATGCGCAAGCAAACTGTGGGCACCTTGGTGGTATCATAAAATAGTCTGGCCAAATGTTCCCCTGCCAGTTTCCAAATACCGTAATGATTGGGTGGTGCCAAGGGCGCATCTTCTGTAATTCCGGGTTCGGGATACATAGCCCGCATGCCATAAACGGCTGCCGAACTGGCAAATACAAATCGTTTTAAATTAGACAGTTTTTCCGCAGCGTCGAATAAGGCCATGGTGCCTCCCGTATTGATTTCCATACCTGCAATATGGTATTTGGAACAATCCGGACTTTGGTAAGCACCCAAGTGGATAATATGTGTAGGATTTACCTCCAGCAACAACTTCTCCATGGCACTGTAATCGACTACGTCCAAGGTTGCGAATTCCAGTCGGGGATCGAGGGCTGCCCCCAACCACAATTTTAACGGATCGGTCGTATTGGATCTGGAAGCCACCACTATTTTACTTACCGCTGAGGACTGCAACAATTTGGCTATGGTTACCGAACCAATACAACCCGTACCTCCTGTAATAAATATGTTATGCATAAAAACCGTTTTCTTTAAAATCCGATACTTTGGATGATCAATTCATTTTAATGACCGCCTTTACATTATTTGCTTTTATAGAATCTTCAAATGCCTGCGTAACATCCTTAAAATCGTACTTATCGATATAATGTGATGCCGGGAAAATACCGGTCAATAGTAACTTTTGGGCAATCATGTAATCTTCCCTACACGAACCCATTGATCCTCTCATGTTCAGGGAAGTCCGGGTTAAATGGGTGGCATTGATTTCCACATCCTTGGGATAAGTGGCAATGACACAGATGTCGCCTTCCGGTCTTACTACAGAAATGGCTTCAGTCAACACTTGTGGCACTCCGGAACATTCTATTAACAAATCGACTTTCCCTTTAGTTCCAAAAGGAACACCCTTACTATCCGATATTCCCTCTTCCAATTGTAGTTTCAGCGGTCTTTCCAAGGAAACTTCTATGGTTATAAAACCCCGTTCTTTTGCCTTTTTTAAACGAATATCCCTATCATGGGTAATTCCTGTTATGGCAACCCTTGCTCCCGCTGCTCGGGCCAATTCGGCCGACATTAATCCGATAATACCACAACCGGTAACGACCACATCCTGCCCGGGTTTGATATGACATTTGTTATACAAAGCATTCACTACAACGGACAACGGCTCTACAAGAGCGCCTTGTTCCGGTGTTAATCCGGGTAATAAATGTACCACACGATCCGATTCCAAAATCACTTGCTGGCCAAATCCACCGTTTCTATGAAAACCAATGATTTGTTTCGAGGGACATAAATTCCATTTGGCAACGCTGCAAGCAGGACAGTTTTCATCCTGACAGCCTAACATGGCCAAAGGGGTAAAAATATCGCCCACTTTTACATCTCCGTGGTTCCCTGGTCCTATGGCAATTACCTCTGCACTAAATTCATGACCAATGATTCGGGGTCGTTGTACCCAGTCAAAATTGGGCTTTCCCAGGGTCGCACTATTGTCCGAGCCACAAATACCCGTGTATAGGGTCTTTGCCAAAATTTCACCTTCTTGCAACTCCGGAATTTCCATAGCTACAATAGCTGTGTTGCCCGTAACCGAAGATCCCGAATTTGGCATTATTTTTTCCCGACCATGTAGACAAAACCCTTGTATTGATGCTCCCATTCTAGTTATTTTACTACTTTTTTAATATGATTATTTTTTATTCACTCCCTTGATTTTTTATGACGTATAGAAAGCATCGGGGTTATATTCCAATTTTCTACAAACCTCTTCTAGCTGCTTTTTTCTTTCAGAAAAGGAACTTACATTTACCATATCAGTAAACGCATTTGAAAATTACCACCTCACACCGGTATCTCTCCAGCTTTTGGTTTTTGCTGAGTCTAACACCGCCTCACATACTTTTTGAGTCTCTTGCGCTTCCTTAAAAGTAGGTGAACAAGGTGTTCCGTCTTCTATACTTTTAAGGAAATCGGCTACTTGGTGCACAAAACTATGTTCGTACCCTATAGATAGTCCGGGCACCCACCATTTGTCCATGTAGGGATGGTCTCCGTCAGTAACATGTATGGACCGCCAGCCCCGCTCCATGGAATTGTCCCTATGATCGAAATACTCCAAGCGGTTCAGGTCGTGCAGATCCCATTTAATGGAAGCGTGTTCCCCATTGATTTCAAAGGTGTATAGCGCTTTATGGCCTCTGGCATAACGGGTAGATTCAAAAAGTCCCAAAGAGCCGTTCTCAAAATGGCAATGAAAAATACAGGCATCATCTATCCCTACCTTTTGAACCTCACCTGTTCCGGTATGTACTCGTTCCTTGATAAAGGTTTCGGTCATGGCCGATACATCTTTGATACCCCCATTCAACCACATGGCCGTGTCGATACAATGGGCCAATAGGTCTCCGGTTACCCCGGAACCTGCAACATCATTGTCCAATCGCCATAAGCCTTCCCCACCTTGGGGCAGTTCCGGACTTATGGTCCAATCTTGAAGAAAGTTGGCCCTGTAATGAAAAATCCGTCCCAATTTTCCGGCATCAATAAGCTGTTTGGCCAAGGTTACGGAGGGTAGCCTTCGGTAATTGTACCATACCGTGTTTTTAACGCCGGCCTTTTCAACGGCATCCACCATAGGTTGGGCTTCGGCAACCGTTCTGGCAAGCGGCTTCTCACAAAGTATCATTTTTCCGGCTTTGGCAGCCGCAATTGCTATTTCTGCATGCATATTGTTGGGCGTACAAATATCTACCGCATCAATATCTTCACGGGCCAGCAATGCCTTCCAGTCGGTTTCAACCGATTCGTAACCCCATTGGTCGGCAAATGCTTGTACCCGTTCCGGATTCCGGGCGCAAACGGCTTTTAGTACGGGTCTATATTCCAACTCGGGAAAAAAATCGCCCACTCTTTTATAGGCGTTGGAATGCGTCCTTCCCATAAAACCATATCCTATCAATCCTATTCTTAGTTCTTTTTTTTTAGCCATTTTAAACGTTTTTTATGTGCTGTCAAAATCTATTCTGCCCCGTACCAACCATGTTGCTTCCGCACCTGTATCATGGCTGCCAAAATATCGTTCCAGGTTTTGGGTTGCATCATCACCTCATTGGGAAACATGCAGCCGTCCCAACAAATATGTTTGAACTTTTTCGTTAGGCTTCCGTCTTCATTGCGCAACCAAAATCCGGCATCAGTGGCAATATCCAATTTTCCATTGGGATCTGAGGCCAAGCAATGCCTTCCTGTTTTATCGTGCGATCCTGCACCAAAAACGGTTCCATCATTCTGTGCCACATGAAAATCAATGGTCCAGGGGCGAAGCGCAGCCGTAAGTGTTTTCAGGCCCTGTTCCAGAGTGGCCCGGTCTTCCCATTTAAAATCCTCGGGCAATATGCGTTCATCGGGTTTGTTATAGCCCAAAAGATAGAGCAAGGTATGCGCCATATCTGCCTGAAACCCAATATTGGGCCGATCTACGGCCTCAAGGGTATTTATCATGGACTTCCATCCATGCATACCGCCCCAACAGATTTCGCCCTCCGCAGCCAATGATTCCCCATAATCGGCCGCCACATCGCAGGCTTCTCGAAAGGTTTGTGCAATTAACTTGGTGTTCCCCACGGGATCCGCAGCCCACGTAGATGGATCTATGGAAGAATCTATACGGATTACGCCATTTGGCCTGATGCCCAATTCCCTCAACTTTTGACCAATCTTACAGGATTTCCGCACCTGAGTCACAAACCGGTGCCGCTCTTCTTTGGTGCCCATGGCCGAACCACCGCCGGTGGGTGTCCAAACCGGCGCAACCAAACTTCCGATTTCAAGATTTTTGGCGCGAGCCTTATCGGCCATTTTTTTGATGTCGTCCTCAGAGGCGTCAATATTCATGTGGGGGTCGAACAGAAATAGATCGAAACCGTCAAATTTTACGCCATTCACCTCCGCGTTAGCGGTAAGGGCTATCATGGTATCCAAGGGAATGGGTGGCTCAGAATCAGATCCTTTCCCCACTACGCCCGGCCACGAAGCGTTGTGGAGTTTCGGATAATTATGTTCTTGCATGCTTTTATGGTTTAGTTCATTTTTGAATTATTGATAAAATGTGATTGAAACTATCAATTAAGCAATTAAAGTTAACCTATTTTGAGAAAATCCAATACTATAAAGCGATATCTTAAGATCAACCTTCTACAAAACTAAAGCAGATTACCGCTTTATATTTCCTTTATATTACTAAAAAATGATACTTTTTTGCCTAAATTTAGCCCTTATTTAAACAAAAAAGGAAATTTATGGGTGGGCCAAATATTGAAAAAACACTCACGCCCAAAGAAACGTTTATCTTTAAAGACTTGATAGGTCCCTTTTTTAACCCCAATTGGCATTTGGGCCTGTCTACTTTTTGAGAATACATCCTTATAAACTTACGGTTCGATTTTGCCCTGACCACATAGTATGCAGATGAAGGCGGGCTATCTTATATAACCGTTGATGGTCAATGCAGCAACGGCCCAAAGATGTAATACGCACCACTTTCATAAGGGATGTAATACTTGGCATTGACATCGTTGACCCTAGCTGCGGTAATGTTTACAAACACTGGTATTTGCGTGTGGCATCATAAAGTGAATGAAGCTTTATCCCTCCCTTGGATTTACGGAATTTGGCCCACCAAAAGACATTTAAACATAAGTCAATAGTAGGGGAATCGAAAACATAGAGTTTGTTTTTAATTTTAAAATCGTCATGTTCTGGCATATTTCGGGCAATGTCTATCAGATAATAGGCAAACTCTTCAAATATTTTATAGTTGAGACTTTCATTGGCTTTAGAAAGATTGCCGCGGGTAACACTTCCCCCCCAGGCCCAAATGATATTTATTGCTATGGTCCGTAATTGTAACTATCAAATGATGAAGGCTATTACGATTCGTAAGCCGACCGAAAACCATACATAGCATTTGATGCCAACAACTAAAAAAACAGACATGTTTATCGCCAGGGTCACCACTTGCAATACGGTCAAAAATGCGTTTGGGAAGAAATTCCGTTACCTGTGCAAAAACATATTTACCTTGGTTCATGAAATTTTATTTTCAGGAATTAGGTATTTCAAATCGACACCAAGCAAAAAACTGTTGATATATAAGTTTTACAAGGATTTCAAAGAACATATTTTAATTTATAGTGGGTATTAATGGCTTATCCATTTAATTTAATATATCCCCCATCGATGGGAAAATCGGTGCCCGTGATAAAAGAGGCCTGGTCCGAACAAAGGTAAAGCGACAGATTCGCCACTTCCTCTGGCGTTCCCATACGGCCTATGGGTTGGGTTTTAGAAAGATTGGCAAACATTTCCTCTTCCTTGCCGGGATAATTTTTTTTGATAAATCCGTCCACAAAAGGGGTATGTACCCTTGCAGGGGAAATACTGTTGCACCGAATGCCAAAGCCAACGTAATCCTTAGCTACGGAATACGTCATGGTAAGTACGGCACCTTTGGTCATGGAATAGGCAAACCGGTCCGAAATGCCCACCGTGGCAGCTATGGATGCCATATTCAGGATAACACCACCCATCTGTTCTTTCATTTTCCCTATTACAGCATGCATACAGTTATAAACCCCTTTTATGTTTACATTATAAAGACGGTCTAAATCCGCTTCCTCCGTTCCCTCTATATTCCCTACATGGGCAATACCCGCATTGTTGACTAAAATATCAATACGACCTTTGCCGGCTATGGAGGAAACAATAGCTGCCACTTGTTTTTTGTTGGACACATCACAGGGATAAAACGTAACGGTGCCCCCATTGGAAATGATCTCTTGCTCGACTTTGATGCCATTTTCCGTATTAAACTCTAAAATATGTACATGGGCGCCGTTGGCCGCAAAGGTTTTGGATATGGCCTCCCCGATACCACTGGCACCACCGGTAATCAAAGCCGTTTTATTTTTTAGACTGAATAATGTCATTTTATATTTTAATTAGATCCCTAAATTTAACTTATAACCTATCTTTTTCTAAACAATGACGGTTTCGGTCTGCCACACGATGCCCTCTGGAAAACTATAATCTTCCAGTGACTTTTTGTTCATGGTAATACTATAACCCGGAACCATTGGGGGCATATACGCCCCATTTTTTATAACCACTGGATCTAGGAAATGTTCATGCAAATGATCTACATATTCTATGATACGATCTTCTAATGAGCCACTTATTGCAATATAATCGATCATGGAAAGATGCTGCACATATTCACAAAGACCCACGCCCCCGGCATGTGGACAAACCGGAATGTTGAACTTTGCCGCCATGAGTAAAATAGCCAATATTTCATTGACGCCCCCTACCCTACAACTATCAATCTGGCAAATTCCGATGGCATTGGCCTGCATCAATTGCTTGAACATCACCCTGTTTTGGCAGTGCTCCCCGGTGGCAACTTTGATGGGATGTATCGCCTTGGCTATTTTGGCATGCCCCAGAATATCGTCCGGACTGGTAGGCTCTTCTATCCACCAAGGATCGAACTTTTTAAGGTGAGCCATATTATCGATAGCTTCATCTACATCCCACTTTTGATTGGCATCCATCATCAAACGTAAATCAGTACCAATTTCTTCACGGATAATGGCAGCCCGCCGCATATCATCCTTTAAATCGGATCCTACTTTTATCTTCATGTGTTTAAAGCCTGCCGCTTTCGCCTCTTTACACAACCGCCTCATTTTATCATCCGAATACCCCAACCATCCTGCGGATGTGGTATAAGCCGGATACCCGTCTTTTATAAGTTTATCGATTCGTTCCTGCTTCGTATCTGCCTTCTTGCGCAATAAATCTAGTGCTTCTTGTGGTGTAATGGCATCGGTGATATACGTAAAATCGATACACGATATTAATTTTTCCGGGGACATCTCCGCCACTAATTTCCATACGGGCTTGCCCTCGGTTTTGGCGTAGAGATCCCATACCGCATTAACCATGGCACCCGTGGCCAAATGAATAACCCCTTTTTCGGGACCCAGCCACCGCAACTGACTATCGCCTGTAATCATTTTCCAAAAGGCGCCCATGTTCGCGGTAAAGCCGTCCAGTGTTTTTCCTACCACCAAGGGCGCCAAGGCGGTAATGGCCGCAGTACAAAGTTCATTCCCCCTGCCTATGGTAAAGGTAAGGCCATGACCTTCTAAACCCAAGAGGTGGTCTGTTTCTAAAATTACGTAGGCCGCAGAATAATCCGGATCGGTGTTCATGGCATCCGATCCGGCCAAGGTACGACTTGTAGGAAAACGGACATCCTTTACGTGGACACCTGTAATGGTAGTGCTAATCATTTATTTCAATTAAAAAAATATGTCAAATATAAATTACATTTAATTTTAATACTACCAGTTTTAAAACTTACTTCAATACTTTTTTTGCAGAATGCCCATATTATTTTGGTTCTCTTATTAGTACACCAAAAAATAATTTTATTTTCTTTCAATTTAAAAAATTATCATGGATTACGCCGCTTTGCCCAAAATCAAAAAATGGACTCGATTAACAGGAACCATATAAATGCTATTTAGCATATCGTCACGGCTATGGCAAGTAGAGCGGGTAGTAAGCACAGACCTTTCCGTTTAAACCCTTAGCCAAAGCTTTTGTATTTTGTTTTTATCTTATTTTTTCTAAAAGCCAAATCAAAAGATTTGGCGAACTCCGCAAACACGCCCAAGCCTTTAGATTCAGCAATTACCGCCGTATTTGCTATAGGTATTATTGTAAAACGTACTTTTTTACACTTCGATTGAAATCGTAACTTTTCCGCCAAGACCTTTTTCCACAATTTCGTAAAGCGTTTTCAAGGTCAAATTGCTGCCGTTGTTTTCTACTCGTGAAATATAAGTCCGTTTTTTGTCTACTAATTCGCCCAGTTGTTCCTGTGTAAGGTTTTTTTCTTCCCGTGCGTTTCTCAAAAGCAAACCGATTTTAAAAGACTCAAAATCTCTTTCCAATCCATCCCTGCGTTCCGTTCCTTTTTTTCCATAAACGGTGTCCTTGATTTCTTTCCAACTCTTGGTGTCCATCTTATTTATTTTTGTCTTCATAGTATGAATTCATTAGTCCGACCGCTTTGTCGATTTCTTTTTTTGGTGTTTTCTGCGATTTTTTGGTAAATCCGTTCAAGAGTATTACCGATTTTCCTTTGTCGAAAAAACAGAAGACTCTCCAAATGTCCGAGCCTAATTTTGTTCGGGCTTCGTAGAGTCCTTTAGTTCCGACAAGTGCTTTCAGATAAGTGGAGGGAACTCTTTCATAAGTCTCAATTATTTCGATTACTTTAAATATCTTGTCCTGAACCTTTTTCGGTTGTTTGAGCAAGAATTCTTCGAAATACCCTTTATACTGGATAACTTCCCTTACTTTTCCCATTACTCAAAGGTAACTTAAAAGTTACTATATTCAAAATATTTTGTTGAATTTAGGTTGGTCGCTTAATTTCAGTAGTATGTCTTACAACTCCGCCATATAAACACCAAGTAGGTAATAACTTATTTTTTATAAACCAACAACCTACTAATTTCAATCATTGTTGTTCTTACTATAACGAAGTATGTCCATATTTGAATAAACCCGCCATTTAGGGCAAAAAAAGTATTATGGAATGTTTAAGAATTGGTAGTCTTTAACATTATTGTAACATATTTTTGAGAATCCAATATTATAATAGTAGTTATTTAAGAATATTTTCATCTTATATAAGATATAATTGCTTTTTTAATAATTTTTATCACAACGAAACACTAAAAAATAACAACCAAAAATCACAGATTATGAGAAAAGACTTCAAAAAAAATTCGTGGATATTTATATTTGCTATCGCGCATTTATTTTTCCTAAATATCCAAGCCCAGGATAGAATTGTGACAGGCACCGTTATATCAACAGATGATACGGCTAGTTTACCTGGTGTAAATGTCTTGGTTAAAGGAACAACAAACGGAACAGTAACTGATTTTGATGGAAACTTTAGTATTAAGGTTTCCAATCCAAATAGTGTGCTGGTTTTTTCGTATATAGGATTTACAGCCCAAGAAGTACCCCTTAATAACCGCACCTCGATTAATGTAACCATGACAGAGAATGCCACAAGTTTGGACGAAGTGGTGATCATTGGGTATGGCACTCAGATTAAAAGAGAGGTAACAGGATCTGTTCAAACCATAAAAGCAGAAGAATTTGCAGATATTCCTGTTTCGCAGATTACTCAAAAATTACAAGGGCGATTGGCTGGGGTGCAAATTAACCAGACAACGGGGATTCCAGGCCAAGGAATGTCAGTTAGAATCCGTGGACAATTATCTGTATCTGGAGGTAGCGACCCCCTTTATGTGGTTGATGGTTTTCCTATAAATGGGGACATTAGTTCTATTAATCCTGATGAGATCCAAGACATTTCCATTTTAAAGGATGCCGCCTCGACTTCCCTCTACGGTTCAAGAGCTGCAAATGGTGTGGTTTTAATTACGACTCAAAGAGGATTACCAGGTGAAACAAGGGTTACTTTCAGTAATTCTACGGGAATGCAATCGGTTCCCCAGCGCGGAAGGGTAGAAATGATGAACGCTGTTGAATTTGCCCAGTTCAAAAAGGAGTTTTTTGAAGACCAAGGCAGTCCCGTACCCGAAATTTTTCAAAATCCTTCGCAATATAAAGGTCAAAATAATGACTGGTACGATGCTTTGTTGCGGGTTGCCCCAATGCACAATTATAGCTTGACCGTGGTATCGAATAACGAAAAATCCAGAACATCGGCTGTAGCCGGTTTTTTTAAACAAGATGGCGTTGTTATTAATTCTGATTATGAACGATTCTCTTTACGATTAAATGCGGACTACAATATTTCTGATAAAGTTAAATTGGGTTTTAATTTGGCCCCTTCCTACATAAAGGACAATATTCCACGGACAGACGGTACAAGAGGCGTGGGTATTCTCTTTAATGCGCTGCATACCTGGCCAATAATGCCCATTTATGATGAGAATGGAGAGTTGACTTTTTTTAATACCCTACCGGCTGAAACTGGTAATATTTTCTCTTATGCCAATTGGGTTAGATCTGCCAGACTTATTAAGAACAGTACGGTAGACCTAAATCTTTTGGCGAACGCCTATGTGAGTTATGAGCCAATTACTGGACTAGTTTTTAAATCCAGCTTAAATGCCGAACTATTAAACTCAGAATTCAATTTTTTTAGCCCCACTACAGCAACCAATTTTATTAATGTTCCCATTCCAACCACATCTCGGGCAAGAAGAGATGAATTTTTCGATTTTTCGTGGTTGAACGAAAATTTGGTTACCTATAATAAACATTTTGGCGAACATAAACTTGAAGCTTTAGGTGGTTTTACCTATCAAAAATTTCGTCGAGACAGAACGGTTACTTCCTTAAACACTTTCTCAGATGATCGGTTACCAACCATTCAAGGAGCCGTAAACATTGATAGAACTGGCACATTTGACGATGTGCAGGAATGGAGCTTGGTTTCTTTCCTTTCCAGACTTAGTTATAATTATAAAGGTAAATACTTGTTTACAGCCTCCGTTCGTAGTGACGGTTCCTCCCGTTTTGGATCAGACAACAGATGGGGTACTTTCCCCGCAGCATCTATAGGATGGATTGTTTCAGATGAAGATTTCATGAAAAATTTTTCCTATTTATCAATGCTCAAAATTAGATCTAGCTATGGCATTACAGGAAACAATAACATTGGTAATTTTACGCAATCTGCCTTAGTTGACAATAGTCAAAATGCAGCGTTCGACAACGACTTGGCGCCCGGTTCCGCAGTATCCACATTAGCCAACTCCAGATTAGGTTGGGAAAAAACCAAGCAATTTGATATAGGTTTAGATTTAAGTCTTTTTAACGATAGAATATCATTTGTGTATGATTATTACAATAAAAACACTGAAGATCTTTTGTTTAACGTTCAAATCCCACAGGAATCAGGATTTACCAATTTCAACGATAACATTGGGAAAATCAACTTTTGGGGTCATGAATTTTCTATAAATACGGTAAATACCACGGGCAAAATTAGATGGACCACAAGTGCAAATATTTCGTTTAACAGAAATAAGGTTGTAGCCTTGGCAGATGGTATAGATAGGGTATTCGGAACCGCACACATTACCCAAGTTGGCAAGCCATTTGGACAGTTCTATGGACATATAGCAGACGGGGTCTATCTTAATCAGGAAGATTTAGACAATTCGGCACAAGTTCCGGGGCGTTCAACTGTAGGAAGTATTAAACTGGTGGACATCAACGGTGATGGCGTAATTACCAGAGGGGGCGACAATGATGATCGTACCATTATGGGAAATCCATTTCCAGATTTCACCTACGGTATTACGAACACAGTACAATATGGTAAGTTTGATTTTTCCGTGATAGGCACCGGTTCTCAAGGTAACGAATTATTGGTAAGGCACTTGTTTAGCACCACCAATTTGGATGGTGTTTTTAACCTGCTAAAAGACGTAAAATACCGCTTTAGATCAGTTGAAAATCCTGGAAGGGGCTTCTTTGGAACCACGGTTGGAGGTGGTAATGTTACAGGGATTGAAAGAGATTGGATTAACAGTCGCTTTGTAGCCGATGCTTCTTATTTTAATATAAGAAATATAACATTAGGATATACCTTAGACGAAATAAAAAAGGTGTTTAAATCGGCCCGTGTCTATGCCTCGGTTCAAAATGTGCACATCTTCACAAGATATTGGGGAGGCCCAAACCCTGAGATAAGCGTGCAAAATGATGGTAATGGCAATGGGGGCAATCTCAGTCCGGGTCAAGATCTTTCCGGATATCCAGTACCCAGAATTATTAGCATAGGGCTAAATATCAATTTTTAACAAGCTGCATAAAACTATTATATTTTAACATTCTTAATTTTAAAAATGAAAAAAATGAAAAAATCTATCATATTTTTAGGGCTGTTAAGCTTTACATTATTAAGTTGTGATGATGAGCTTACAATTTTTCCCGAGACTACCTTAAGTGCGGAAACTTTTTTTAAAACCGAGGCGGATTTTGAACAAGCGGTAAATGGTGCCTACGTTCCGTTACGTTCTATCGTAAATGATAGGGCATGGCTATTGGGAGAGATGCATTCCGACAACACCTATTATGCCCGTAACACTCTTTTTGGGGCTACAGAACAACAAGAAGACATCGCAGATTTTGCAATCCCTACTGCGGATGGCGTTACGACAAACGTCCATGTTTTTAACCAATGGATTTTAGATTATAGAATTATAGCACGAGTAAACCAAATCACTGCGACAATAGACGACCAAGAATTCGATGCTTCTGCAAAAAACAATATAAAAGGGCAAGCATTATTTTTAAGGGCTTATGCCTATTTTGAGTTGGTACGCTATTTTGGAAAAGTTCCGTTGCACTTAACGCCGGTAACCAATCGCGATGAGGCGGCATTGCCACTGTCCGCAGAGGAGGAAATCTTTGCTCAGATTATAAAGGACGCTCAGGAAGCAATACCATTATTGCCTCCAAAATCGCAACAAGAACCGGGAAGGGTTACCTCCGGAGCTGCAAGAACACTTCTTGCCAATGTATTTATCGTCCAAAAAAGATGGGCAGAAGCAGAAGTTCTTCTAAGAGCGGTTGTTGAAAGTGGTGAATATGCGCTAATGCCTAGTTATGAAAATGCATTTTCCGGAAACTCGGATAATAAAAACAATATGGAGTCTGTCTTTGAGGTTCAGTTCAAAGAAGGTGCGGAAGGGCTTCAAAGTTCTTTTATATATAATTTTATGCCCAGACCCATGGATGCCGATGAGCTAGTGGCCATTACTGGTACGTCAAACCCTGAACCATTAAATGGGGAAGGCAACAACATACCAACACCAGATATCATAGCCGCTTACGAACCCGGTGATTTGCGAAAAGATGTTAACATTGGATTTATAGATATACGGGGCAGCTTTTGGTCAGATGGGGTATATCCTTATATAAAAAAATATGCCAAACCACATTCTTTACATCTTAATCATGGAACCAATTGGCCTATTTACAGGTATTCCGAGGTGTTATTATTTTTAGCCGAAGCACTTCATGAACAAGGTAAGGCAGACGCCATCACCTATTTAAATGAAGTACGGACCCGTGCCGGTTTGGGCGCTCCTATAGGAGATCTTCGGGAAGCGATTTATAATGAGAGACGGGTAGAGTTGGCATTTGAAAACAAAAGATGGTTTGATTTGGTAAGAACCGGTAGGGCAATAGAGACGATTACGGCCTACGGAAACAGAATAAAAGCGAATCCCTTTGATTATTACTATCCGGTTGGGGCAGCCCCAAGAGGAAACGCTTTCAGCAATATTAGCCTATTTTATGGGCTGCCGGCAGATGAAGCCGATTTAAGCCCTAATTTTTAGTTAAAAGATAATAAAAAAACAAAAAACTTCCATGCTTAGATTAACCCTTATTTTCATTTTTACCCTCCTTTTAATTATCTCTTGTAACGATAAAAAAGAGACTGAAACCGCCATAAAGAACCCAAAAATAGAAATGCTCAAATTGCAACCGGGTTTTAAGGCAGAGCATTTGTACAGTCCGGGAGATAATGGACAAGGCTCATGGGTTGCCATGGCTTTTGACAACAAGAATAGACTTATCACCTCAGATCAATATGGTTCACTTTATAGGCTTACCTTGCCTCCGATAGAGGCTAAAGATCTGACTCCTAAAATTGAAAAATTAAGGATTCAGACACCTGAAAACGTTTCGGATTCCATTATCCAAATGGGTTATGCTCAAGGATTGCTTTATGCATTCAACAGTTTGTATGTTATGGTGAACCACAGCGGTAATGATGAGTTTGAAAAGACCAGCGGGCTCTATCGTTTACAAGATACCGATAGTGATGATCAGTTCGATAAAATAACACTCCTGAAATCCCTTAATGGTTCTGGCGAACATGGGCCTCACAGTATTGTTTTAAGTCCGGATGGAAAGTCTCTTTATGTTATCGCAGGAAATCATACAGATCTTCCAGAAATGGATACTTATCTTTTGCCCAGAGTTTGGAAGGACGACAACCTGTTTCCTCAGGTCAAAGACCCCCGCGGCCATGCCAATGATCGCGGGGCTCCTGGGGGTTGGATAGCTAAAATAGACCCAGAAGGAAAAAACTGGGAATTGGTAAGTGCCGGCTTTCGGAATCCATTTGATATGGATTTTAACGATGAAGGTGACATGTTTGTTTACGATTCCGATATGGAATGGGATTTGGGCATGCCCTGGTACCGTCCTACCCGTATCTGCCATGTAACAAGTGGAAGCGAATTTGGATGGAGAACAGGTAATGGAAAATGGTCACCGGCATATCCCGATAACCTTCCACCAGTTTTGAATATTGGACAGGGATCTCCGACCAATGTGGTTTACGGAAAGGGAGCGAAATTTCCTGAAAAATATCAAAAAAGCATTTATGCCTTCGATTGGAGTTTCGGCATCATCTATGCCATCCATCTTAAACCTAATGGATCGTCCTATGAAGGTGAGCGGGAGGAGTTTTTATCAGGCATGCCACTGCCTTTGACGGATGGCGTGATCGGCCCAGATGGCGCAATGTATTTCTTGACAGGAGGACGTAGATTGGACTCCGATCTTTACAGGGTGCATTATACCGGAAATGAAGCTGTAACAGCCGCCAACAAGGCATCGGAATTGACAGAAGGAAATAAAATAAGAAGGCAGTTGGAAACGTATCATGCCGACCCAAAAAGTGGGGCAATTGACTTTGCATGGCCGTATTTAAACAGCGAGGATAGATTTATCCAATATGCGGCACGTATTGCCGTAGAGCACCAACCTGTTAATGAATGGCAGGGCAAGGTGCTTTCCGAAAAGGATCCCATTATTTTGGCACAGGGAATTATAGCCCTATCCAGGCATGGGGCTAAATCCCAGCAAAACCAAATGCTAAATGCCCTCTTAGGGGTAGATTTTTCAAAACTTTCCCCTCAACAACAAGTGGCTCAACTAAGGGCTATTGAACTAACCGTTTCACGCTTTGGGATTCCGGTTCCATCCATTAAGAAAAAGGTCATCGATTACCTTTCACCACATTATCCAGCAGCGACAGACGTATTGAACCAATTACTTAGTAAAACACTTGCCTATTTGGACGACCCTACCTTAGCTAGCAAAACATTGGCACTTTTAGAATCTAATACAGGTGAAAATATAGATGTAATGGCCAATACCGCAACAGAGGCTTCGGATCTTATTTTGAGAAATCCACAATATGGAATGGATATAGCTCTTACTTTAAAAAATATGCCACCTGCCCAGCATACCTATTACGGTATGGTACTGGAGGATTTAGATGCTGGGTGGACGCCGGAACTTCGTGAAAAATATTTTAAATGGTTCAACAAGGCGTTTTCGTTCAAAGCTGGAAGAAGCTACATTGGTTTCATAGACAAGGCCAGAAAGAAAGCACTAACCCATGTGCCTAAAGATAAATTTGATTTTTACGATAAGATGTCTGGAGCGGATCTTTTGTCCAGCTCTGGCAACGATTTGGCAGTTTCAACTATACAACCCAAAGGACCTCGACACAATTGGCAAGTGGAGGAGATAGAACCTTTATTGGCCGATGGCCTAAGGAGTAGGGATTTTGAATACGGTAAAAGCATGTTTGCGGCAACAACTTGCATTACTTGTCATTCCATGAAAGGAGAAGGAGAGAATATAGGCCCAGACCTAACACAATTGGGAACCCGTTTCTCACCACAAGATATACTTAAGGCCATTATAGATCCAAGCGGTGCGATTTCCGATCAATATAACACTACAGTATACACCTTGAAAGATGGAAAATCTATAGTGGGAAGATTGATGAATGAGACCGAGCAAAATTATATCGTTTCGCAAAACCCATATGCACCCGATGCAACACGGGATATACCCAAAGATCAAGTGGTGGATACTAAGCTTTCTTCGGTTTCATTGATGCCTCCTGGAACCATCAATGGACTTAACGAAGAAGAAATTAAAGACCTTCTGGCCTATTTGGTAGCTGGAGGAAATCCGGATAATCCAATTTATTCAAAAACTGGGCCCAATCAATAGTAATGGCTACTATAATTGCTGCATATGGAAAATTTGGTATAAAAATCCCCGTACCGTTTATGCCGAGTATTATTGGCATAAACAGATCGGTGTTTCTGTTAATCTTTGCATTTGCAATGTGGGGTTCTGCCATATTTGCACAATCCAGACAGATAAAGTTTACCAAACAACAGCTAGCCTCTGAAAGTTACGAAACGGTAGGCACATTTGATGTGGACAACGACAACCTTGTAGATATTGTCTCTGGAGCCTATTGGTACAAGGGACCTGACTTTCAAACACGTCATTACATAGGCTCGGCAAAAAGATATGGGGAATATTATGACGATTTTTCTACCATTCCATTGGATGTGAATGGGGATGGCCATATGGATTTTATTACTGGTGGCTGGTTTGGAAAACAATTGGTGTGGAAGGAAAATCCTGGTAATGGCGGTGAATGGCAAGAACATTTGATAGCGGAAGCAGGTAATATTGAAAGCACGCGTTCTTGGGATATCGATGGGGATGGCACTGTTGAAATAATTCCCAATACCCCCAATGACTCTTTGGTGATTTATAGATTGCTGTTGGATGGCAACAAGAAAGGTGCAGGAAAATTCAGTAAGCACGGCATTTTTGGTCCACATGGACATGGTCTAGGTTTTGGAGATATTAACGGTGACGGACTAGACGATATTATTGTATCCAAGGGTTGGTTGGAAGCCCCGCACAATCCCTTTGCCGGGATATGGAAATTTCATCAGGATTTTGAATTGGGTACAGCAAGCGTACCCATAATTGTAACCGATGTAAATAAGGATGGCCTATCGGACCTTATTGTTGGTCAAGGCCATGATTACGGTTTATTTTGGTATGAACAGACCACTGAGGGGAAGAAAGGAAAATCACATTGGGTGAAACACGCTATTGATCCTTATAATTCACAGTACCACAGTATGGAATGGACGGATATTGATCAAGATGGGGAAAATGAACTGGTAACAGGTAAGCGGTATCGTGCACATAACGGAAAAGACCCTGGTGGCAATGATGATTTAGGACTTTACGTTTTTAAATGGAATGGGGAGAATTTTAGCAAGCAAGTCATTGATTATGGCCCTTATGGCCAAGGAAAGGGAACAGGAGTTTATTTTAGTGTTTCCGATTTGGACAATAACGGAATGAAAGATATTATAGTGGCCGGAAAAGATGGTCTATACATTTATTACAACGAACCTATAAAATAATAGATCATGAATTTAAAAACAACTTTTAAACCATGTATACTGCTGATGTTGGCAATTGTTGGCTTACAATCCTGTATGAATAAAAAAGGTAATAAACAGGTAACGGAAGTGGTGATGACCATGTCGGATCAAGATGGATTCGTACCGATATTCGATGGCAAGACCCTTAACAACTGGCAAGGAGACCCTACCTATTGGAGAGTAGAGAATGGAAACCTAGTTGGGGAGGTAACCCCTACCACGCTTTTAAAGAACAATACCTTTATTATTTGGCAAGGCGGACAGCCCAGTGACTTTGAACTTAAACTTGAGTTTCGAATAGCAGAAGCCGGAAACAGCGGTATAAATTACCGAAGCGAAAAAGTGGATACCATTCCTTTCGCCTTACGCGGATATCAAGCAGATATAGATGGAAAAATAAGGTATACCGGGCAAAACTATGAAGAGAAAAAACGTACTACTTTGGCATATCGCGGAGAAAAGGTAAGAGTAACTTCACAAAAACATTCTAGTACTCCAGGGTCTTTACGGGCCAATGTAGCAAAGAATGCCTGGCAGAGTAGGGAGATTTTGGAATCGCTTGGGGACTCGGACGATCTAAAAACAAAGATCAAGAGTGAAGATTGGAACGAAGCCCATCTTATCATAAAGGGCAATAATTTACAGCACTATATCAACGGAATTTTAATGAGTGAGATCATTGATGATGATACGGTTAACAGATCATCCTCAGGATTTTTAGGTGTTCAGGTACATGTAGGACCTCCGATGAAGGTGGAATATAGAAATATTATGATTAAAAAATTGTAATATAACAACGTACCTCTCTTAACCTATGCAACTAAATCTAATTAGAAAATTTTAAGAACCCGTCTGAATCCATGGCAATAAAAATTTCCAAACTTAAATGGAAAAGCAATTTTTAGGTAAAAACTAAAAATTAAGTAAGGAAAATTGAAAGTTAGTTTGTGTGAGTTAGTTGAGTTGAACGAAAAAGGCTGTCTAGCTTATTAGACGGCCTTTTTTGGTTAGTCACTGTGAAAGTGCCTAGTTACCAAAAGATTGTACTTGCTAACATGGCACAAAAATGAATTGCTTCAAATTTTTATATGTTTGGCAATATATTCGCTTGGAGAAAAACCAGTGATATTTTTGAACTGTCTATTAAAGTTGGATATATTGTTGAAACCACTTTCATAACAAATGCCGGTGATATTAAATTTGTTCTCCAAAATAAGTTTACAGGCATATCCTATTCGTATTTCGTTAAGATATCGTGTAAAGGTTTTCCTATGGATACGTTTAAAATACCTGCTAAAGGCAGAGGCATTCATATTAGCTACTTTTGCCACATCTTTTGATCCTATATTATTGGTAAAATTTTTAAATACAAATGCGTAAATTTTATCCAAACTCTTATCATCGGTTTTGTCAAATGCATTCTTATACCCAGCACTGGACAATAATTTATAATTTTTATGTTTGGCCAAATTATTTAATACTTCCAATAAAGCAATGGATTTAGAAAAATCTTCTAAGTCTAAGAGAGAATTTATTTTATCGATAACCAAATCCGCTATACCATAGAATTTAATCCCTTGATTTGCCCTCTTAAGCATTTGCCCGATATGCAACATTTCGGGGACCTCAAAAAAATGGGAACCTAAAAAGTCCTCACTAAAATGTATACCTATCGCCTCAGCTATTAACTCGGAGTTTGTGCCAAAATACGCTTCATCATTAACCCACATATGAGGGAGGTTCTTACCTATAATTACCACATCCATCTCTTCAAACTTCTCAATGTTATCACCAATAAAACTCGTGCCCGTACTTTTTTTTATCAAAACCAATTCCAGCTCTGGATGATAATGCCATACTTTTAAAAAATAAGGGTATTTATGGCTCTTTACCGTAAAAGAACTGTTTTTTGTATTGCTTCTATCTAATAGATGTAATTTCAAAATCTTTTATTTTGGATATTATCCCAATTTAATAAAATAAACCGATTGTTTTACAAAATATTAAATAAGGCAAAAAAAATATCACAGATAGCCAAATAAATTGTAGCACATGATAGCATTATGATCTAATTTTATCTTGTTTTAAATTGTTCTCATAATGATTTACGAACAACAACAATCATTTTTTTAAAAGTTAATTTTTTGAGTTTGTTTAATTGTCTTTATAAAAGCCTGATGTAAAAATCGGGCTTTTATGTTTTAGTGATGATAATCCTCTTTTTTTGGATACACCTGGGGTGTTATGACGCTCAAAAAACTTATCTTTAAATGGTGCCATTATTAAAGAAGATGTCATTACATAACTAAAAAACAGTCCAGTGATGCGTATAGACAGTCACCAACATTTTTGGAACTATAGTCCGGATACCCATTTTTGGATAAACGAGCCTATGTCCGTTTTAAAGCACGATTTTCTACCCTTGGATCTACAGCCCCTCCTAAAGGAATTCCATTTTGACGGCTGCATTGCCGTAGAGGCGAATCCTTCTGAAAAAGAAACCGAATTTCTGCTTCAATGTGCCCGGGAAAACAGTTTTATAAAAGGTGTGGTAGGTTGGGTAGATCTCAAGGCTGCAAATGTGGAAGAACGACTTTTGCACTTTAGCAAAAACAACCTTTTAAAAGGAATTCGACATTTGGTGCAGGAAGAACCCAACGGTTTTATGTTGGACAAGGCTTTTCAAAATGGCGTCTCCAAGCTAAACCAATATGGACTTACCTACGACATCCTTATTTTTCCCCATCAAATAGAAGAAGCTACCGAACTGGTTTCGTCTTTTCCAGACCAAAAATTTGTGGTGGACCATATTGCGAAGCCCTATATCAAAACCAAAGAAATAAACGGCTGGCAAAAAGATATGGAAAGGCTGTCCCAAAATAAAAACATACATTGTAAGATATCCGGTATGGTTACGGAAGCGTATTGGCACTCTTGGGAAACTACCGATTTTACGCCCTATCTGGATGTGGTTTTTGATTGCTTTGGCACCGACAGGATTATGTTCGGATCGGATTGGCCCGTGTGCCGACTGGCAGCTGAGTACGGCGAAGTGCTCCAAATTGTGGAAAAATACATCAGTGCTTATCCCCATGAGGTACAGCAGCGCATCATGGGAAAAAATGCAGCTCTTTTTTACAATCTTGATGTCTAATTACACAGGCATTACAAAAATTAAATTTTCAATGTTGTTTTTAAATAGTTACATTCATGAAAAAACACTATTTGGCCTTAGACCTGAGACAAGATGAGGCTCTGATTAAAAAATATGACGATTACCACAAAGCCGTATGGCCTGAAGTACTACAAAGTCTTGGCGATTCTGGAATCCAGTCCATGGAAATATTCAGGGTAGGCAACCGCTTATTTATGATTATTGAAGTAACGGAGGATTTTTCATTTGAAAGAAAGGCCAAAATGGATGCGGAAAACGCTAGAGTCCAGGAATGGGAAACCCTAATGTGGAACTACCAGCAAGCGTTACCGTTTGCAAAACCCGGACAAAAATGGATGCCTATGGAAAAGGTCTTTGAGTATTGAAAGGATCATAATCGTCGGGAGGCGAGGTGTTTGCCAAACTCAGTGTAAAGTAGGCTTGCATTATGCAATGCCCTTTGAACCTTTAACTTTACAGATTGGACAAAATAATACTTTTTTGTCCTAAATTTAGCCCTTATTCAAACAAAAAAGGAAATTTATGGGTGGCCCAAATATTGAAAAAACACTCACACCCAAAGAAACGTTTATCTTCAAAGACTTGATCGGTCCCTTTTTTAACCCCAATTGGCATTTCCATCCCGAGTTCCAAATTTCGTATATCGTTCAAGGTAGGGGTACCCGGTTTGTAGGAGACCATGTCCAAACTTTTGAAGAAGGCGACCTTGTTTTGACCGGCCTCAACCTACCTCATTTATGGCGTAGTGATGATATCTACTTTGAAAAGGATAGCAAACTAATCACAAGAGGACTGGTAATCTACTTTGATAATGAGCTCCTTAGCCAATCCTTACTGCAAAAGGAAGAGTTTTATACAATAAACAAGCTTGTGGAAAATTCTGCAAGAGGAATGGAGTTTTATGGAGAATCAAGAGAAAAAATCAATAAATTATTCCTTGGAATAAATCAGGAGCAAGGGTTTCAACGGATTATAAAATTATTTGAAATTTTGGATATCCTTGCAAATACAGATGAATATACCCTACTTGCAAGTCCGGGTTATACCAATGTTTTAAAAAAAGATGATGCAGAAAAAATGCATTTGGTGTACGATTATGTGATGACCAATTTTAAAAAGGACATTGCCTTGGAAGAAATTGCCGATCTTTTAAACATGACCACAACCTCGTTTTGCAGGTACTTTAAGCCCAGAGCCAATAAAACCTTTACCAAATTTGTCAATGAAATTCGAACCGGACATGCGCGAAAATTGCTTTTAGAGGACAACCTCAACATTTCACAAATTAGTTATGAATGTGGTTTCAACACCCTTTCCAATTTTAACCGGCAGTTTAAATCCATTGCACAAATGAGCCCCCATGAATACCGAAAGCTGTTTTTAAATATTAAAACGAGTATGTCGTAATTAAATCATAATATTTCTGTTCTATTTGTATAAATCGTTCTCGAAATTGTGTCTTTTGGTGATAAAAAAGTACTATTTTTTAGTAGAATACAGGAATTTTTAAAATTCTTTTCGTTTTAAATTTATTAAATTCTAA
>JBGTBA010000147.1:0-5788 GCA_041749595.1 Flavobacteriaceae bacterium | reverse complement strand
GAGCCTATGTCCGTTTAACTTGACAGATCAAAGATAAAACCTTCACAAAAAACAGTGAAAAAACAATTGAAAATTTAGCAACCATTCTGTCCACTTGAAAAATTTGCATCAAAAAAAACAACCATTTTGTCTATTAGACCTAAAAGTAGGGTTTTTCACAAATATGCACCGCTGGGACTTAGCAACCCATTTGAGACCACTATTATCTCATGATGTTACAGTACATCAAGTCTCCTTTTTAAAGCATACACGGAATTTTTAGTATTATAAACTTTTGGTTGGGACAGGTTTTTTTGTCTTGACTCTTACTTAAAAACAGATTCCGATTTCGTCTTTTTCTTTCTTAGAAGATGTTGCGGCGTCAGTTTAAAAGGATTCTAAGCTACGATATGCTATTTGCATTAAACGTACCTTTTTGATTGGTGCACGATTTGAAGGCATCAAGTGTTCAAAGCCAAAACTTTACGCTTGAAGATACTTTTTCTCCCCAACACAATTAAGGTCCCCGCCATAAGCATTCCGGTTCCAGCCAAGGCGGCACCCACCCAATCTGCGGAGGTAAATCCGAAGCCCATAGCTATGGGCAAACCGGCCAAATACGCCCCTGATGCATTCCCCATGTTAAAAGCACTTTGATTCATGCTAGATCCCAACATTTCCGATCCTTTGGAAGCCTTAATAATAGCCATCTGTATGGGGGTGGATATACTGAAGCCCACCGCGCCAATAATAAACGTCATGACAAGTACCATTGTTTTGTTATCGGCCACAAATGTGTTCAGAACCAGCGCAAAAACCATCAGCATCAATGAAATAAACACGGCGTTCATGGCCGAGAACTTTTCAACCATTTTTGCCCCCAAAAAGTTTCCAACAATCATTCCCAGACCCGCAATGACCATGGCATAGCCCACCATACTTTCGGCATGGCCAGCCACTTCCGTAATCAGCGGGGCAATATAGCTATACCAGGCAAAAAATCCGCCTGTCCCAATAGTGGTGAGTAAAATAAGTGCCAAAAGTTGCGGTCTTTTAAAAACTTTCAGATCGCTTACAAGACTTTCCGAAGAGGATGCGGGAAGTTTCGGCATCCAGAAATAAATACCTGCCATAGCCAAAAGACCGCAGATGCCAACGATTAAAAAGGCAATGCTCCAGTGGTAATGATGTCCAAAATACGTACCCAAAGGTACCCCAACCACATTGGCTATGGTCAGGCCCGCCATCATTATGGCAATGGCATGGGCCGCTTTACCCTTTTTCGCAAGTTTCCCGGCCACCACAGCTCCAATGCCAAAAAAGGCGCCATGGGGCAATCCGGATAAAAAACGTGCCACCAAAAGCATCTCGTAACTCGCAGCGAAAGCGGACAATGTGTTGAATACCGTAAACCAAAGCATTAATGTCAATAATACCTTATGCGCAGGCCATTTACTACCTATAATAGATAAGGTTGGAGCACCTACAACTACCCCCAGTGCATATGCTGCAATAAAATCACCTGCCTCAGGGATACTTATACTGAGGGCATTTGCTACATCGGGTAAAATACCCATGATCACAAATTCCGTCATTCCTATACCAAATCCTCCAATGGCCAATGCCAAAAGAGGTCTTATTTCTAAAAAATTAGATTTCATCACACTACATCTTAAAATTGAACATCATATCATTTTTACTGGCAAACACTAACATTCAATTTATTGTTGGGTACAAATTTAGGTCGATTAAGTGCGGCGTAGCTATGGGCATTTATCTAATATATGTTCTATTTTACCTTTATCTATTCATTTTTTATATCTACAAGGGTAATATATAGTATGTTTAGTTTTATTCCCACAAATCAAGAATGCAAAAAAAACCCGGCATATATCAATGCCGGGCCTTTATGGACTTTAATATCCTCTATAAAATATAATCCGTGCTTACAAAATTGGATAATTTGGTATCCAATAATTTTCCAAGGATTTCATTATTGATTGCATTATCTTTTGAGGCCACAAATGTCCTAACAGAAAAGGAACGTAAGGCATCATGCACACTCAGTGTTGACTGGGCCGAGTCTTTTCTCCCCGTAAAAGGATACACATCCGGCCCTCGCTGGCAAGAACTGTTCAGATTTACCCTGCAAACCAAATTTACCAAACTGTCGATTAAGGGTGCCAAAGCATATACATCTTTCCCGAATAAACTTACCTGTTGTCCGTAATTGGAGGCAGCCATATCATCCAAGGGCTCTTCTATATCTTTAAAGGATAGTACCGGAATAACCGGACCAAACTGCTCTTCCTGATACACGCGCATGTCCTTGGAAACAGGATAAAGGATGGCCGGCCAAATATAATTTTCAAGATGTTGACCGCCTTTAGGGTTTACAATTTTTGCACCCTTAGCCAGTGCGTCGTCTATTAATCCCTGAATATAGGCAGGTTTATCGGCTTCGGGTAAGGGCGTTAGTTTAACGCCGGATTCCCATGGGTTTCCAAATTTCAGGGCATCTACCCGTGCCGCAAAACGTTTATTGAACTCCTCCGCAATATCTTCATGTACATAGACTACCTTAAGTGCCGTACAACGTTGGCCATTAAAGGATAGGGTCCCTGCAATACATTCGTCTATCGTCAAATCCAGATCGGCATCGGGTAATATTATGGCAGGGTTCTTGGCTTCCAATCCCAAGACTAAACGCAAACGGTTGCTTTTTGGATGCTGTTCTTGCAGTGCATTGGCCGATTTACTGTTGCCAATCAGTGCCAAAACATCTACTCTTCCGGTCTTCATAATCGGACTTGCCACTACCCTTCCCCGTCCAAAGATCACATTTACAACACCTTTGGGAAAACTGGTCTGGAAGGCTTCCAAGAGTGGGGTAATCAATAGCACCCCATGTTTAGCAGGTTTAAATATAGTGGTATTCCCCATAATAATGGCCGGTATTAAAAGAGCAAAGGTCTCGTTCAAGGGATAGTTATAAGGACCTAAACACAAAACAACCCCAAGTGGCCCCCTTTTTATATGGGCATATACCCCATCGTGTTTTTGAAACTTGGCCGAGTTGCGGTCCAATTGCTTATAGTCTTCTATAGTGTCATAAATATATTCTACGGTACGGTCAAATTCCTTTTGCGAATCGCCCAAGGATTTCCCGATTTCCCACATCAATAATTTTACCACTTCATCCCGTTTGGTCTCCATTTTTTTTACAAATGACTCCATACACGCAATCCGATCCTTTACATGCATAGTGGGCCAGATACCTTGGCCTTGGTTGTAGGCTTTCAAAGCGGCATCCAGTACCTCTAAGGCCTCCTTTTCACCTAATTCAGGTATAGTGCCCAAGAGTGTTGGTGCATATTTTTCGGTTGAAGATATTGTGGAATACACATCCGTCGTGGCACCGCCCCATTCTTTTAATTCTCCATCTACAAGGTATGTTTTTTGGATAATCGTGTTTTTAATTTGAAATTCTTCCGGTATTGTAAATTGTTGTTCTACCATGTCTTTTTTTTATCTGATTTTACAAAGATAGTAAGATTAAAAAAGAAAAGGCTGTCTCTTGTGATGAGACAACCTTAATCTTAGTCTAAAAATACTTATACTATGGGCTTCATCGCCGTCATGGATGCCCGTAAACGTGCCCCTACAATTTCTACCTCATGTTCCCTAAGTGCCTTGTTTACGGCAATGAGTTTGGCATTGTCCACGCCATTGCCTTTTCCAGACCCGAATGCTTTTCCAATGATATCCGTATCCACTTTTTTCATAAAATCGGCCAATAAGGGTTTGCATGCATGGTCGAACAAATAACAACCATATTCTGCGGTATCGGATATAACCCGATTCATTTCAAACAATTTTTTGCGAGCGATGGTGTTTGCTATCAACGGGGTTTCGTGAAGCGACTCATAGTAGGCCGATTCCGCAATAATCCCGGATCCGGTCATGGACTCGAAAGCCAATTCTACCCCAGCCCTTACAAAAGTGACCATAAGTACCCCATTGTCATAGTATTCCTGTTCGGATATCTTGTCGCTGCCTGCCGGTGTTTTTTCAAAAGCGGTTTCCCCCGTAGCTGTGCGCCAGGTCAATAAATTTTTATCGTCATTGGCCCAATCTTCCATCATGGTCTTGGAAAAGTGTCCGCTCATGATATCGTCCATATGTTTATGGAACAAAGGCCGCATAATTCCCTTCAATTCTTCGGATAGTTCAAAGGCCTTTATTTTGGCGGGATTGGATAGGCGATCCATCATATTCGTAATTCCGCCGTATTTGAGCCCTTCTGTAACCGTTTCCCAACCATACTGGATTAATTTGGAGGCGTAACCGGGGTCAATCCCTTTGGCTATCATTTTATCAAAACATAAAATAGAGCCGGTTTGTAACAGCCCGCACAAAATGGTTTGCTCTCCCATTAAATCCGATTTTACCTCGGCTACAAAAGAAGATTCCAACACCCCGGCCTTATGTCCGCCCGTTGCCACTGCATACGCCTTAGCCTGCTCAAAACCTTTTCCCTGCGGATCGTTGGCCGGGTGCACTGCAATAAGCGTAGGCACGCCAAAACCTCTTTTATATTCTTCCCGAACCTCAGAACCCGGACATTTCGGAGCCACCATAATTACGGTTATGTCTTTGCGTATCTGCATCCCTTCTTCCACGATGTTGAAACCGTGGGAATAGGATAAGGTAGCCCCTTTTTTCATTAAGGGCATTATTGCCGTAATTACGATGGTATGCTGTTTATCCGGAGTAAGGTTTATGACCAAATCCGCTGTTGGGATCAGGTTTTCGTATGTGTCTACTACAAATCCGTTTTCCTTGGCATTTTTATAGGAAGCCCTTTGCTCTTTGATGGCGGCCTCCCGTAGGGTGTACGAAATATCCAATCCGGAATCGCGCATGTTCAGACCTTGGTTCAATCCCTGGGCCCCACAGCCCACAATTACTATTTTTTTACCCTTTAAAGCAGCTACACCATCGGAAAACTCTGTGGATTCCATGAACCTGCATTTTCCCAATTGGGTTAATTGATCCCTAAGTGATAGTGTATTGAAATAATTTGCCATTTTGTATTCTCGTTTTATGGTTTAAATTGATTAACTCTGTTGAAATTCCTTTAAAATTGCCGAAATTTTCATTTCTGCTTTAGAAACCGAAATCCTTCCTGAACGCACAAATTGCATAATGCCAAAAGGTTTTAATTGATGGTGCATATCGTCTATTTCGTTCCTTCTCCCTGTTTTGGATAAAACGAAAAAGTCTCTGGATACCGTAACTATTTGGGCATTGTTTTCTTTGATGATGTTTTGAATCTGGCGTTCATCAAACAATAGGTGGGATGCAATTTTGAACAGGGCCGATTCTTGGTATATGGTTTCCTCGTCTGTATGGTAAAAGGCTTTTATCACCTCTATCTGCTTCTCTATTTGCCCCACGATGTTGTGCACCCAATTTTCTGTGGTGTGTATCACTATGGTGAATTTAGAAACGTCGTCAATTTCTGATTTAGAGACATTTAAACTCTCTATATTAATATGTCGCTTTAAGAATATCCCCGATATTCTATTCAGTAATCCCACATTGTTTTCGGAATATACCGATATGGTGAACCATTTATTTTCCATATTTTTTTAATTCTGTCTGATGCTTGTGCTAATTTAATTTTCAGACGTTTTAATTGTTATAATTCCAGTATTCTATTTTTTACACAAATGATTAATCCGGTCGACCAGTTCATTTTGGTAATGGACATGTCATTTCGGGTCTCCAGATAGGCGATCAACCT
>JBGTBA010000146.1:0-22236 GCA_041749595.1 Flavobacteriaceae bacterium | reverse complement strand
AATGGTAAAACGTTCCGATAGTGCCTCCAGCACCACCTTGAACTTAAACTTTGATGTGTGTTTTCTGCGTTCCATAATACAGTAAATTTAGAATAAATAATTAAACTTAACTTACTGTCCTAATATTGGGGGGAATTATATACCATTGTATTCAGTAGGTCTGTAGCGTTCAGGAATAGTTCTCCTTCACCACTTTGAATGGCTTTTTTAATACCAAAATCAAGGGAAACCCGTGAGTCAATTGTGCCCTGTGGAATGATGTCAGGAGCAAGATAAATGGCCGTCAATTGAGCTTCTGTGTTTTTTCCAAATTTGAAATTGGTATTCAATTTTATGTTCCCAGAATAGATTTCTTGTTGATCTGCCGTGAAAGTATTTTCTACAGGATATTGATTTACGACTGTGAACGCATCTATCTGATTATAGTATCCATTCAAGTTCATATTGATTTTATCAGAAAGTTCCTGACTTACCACCACTTCAACCCCTGTGTTGTAACTATTTCCTGCATTCTGAGAAATGTTGTAAATCAAGTTGGTGTTGTCAACAGTTGTAGCTACTCGTGTTATTGTACCTTCTGAAATTCTATGATATAATGCTCCATAGAAATAGCCTGTGTTCCAGCCATTCTTGAAACCAAGTTCGAAACTGTTGGTGAATTGAGGCCGTAAAGCAGGATTCCCGACTTTAATGATTTCCGCATCATCGTACTTTGGAAAAATACGAATGTCTACTTCATCAGGTCGATCAACCCTGCGATTGTAGAATGCGGATAACTTGTTGCGATCATTTATTTTGTAAGTCAACCGTGCATTAGGAAAAGGTTGAAAGTATTCATACCCATCACTCTGATATGTATTATGATTTGGATCTACATCATACTGCAAATCCACATATTCTACTCTCAATCCAATTTCTGCTTCCAGTTTTTTGACTTCATAGGTGTAATTGCCATAAATGGCAGGAATGGTTTCTTTATATGTTGCTAGCCCGTCAGCACCAGTATCAAGAACGGAGTTAGTAACCGAAGGATTGAATTGCATATCAGTGGGGATGGTTCTTTTTCGAAATTTAAGTCCTGTTTCCAGTAAGCCGTGTTTCATGGGTCTGGTGTAATCCAACGTAAAATCGGCTACCTTTTGATCGGCAATAAGGAAAAAGGATTCTTCTGTGGTAAATGAAGGTGTTGTATTTGTGAAAAAATACTTCTCATCTTCTCTATCAAATGTGTAATTGAAGCCTACATTTAATTTATGGCCGGGTTGTTGGAATTTATGTTCGTATGCTACCGAAGCCATTGCAGCTGTCAATACTTCATCTTCCAAAAACTGCCACAGTCTAAGATTTTCACCATCGTTACCACTGAAAAAGGGCTGATCTCCATAATCCTTGATGGATTCCTGACTGAAGAAACCCGAAACCGTCAGTGTGTTGTGATCATTTATGAACCAGTCAACCCCAGCTTTTGAAGTGAAGAAATTGGTGTTTCTATTTCGTTTCAATTGTTGGTCGATCACTGTACCGTCATCATAGGTTCTGGTTACAAATTCATTTTTGTTTAGTGTTTCAGTGTATAGGTTGTCCGCCTGAAGAAAGAGATTAATTTTCTTCTTTCTGTAATTCAGGGAAAGTGAAGGATTGATCTTGGGTGTAGCTTGATACTGCGGACGTATGCCAGGTAGATTTTCTTTTCGTACCCACAATGCACCGAGACCTGTTGACAAACCAACTTTGCCGTTGAGTCCTTTCTGGTCTTCCTTCTTCAAGACAATGTTTATGATACCTGCATTTCCATTGGCATCATACTTTGCAGATGGATTGTTAATGATCTCAATTTTTTCAATAGCCGAAGCGGGGATGTTATCTAAGCCGTTTTGATTGCCAAAGCCTGTGATAGCGGTTTGTTTGCCATCGATTAATACCACAACTTGATTATTCCCTCTAAGCTGAACCTGTCCATCTTGAGAGGTTACTCCTGGTAGATTATTCATTGCTTGTAGCACACTACCGCCACTCTGACTCACATTATCATCTACACTGTAGGTTTTCTTGTCCATTGTGCCTGTTACAGCATCTTGTTGAGCAGTTACCACTACTTCATTCAATTGCTGAACATCTTCTTCCAAGAGGATTGCACCTAAGCCGATGAACTCAGAATTTGAGCCGATGAATAAAGGTGAGCTGTATTTTCTGTAACCGATATAGGTTACTTCCAACAGGTAGTCACCCGGTTGGGCATCCGAAAAGGTAAACAGACCATTATCATTCGAAATAGTCCCTGATACAAAAGATGAATCAGCAGATTTTTTCAAAACAATATTGACAAAGGGCAAGGCCTCATTGGAGACCTTGTCTTTGATGGTGCCAGAAACATTTACAGATGATTTTTGTGCGACTACCCAAAAAGGGCAGAGCAATAGGCAAATAAGGATAAACTGATTAATCTTCGTCATTCTCATCGTTTTCTTTACCCTCTTTTTTCTTGGTTAGATTTCCATTTGTATCAATTGTAACTTCATATTCTTCTTCCATTTGGACGGAACTTTTAAGGGATAGTCTCTTTTATCCGCAGCTACTTCAATATTCCAGCATACTTACCGGTGTTGGACAGAAGCTCGGTAGCGGTTAAAATGGCCTCATCATGGGTCAGGTAATAATCATAGAGTCCCTCCCTATAGAAATACCGTTTTAAGATCTCATCCTCCAGGTTTTTTTGCAGTTCCCTTTGGGATTTTTCCAAGGCCGTAATTTTACTTTTGTTGATTTCTGCCAACATATTTTTGTAGCTTTCGGCCACCCCGGCACCATAAATGGCTTTGTCCTCACTGTCCATGGCCTCTTTTAAGGCCTTTTCGGCAGGGGTCTCAAAAATAAAATTGCTCTGGGACACAAAATCCTTAAAGGTATTGAAATCGGTATCTGTAAACTTAAAATCGGACACTTTCCCTACCTTGTTCTTATAATAGTGTTCCGTGGCATAGTCAAAGACCACATTGTTCTGCAGCATGGACTTTGTAAGGGCATTGGTTTTTGCCGCCGCGATCTCCACGTCGGGCAATACCCCACCGCCGTCCTGTACCTTTCGCCCATTTCGGGTGGTAAAATCGTTGAACTTGGTGTTCCGTACCGCATTGCCTTCTTGGTCCCTATGCCAATAGTCCAATGCCTGTATGCACCTTCCCGAAGAAGTGTAGTACCTGGATATGGTTACTTTTAATTGTGTGCCATAGGTAAGTTTCAGGGGGCGCTGTACCAGGCCCTTTCCAAAACTTCGGGCACCCACGATTACGGCCCGGTCGAGGTCCTGTAGACTGCCGGATACGATCTCACTGGCAGAGGCACTGCCACCATTGACCAGCACCACCAAAGGGATTTTGGTGTCCACGGCCTGGTTCTTGGTCCTGTATTCACTGTTGAACTTCTTTACTTTGGATTTAGTGGTAACGATGAGCTCGCCTTTGTCTACAAACAAATTGGTGACGTTTATGGCCTCGGACAACAATCCTCCCGGATTGTCCCTAAGGTCCAGGATCACTTTTTCCGCTCCTTGTCCCTTTAAATCCAAAAGGGCGGCTTTGGTCTGGGCAGAAGCCTTTTCATTGAATTTGGATAGGACAATGTACCCTACTTTTCCATTGACCATTTTGTGGTAAGGAACGGCATCGACTTCTATGGCATCCCTTTTTAGGGCCGCCGTATGCAGTTGGCCCTGTCTTTTGTAGGTTATGGTTACCTCGGTATTATTGGTTCCCTTCAGCAGTTCGCTGGCATCATCTTTAAAATCGGCGATTGTAATCTCCCCGATTTTTATAATTTCATCTCCCGCTTTTAAACCGGCCTTGTCCGCAGGATAGTCCCTATAGGGTTCCACCACCACTAACTTATCTTTATAGGTACGCACTACGGCACCTATCCCGGAATACTCCCCGGCATTATTTATCTTGTAGGTCTCTACATCTTGTTCGTTCATAAACTTGGTGTAGGGATCCAGATCGTCCAACATGTTTTTAATGGCCGAATCCATAAGTTCTGCCGGATTGGTCTCATCTACATAGTTCATGTTCAGCTCTTTGAACAGGGTGGTAAAAATTTCGATCTGTTTTGCGATCTCAAAAAAATCGCTCTTAAAACCGCTGCCCACCACTAAAAGGAGTAGGGCAATTAGGGGAATTACAACCCCTTTTTTCATGGAACTACGCATGGTACGTTTTATTTTGGATTTCATCTGTTTGTTTTTATGATTTTATTTGTCAGATGTAACGCCTTAATAATCATTCTCCTGTGTGAATATAATTTAGTCATGGGCGTTTCATATCGTTTTTCAATCATTATGGATATTAAATGTGTTTCCGTTCCTGTTAAAGACCACTTGTGGCACAAATTCCACCGTACTTACCTATCCGATCCTTTGTTTTAAACTAACTTACATCCTTCCTCTTTTTTAGGAAAAGTTGTAATAGCCTGATCATATGCTGTGAAACGATCTGTTGCGATGGCATTTCGTTACCAAGATATAAAAACAGGAACGCAAAGTTGCCCTCTATGTTGTTAAAAACAATGTGTTTGTTTAAACGGTAGCTTTCCCGCAAAAGCCGTTTTATCCGATTACGGGCCACGGCACTCTTAAATCTCTTTTTGGAAACGGCAACTCCCGCTTGGATGGGCACGCCCCCCGGCAATTCGGTTTTTATAAAGATAAGTTTTAAGGGGGGACCGTACACGCTTTCCCCTTCGGCAAAGAGCTTTTCAATGCGCTTTTTGCTTTTTAATTTTTCTTTCTTTTGAAAGCTGAATGTTTTCATTGAAGGCCGAATTCCGGTATTTTATCCAGCTCCAACAAGCAAGGCTGTTGGCGGTAGTTGTTCTTGTCTATCGTTTTGGTTTTTTCCTTATTTTCTGACCGTCTAATAGTCTTATGTTTACGTTGTCATCCACTTTGTCTCTGTCAATTAAATCAAGTCGAGTCTTAAATTTGCGTATATCTTTTCGCCTTTTATCTTCTTTCGATAATTTTTTTAGATGTTGATTGTAGTTAGAGTCAATTAAACCTATGACATAGTAATTCTTCGGGTCTGTAACAGTAAGTAATTCTTTTAAATAAAGGAGGTCATAATCGTTTATGTCAGATAGAGTTGAAGCAAGTAGGTAGGCTGAATACTCTGCCAAAAATCTTTCTTCTGAATTTGTATCAGGATTTTTAATTACTTCAACTAAATCCTTAAACAAAAGTTCTAAAGGCTCTTTTAATGTAATCGAAGTGTGGTGAAATTCATACCAATAGGAAATGATTTTATAAACACCATATTTTGTATTGAACAATATTTTTAGAATTTCATACTCCTTGTCATTTGTATTAAGCAAGAATTCAACTGCTTTATTAGCATTATCTATATTTCTTTTTAAACCTTCAAGTCTTGCAGGGATTGGAGTGTTGTATAGCGCTTGCATTAAATAACCAACACCACTCATGTTTATGAGATATTCGTGGAAATTCTTTGGCACCGACTTTTCCAAAATCTCTTTTATTAGTTCCGGAGAGTCCTTTGTCATGCCTGCATAAAAAATTGCTACATTCTGCCACCAGATGTCATTAAAACTATTTATAAAATAGTCTTTACCATTTATATTATGATTATAAAATTGATATGCAGCAAAATACTCTTGAAAAGAAAGATGTTTGAATTCTACTTCATCACGGTCGTTTATAATGAGTAAGCCAATATTATTAGTTAAGTCGTTTAAAAGTTCGTTAACATCATATTTGTGTCCTCTATCATTTGCGAATTTTATCAGTAGTTCAATTAGTTTATCTTTTGGGATTTGTCTCTTTCTATTTACATGTAATTCTTGTGCTATAAAAGATAATACACTTCTATGAATTCCAACTTTCAATAAATCAAGGGTGCTGTCTTTTAGTGATTTATTAAGTAGTAATTCAACGAAATTCTTGTATAAATCTGAAATGGTTGCTGGAATTTCCATTTCACTTTCATCAAAAAGTGCAGTTATTAAAGCTAGAGTAAGAGGTGTTTTCGGCAGTTTGTCGAGTATGTGTGAATCCCTCAATGACTTCAAAAGTCGTTTGCATTTTATTTGTTCTTCGTTAAAGTATTTTCCTATAAACTGCTCCGCTTGCTGAATTGAAACACCTGTAATCTCTAAGTATTTAAATTTTAATTTTTGACAACTTCCAAGTAACGAATCAGCAGGTCTTGAAGAGCAATAAATTTTTATTTCAGGGAATTCATTTCTGAATTGCTGAATAGCTTCAAGTGCTTTTTCTTTTAACTCTATTGTTCCAATTTCATCCAGTGCGTCTATGAATAGAACAAAATTCCTTTTTTCAATTATCTCTTCTAAATCAATGTTAATTTCCTTTAATCCATCTTCAACAACATATTTTTCTAAAAGTTTTATAATGTCGAATTCGCAATTTGCGAGGTCGCAGAATTTTAATATAAATGGATAATATTCGTAATCATTTCTTACTCCGTTTTCATAAATTATATCATTTGCTAGTTGCTTAAAAAATGTTGACTTACCTGAACCTGATTCACCGACAATCAAAGCACATTCATTTAGTTTTCCAACTTCATGGGTTTCAAACCATTTTCTGCGCAATTCCCCTTCATCCGTAATATTAAGTTCAATTAACTTTGGTTTTAGTGCATTGTCAATTATTTTTTGAATTTTGGCATTGCTTATTCCAAGAGTTTTTGTGAAATCATCCTCTTTATTTCGTTGTTGAAACACTTCAACATAATGTTTGTAAGTCTTATTGCCTTTAAGCCAATACCTCGGATAGTATTTGTCAATGAAGTCAACTAATTCATTTGAACTCCACATACTAATGTTAGGGGTATTAAAAAAAGTATCTTCCAATATTTTCTTTACCGCTCCCGCTTTGTAAATACCACTTGTTACAACTTTAACCTTGTTTATTTTAATGTTCTTCCCTCGGTATATTGAGTGCCATGCAAATTCAAAGCATTCATCTATTTGATCATTAATTTCTTTTGTCCCACCTGACGAACCTCTAACATCTCCTTTTTTAACAACAAAAGCTGTCCATTCTTTTTTGTTCTCTAGTTCATCAAGTTTAGAGGCAACAATGTCTTTGCCCATTTCAGGATTATTTCCTCTTTCATGGGTCAATGTCACGTCTTGATAACCGAGTTTTGGAAGCAAGTCTAAAAGTATTTCATGTAAATCAGATTCTTTTTCAAGAGTCTGTATTTTTTCAAGTTTGTCTGCCCTATCCATTTTTTAAATATTGTCAATTTGTTATAATTGGTTCCTGGTCACTTTACAATTACCGCCAACAAATCGCTAAAAGCACCCTCCCAAAGGGCCAACACAGCCAAAAAAATGTCTAATTACAATCCCGGTATGCTAGTGTTGTGTGTTAACTTTCAACAGAAATAATAGATTCTCTTAGGGTTGCCACACATTATTTTCCCCTTTCACATCGGCCATGAGTTGGGATGGATCTATAACAATGGCCTTTATGCTGCCCAAGGGCTTGTTGATCTCAAAATCGTAGGTGGGGTACGTCCAGGGCCAGCTTTTTAAGACCGTCCTGTTCAACTTGGGATAGGGGTTGTCCTTTTCTCCGTGCATCATTCTAAGTGGGGCATAAAAGGTTTCCTGAGCACCGTCTTCATACACTACCAAAACATCTATGGGCATGGGCATGGGACCGATCCTTTCCAAGGTTACTTTTGTTTTTCCGCCATCTATGGCCACCTCTTTTATCCCATAATCTATCGTGTTCGTGGTCTGTGTCCAATCGGTCAGGTACCAATCCAGCTCCATTCCAGAGACTTTTTCCGCGGTCCTTTTGATATCGTTTGGAACCGGGTGTTTAAACTTAAAATCCTCAAAATATTTTCGCACTGTTTCCGTTAATTTGTCCTGCCCGATGACGTATCCCAATTGGGACAGGAACAGTTCGCCCTTGCTATAAGTGGTTATGCCATAGGAAAAATTAAGGGCATATCGGTCGGCATGGGTGGTCTGGGGCTGTTCCTTTCCAGATTCCACCAAGTTGAAATAACTGTTATAGGCGGCTTCAAAAGGGTTGTCTTTTCTTGGTGGCATAATCTCGTTCATGCACAAAGATGAGATAAAAGAGGTAAAGCCTTCGTCCATCCACCCATGTTTGGACTCGTTTGTAGCCAGTACCTGTTGAAACCAGGAATGTGCCATTTCATGGACCATGACACCTACCAAACTGCCGAAGGTTCTTTTTCCCGTAATTAAAGTAGCCATTGCATATTCCATACCGCCATCACCTCCTTGAATGACCGAATATTGTTTATATGGATATGGGCCTATGTTTTTGCTGAAAAATGACATGGCCTCAGCTGTTTTGGATTGTAGGTTTTCCCAATTTTCCTTTATTTCTGGCCTATTTTTATAGAAGAAGTGGAGCATGGGGCCGTTAGGGACCTGAAGCGTATCGTGCACATATTCCGGATCTGCAGCCCACATAAAATCGTGCACCATGGGAGCTTTAAAATGCCAGGTGAGGGTTTTTATTTTTGATTTCCCCTTTTTATTTTTCCCAGTGCTTACCGTGGTTCCCGGAGCTTCATAACCATGACCGATTTCCTGGGGATTTTGAAGGTATCCGCTACCCCCCACAACATAGTTTTTATCGATGGTAAGTTTTAGGTCAAAATCGCCCCAAACACCATGAAATTCACGTGCAATATATGGATCGGCATGCCAGCCCTCAAAATCGTATTCGGCTAATTTCGGATACCATTGGCTCATGGAAAGTGCTACCCCTTCCTCATTATTACGTCCTGAACGGCGGATCTGTACGGGGACTTGGCCATTGAACACCATATCAAAAGTGGTTTTCCCACCTGGAGCAATCGGTTTGGCAAGTTCCACAACGAGAATCGTCCCCTCTTCCTTATATGCCGGGGCTTGCCCATCCTGTGCTAACGAGGAAACCCTTAAATATCCCATTTCTTCAGGGGTCAATGAGGCTATCCTGCTTTTGCCTTCGGCAAACATCCTGCTATCCGGATCTGCGATATTCTGTAATCGTACATCCATTTCACTGCCGGGCTGAAAGGCATTAAAGTAGAGATGATAGTACACCCGGTACAACACATCGGGCGAATTATTGGTATAGACCAGTTTTTGGGTGCCGGTATAGGTGAAATTTTCAACGTTCATGTTTACCGTCATGGTGTAGTCCACATGTTGTTGCCAATAACAGGCATTATTTTGGGCCCAGATCGATGTTGCAAGTAATGACGATATGATAAAAAGTCTCTTTCCCCTTATTTTTTTATACTGCATGTTCTATAATTTTATTTTTCCTTTGGATAGATTGTCTGCCATGATGAGTGCATTATAGGCATTGGCCATTTTTCCAGATTTGGAGACTTTACCAAAAGGCAATACTTTGGAAGGATCTCCCGATAAGATCACCGAAGTTTTAGCGGTAAGACCGGAATCCATCAATACTTGTTTTACTTCGGAAGCCGTTAACTTGGGATAGTGGGAACGTATCAGTGCCGCAATACCGGCAACGGCGGGAGCCGCCATGGAAGTACCTCCCTGAAAATCGTATTGATTATTGGGCATGGTAGAGTAAATAGCGTCGCCAGGAGCAAATACATCTACATTAACAACACCGTAATTAGAAAAAGTGGCCACCATTTCCGAACCGTATTTAGGGGTCAAAGCCCCAACGGTAATTACGTTATTGGCAAATTCGGGGCCATTGTTCATTTGGTCATTTGGGAAATTGGGGTTTTTGAGATCGTCCAAATCGGCACCGTCATTGCCCGCCGCATGTACAATGAGCACATCTTTCCCGGCCGCATACTTTATGGCATCGTACACCCAAACCGCATTGGGCGAAAATGCCTTGCCAAAACTGGCATTGATGATTTTTGCTCCGTTATCCACCGCATAACGAATACCTAGCGCAATATCCTTATCGTATTCATCGCCATTGGGTATGGCACGTATGCTCATTAAGGCCACATTGTTGGCTACACCATTAACTCCTTTGCCATTATTGCGCTGTGCAGCAATGATCCCGGCCACATGCGTACCATGACTTTCGTCTCCGGACCTGTTTTGGGGATTTCCATTACCATAGCCTATGGAGTTTATATCGTACGGGTTGTCCCCAACGGGTTTCCTTCCATCAAAATCTGCATTGAGATTGTAATTAAGACGATCGGTAAAATAGGTGATCCCCTCTTTTAATTCGGAGAGGACCTCTGGAATACTGTCTTTAAAGTTGAACATTTGGGTCAATATCCCCACATGCTGTTGCAGTGCGGCATCTTGGGTTTTAATAGCTGTAATATCGGTTTTAGTATAGGCTTCCTTGCCCAAATGCTTTTTAACTGCGACGTCTGCATTTTGAACCGCTTGAAGTATCTGCTCGTAGCGTTCCTTATTTTGTAATGTCTCGGGATATTCTTTGTCGAACTTTGCTTTTGCTCTTGACTGTAAGTCGGCATCGCCTATTTTTAATCGAAGCACCCGCACATATTCCAGTTGTTCATTGTACGACTCGCCAAGAAAATTATAGCCGTGGACATCATCTACATAACCATTACCGTCATCATCTTTATTGTTGCCGGGCACTTCTTTGGTATTGGTCCATAATACGTTCTTCAGGTCTTCGTGGGCTAAATCCATGCCGGAATCCAATACTGCCACAATTATCTTTTCCCCTTTTTTAGAGCCAATGATCTCGGTGTAGGCCTTGTCTATAGCCATACCGGGAATGGTATCTGTAAAAAGATCTAAATGGCCCCAATTTTTTTTCTGGGCATCTGTAAGCTCAGTAATCTTTAAGGGAACGGTATCTATATTCTCCGTAGGTGTGGAAACCATTTTGGTGGCACCGCAACCGGATAAAAATAAGGCCAAGGCAAATGAAGCTAAGAGGGACTTGGAAAAACTGAAATTCATAAGATCATTGTTAAATTAGTATGCTATATTAAAAGTTCTCTGTAAACGGAAATAAACACCTTATTCGGATGGAGTTAGGCAAAAATGTCGTCAAATGTAAAAATTTTATCGAGGCGCACCCCTTTTTCTGTTTGTTGCAGGGTACAAATTTCATTATGGGCATCATGCTCAAAAAACAAATAGTACTGTTGTGCTGCGGCCTTATTTAAAAATGTGTCCTTTTCCGCAAGCGTCAATAAGGGCCTTGTATCGTATCCCATAACGTATGGTAGGGGAATATGCCCAACGGTGGGGATCAGGTCGGCCATAAAAACGAGTGTCTTTCCATTGTATTGGATATGGGGGATCATTTGCTTTTCGGTATGGCCATCGATAAAAAGAATATTGAAGTTAAGTGTTGGTCTTTCCAAAAAATCCGTATTCGTTGATGGTATAAATTTTAGCTGACCGCTTTCTTCAAGCGGGATAATGTTTTCTTTTAAGAATGAGGCTTTTTCCCGGGTATTGGGAACCGTTGCCCATTTCCAGTGCGCTTCATTCGTCCAGTACACCGCATTTTTAAAGGTGGGCTCATATCCGGTCCGGTCCTTGTTCCATTGTGCACAGCCCCCACAATGGTCAAAATGAAGATGTGTCATGAACACATCTGTAATGTCATCGGGATGGAACCCGATTTTGCTAAGGGAATTTTTAAGAGAAAAATCACCCCACCTATAATAATGGTTAAAAAAGGCATCGGATTGTTTATTGCCCATCCCGGCATCAATTAAAATGAGTCGGTTGCCGTCCTCAATTAATAAACTACGGGCGGCAAGATCGATCATATTGTTGGCATCCGAGGGGTTGGTCCTGCTCCAAATGGATTTTGGCACCACCCCGAACATGGCTCCTCCATCCAATTTAAAATTACCGGTCTCCACTGGGTATAATTTCATGCGGGGATTTATATTTGGGATGCAAAATACTAAAAGCAGTTTATATCGGGGCAAAATAAAATAGGATTTGGCATTTTTAACGCAGTCAAGAATCGGTTCGGGCTAAAGATATTTGGTGCAAATCTAAATAAAATGGTTATTTTTCCGGAAAATAAGGGTAATGATAGAGCTTGCCGGAATCGTCATTTTAGGGATCATTGCGCAATGGGTTGCCTGGCGGTTGAAGCTGCCTGCTATTTTACCATTGATTTTGATCGGGCTATTGGTAGGCCCTATCGCAACTCTTTTTACGGAAGATGGCAGTAAATTGATAGCGCCCATTTGGAACGGGGAAAAAGGCTTATTCCCGGGCGAAGGTTTGTTTTATTTCGTATCTCTTGCCATTAGCATTATCCTTTTTGAGGGTGGACTTACACTAAAGCGGTCAGAAATAAGGAATGTCGGGCCCGTTATTACCAAACTGATCACCGTTGGCGCTTTAGTCACCTTTTTTGCGGCGGGGATTGCGGCACATCTTATTTTTGAACTGAGCTGGCAAATTTCGTTCTTGTTTTCCTCATTGATCATCGTGACAGGACCCACCGTAATTTCGCCTATTTTAAGGAATATACCTTTAAAAAAAGACGTATCAACAGTATTGAAATGGGAGGGGATTCTAATAGACCCCATTGGTGCCCTTGCAGCGGTTTTGGTGTTTGAATTCATTATAGTGGGCGAGGGCAATGCGTACACAAAAACCGCACTTATAGAATTCGGCAAGATTTTATTGTTTGGATTTACTTTTGGATTTGCCTTTGCGCACGCTCTGGCATATATTATTAAAAAAAGCTTTGTGCCCCATTACCTATTAAACGTGATTTCCTTGTCGACCGTGTTGATGGTCTATGTGTCTTCCGATCTTTTTGCCCATGAATCCGGACTTCTTGCCGTGGTGGTAATGGGTATGGTAATGGGCAATACGGATTTGCCCAACCTTAAAGAGCTATTGTATTTTAAGGAATCGCTTAGTGTTCTCCTCATTTCCATACTCTTCATACTGTTATCGGCAAACATAAATCTGGCCGATTTGGCATTGATCTATAATTGGAAAGCTGCCCTTATTTTTTCCATCATCGTTTTTATCATCAGACCTTTTGGGGTTTACCTGAGCACCTATGGCTCCAATCTTAGACCCAATGAAAAACTTTTCATTGGTTGGGTAGGCCCCCGGGGTATCGTCGCTGCGGGTATTGCCTCGCTTTTTGGGTCCAGGTTAATGGTTAATGGGGAATCTGGCGCAGAATACATCACCCCATTGGTATTTATGGTCGTTTTGGGAACCGTATTGCTAAATGCCACAACGGCCAGGGCCTTTGCCAAATTGGTCGGGGTCTTCTTGAAAAAATCGGAGGGCATTTTGATTATTGGAGCTTCAAAACCGGCCCGTTTGATAGCCGGTTATCTCCAAAAAAATAATCGGCATGTGGTTCTTATTGATAGTAACGCATCCAATATTGTCAAAGCCCAATATTATGGTCTGGAAGCTTTTGAGGCCAATATTTATTCCGATGCACTTGGCGATAATATAGAGCTCAGTGATATAGGATATCTAATGGCCCTAACCGGAAATTCGGATATCAACAATTTTGCGATAGATACGTTTAGAAAACAATTTGGGGAGCATGGGGCTTTTCGTTTGGTGAATTCCGACGAGATGGGCAATCCCGGAAACAGCCCTAAAGAAGGACTTTTTTCCCATACCGATGATTACATAAAACTGATGGAGGTGGCTAGAAAATATCCCGTAATCCAAGAAATTGACCTAAAGGACCGGACACATTACAATGGCTTGATCGAGATTATAAAAGCTGACAGTGATACCATCCCCGTTTTTTTGAAAACCCCGGACGACGATCTGCTTATTATTTCATCCTTTAGCCAGGATTTCGTCGATATCGGAGAAGGGTATAAGCTTGCCTACCTCGGAAAAAAATTGGATAACGGCGGAAACAACAATGGGGAATCGGCCAAGCTAAATATGGGCGTCCATATTTTTTCAAAACCCTCTTAACAAAGCATTAATTATCGGGGACAGGTTTTTTCCCAACAGCAAAGCAAAGGTTTTACGGAACAATACCAATGTATCGGCTTTTAAACTTGGCGTGTACCATGTTTCCATTTTCCTTTAGATACGAAGTGCCAGGTTCCCTGTGGAAAAGTATAATTTCTTTTTAGGTGCCCTTCCTTATTTGGTATCTTTGCCGTAATTTTCAGGGCATATTTTATACGAATCCCCAAAAAACATAAAAATCAAAAAAAATGAAGATAAAAGCCATCTTATTTATTTCAGCGGCATTCCTGTTCTTTGCGGCCTGCAAACAAGAAGCAAAAGAAAAGCCAAGTCTTTCGGCAATGCAAAACGTAATGGCCGTGCATGATGAGCTAATGCCAAAAATGGGCACTATCGGCAAATTGGTAGCCGAGCTTAATACCAAAGCTGACAGTACCGAAGCCGGTATGCCGTATGAGGCCGCCAAGAAAGATTTACAGACAGCGCATAAATCCATGATGGATTGGATGCGTGGTTTTGGGGACCGCTTTAGCCCTGATGAAATTATGAACGGGAAAATGCTTACAATGGAAAAACAACAGTGGTTGGCAGAAGAAGAGGTAAAAATAAAAGCGGTTCGCGAACAATTCAGCACAAGCATTGAAAAGGCCGAAAAATTATTGGAAAAATAGTTGGCAGGTCAAAATTGGGGCAAGTTGATCCATACATGAAGTTTTTGGTTACTCTTTCCAACGCAAGGTTTCCATAATCCTCCGTATGTCGTTTTGAAGGTAGGCCGCGGCCGGAAGGATGGAATCATAGTTGGGTTTTGCATAAAAATACAAAGAACCCGTTATAAAGTTGGCCACACTGTCCGTAACATAGAACTGCGATTGCGAGGCGGCATCCCCTTTAACTTCATAGAACATGCCGTAAACATTGTGGTCTTTGTCCACAAAAGGCTGTTCCACAATATTGTCTGCCTTTACCACGTGTTCATAAGAAAATTTTTGTGCATCGGAAAGTAAGTTGACAAGGTTGTTTTCTATGGTTTTATGGGTGATAAAAATGGAACCTTTTAAAGAGGGGTATTCCAATGTCAGCGAAGAATTGCCCTTAGCCGTTACTTGGGCCATTTCATTATATTCAAATTTAAAACTATCCGTTTGAAACTCTTTTGTACGGGCCTCTGGATACTCCAATCGCAACATGGCGCTTGGTTTGGGCAGCGTATTTTCTTTACAGCCCAGACAAAGGAATAGCATTCCAAAAATATAAAGAACACATTTATCGCTCATGGGGCAAGGTTATTTTTAGTTGTGTCAATCTTTTTTTATCCAGACCTTCTACCTCAAAAAGATACTCGTTAAAAGCTATCTTTGTCCCTTTTTTTGGGAATCCGCCCGCTATTTCAAGTACAAAACCGGCAATGGTCTCGGACTCGCCCTTATGGGACTCAAATTCGTTTTCATCATCAATTTTAGCTACCTTGTAAAAATCCCTTAAGGTGGTTTTTCCATCAAATACATAGGTAAAATCATCCAGTTTGGAAAAGATCAGGTCTTCATCGTCAAACTCATCGCTTATATCGCCCACTATTTCCTCAATGATGTCCTCTAGGGTCACTATGCCCGAAGTGCCCCCATACTCGTCCACTACCACGGCCAAATGGTTTTTCATTTCCTGAAATTCCAAAAGCAGGTCATCCAATTTTTTGTTTTCGGGAACGAAATATGGCTCCCTTATGAGGGCTGCCCAATTAAATATTTTTCTATCTATATGGGGCAACAGGTCCTTTACATAAAGCACCCCTATAACATTGTCAATATGATCTAAAAAGACAGGTATCCTAGAGTATCCGTTTTTCTTTATCTCCTCTAAAACTTCTTGGAACTTCATTCCGGAATCCAAGGTAAAAATATCGATCCGCGGACGCATCACTTGCTTGACATCTGTATTGCCAAAGGACACAATGCCCTTTAAAATCCTTTGTTCCTCTTTTGTGGTGTCCCCGTTTGAGGTGAGCTCTAAGGCCTGTGAAAGGTGGTCCACGCTAAGATTGGTCTTTTGCCTTCCCAACTTGTTGTGCAGAAAGATGGTCCCCGCCCGCAGGGGAAGACTTAAGGGAGAAAAGAGAAAATCCAAAACTTTTAAGGGATAGGCCATAAAATGTGCAAAACGTATCTTGTTCCTATTGGCATAGACCTTTGGCATAATCTCCCCGAACATTAATATTAGAAAGGTGACGACCACAACTTCCAGCAAAAACCTTACGGACACTATTCCGAACAGAACGTAATCTATTTCGGAGAACAGCGTATCGCCAATGGTGTTGAACAACAAAACGATGCCAATATTAATGGAATTATTAGCTATTAGGATGGTGGCCAACAATTTCTTGGGGCGCTCCAATAATTGCACCACTATTTTACCTTTGGATGTTTTCCTTTCCGTTATTTCGTTTAGATCTGTTGGGGAAAGTCCAAAAAAGGCCACTTCGGCCCCTGAAATAAGGGCAGAAAACAATAAGAGTAGGACAAGCGTGGCCATCCTTAGTGCAAAGGCACCATCCAAAATAATAAAATCAGGTAGTGTGCTAAACGGGTCTGGATCCAACAATTAAAGTTTAATTTCGGTTATCTAGAAAGGCAAATCATCATGATCTCCCTGCTCTTCCGCAGGTGGCGCATCCTTGGGCACGGGTGCTGAAAGGGGAAGCTGTTGCTTCCCGATTTGACCTGTGGCCGCTGCATTTGCCGTGCTTTCTTTTTTGGTGGACAAGAATGTGAAATCCTGTACATGTACTTCGGTGGTATATCTGGCAACACCGTCTTCTCCTTGCCACTGTCGGTTTTTCAGTCGTCCTTCCACATAAATTTTATCCCCTTTGCTCAGGTATTTTTCACAAATCTCTGCCGCTTTATTGCGCACCACAATATTGTGCCAATCGGTATTGGTGACTTTTTCCCCTGTTTGCTTATTGGTATAGTTTTCGTTTGTGGCCAAAGGAAACCGTGCTATGCAATTACCTCCTTCGAAATAGTGTGTTTTTACCTCGTCCCCCAAATGCCCGATCAGCATAACTTTATTTAGTGTACCGCTCATAGATTTTGTGTTATGTCAAAAGTACGAATTTTTAAACGTATTTATAAAGTCTGCCACCAAAACAGGTACGGGATATTTGGTAATGTCCGAAAACAAAATGGCATCTGTAAGGATTTCATCTGTTTTTACGATCCAAAATTTGGTGTATAAATGCTGGTGCGATAGTTTGTGAACTATAGGGAGCATGTTGTACTGATAAATTTCCGGAACGCCCTTTAAGCCCAAAATTTTATTTGTTTGTTCTTGTACCACTTTACGGTCTATTTCATGATCGGACTCCAATAATGGAAATTCAAATAAATTCTCCCAGATGCCTTTGCCTTTTCGCTTCTTTAAGACTGTGCCATAGTCGCCGTTATTTACTATCACTATTGGCACCAAATAGTTAAAATATCGGGTGCGAATCTTTGCCTTTCCCAATTTTACGGGCAACTGGCCCACACTGTTGTCCTTAAGGGCGGTACAACCTGTGCTCAATGGGCACGTGAAACAAGACGGATTTTTAGGGGTGCATTGTATGGCTCCAAATTCCATAATGGCCTGGTTGTAGTCGCGTATATTGGCCACATCCATAACTTTCCGGGCCAACGTTTTAAAGTAAGTGGCCCCTGCAGTGCCGTTTATTGGGACACGTATCCCAAAATAGCGGGCCAACACCCTATACACATTGCCGTCCACAACCGGTTCGGGTTCATTAAAGCAAATGGAAGAAATAGCACTGGCGGTATAATCACCTACCCCTTTTAGCTTAAGAAGCTGCATATAAGTCTCTGGGAACTCCCCATTGTGTTCATGCACTACCATTTTGGCTGTGGCATGTAGGTTTCGGGCACGCGAATAATACCCTAATCCCTGCCATAATTTTAGAATGTCTTCCTCATTGGCATTGGCCAAATCCTGTATGGTGGGGAAACGTTCCAAAAATCTTCCATAATAGGGAATTCCTTGGGCAACACGGGTTTGCTGAAGGATAATTTCTGAAAGCCAAATCTTATAAGGTTCTTTAGTGCCCCTCCATGGAAGAGGACGTTTATTCCCTGCATACCAAAGGAGAATTTTTTCTGAAAAGGACATTTATTAATGGCTAATGGACAAAAGTAACAGTTTATATACTTAAAATTAAGTCCATTAGAGCAAAAGATTGAATTAAATTTATATATTTGCAACCCTAAAAAACACACAGAAAATCTATAATTCAAAATGACGAAAGCGGAAATTGTTACGAGAATCTCGGAAAAACTGGGAATTGAAAAAGGAGATGTACAGGCAACTGTTGAATCTTTTATGGAAGAGGTAAAATCTTCTTTGGAAAATGGGAACAATGTTTATTTACGGGGATTTGGCAGTTTTATTATTAAAACCAGGGCCGAAAAGACAGGTAGGAACATATCCAAAAACACAACGCTTAAAATACCTGCACACAACATTCCGGCATTTAAGCCGGCCAAGGTTTTCGTAGAAGGGGTTAAGGGCAGCGTACAGGTAAAATAAAAATATTAATCAAAAAAAAGTAGAGTTTTATGCCGAGTGGTAAAAAAAGAAAAAGACATAAGGTAGCTACCCATAAGCGTAAAAAGCGAAGGAGAGCTAACCGCCACAAGAAAAAGTAGTTGCATCAACTACTTTTTCAGTTTATATGTTCTTTGACATAGAAATTCAGAAAAAGAATTTCGATAGGTTTATACAACCTATCCCAATATTGTTTAATCCATCCGTTTCCGAAGTATCGGAACGGATAAAAAATAAAATCAGGTGAATAGAGAATTAATCGTAAGATCTAGTTCCAATACCGTCGATTTTGCTTTGTTAAAGGATGGGAAACTAATTGAATTACACAAAGAAGAAGAGAGCAACAATTTTGCCGTGGGCGATATTTTAATCGCAAAAGTACGGAAACCGGTTACCGGCCTTAACGCTGCCTTTGTAAACGTAGGTTATGAAAAAGATGCTTTTCTGCACTACCATGACCTGGGGCCGCAGCTCTCTACAATGTTAAAATTCATAAAGCAGGTCAGTATGGGGAAACTGAAAGAGTATTCCCTGGCCGACTTTCCATTCGAACCAGAGATTGATAAAGATGGCAGCATCAATGATGTTATCAAGGCAAATCAATCCCTATTGGTTCAAATTGTTAAGGAACCCATTTCAACCAAAGGACCGCGTATAAGTTCCGAGCTATCCATTGCCGGACGATATTTGGTCATGGTTCCTTTTTCGGATCGTGTCTCCGTTTCACAAAAAATAGAGAGCAACGAAGAAAAAGATAGGCTTAAAAAACTTGTTAAAAGTATTAAGCCCAAAGGATTTGGTGTCATTATCCGAACAGTTGCAGAAGGCAAGAAAGTAGCGGAGTTGGACAAAGACCTACAGAACTTATTGGCCAAGTGGTCCATAATGTGTAAAAAATTGCAAAGGGCACCGCATCCGTCCAAGGTATTGGTAGAGCTCAACAGGGCCTCATCTATCCTAAGGGACGTTTTTAACGACACCTTTACGGGGGTGCATGTTGATGATGAAACGCTTTATGCCCAGGTAAAAGAATATGTGCAGGAAATTGCACCGGAAAAAGAATCTATTGTAAAATTGTATAATTCCCCCGTCCCCATTTTTGAAAAATTCGGGATTGAACGTCAAATAAAAACTTCTTTTGGCCGTACGGCCTCCATGAGCAAGGGAGCCTATCTGATCATAGAACATACCGAAGCATTGCACGTCATAGACGTCAATAGCGGTAACCGTTCCAACAAGGCAAAAAACCAAGAAGATACGGCATTGGAAGTCAATCTGCTAGCGGCTTCGGAAATTGCAAGACAGCTGCGCTTGCGCGACATGGGCGGGATCATCGTGGTCGATTTTATAGACATGACCAAGGGCGAGCACAGAAGAAAGCTTTTTGACCATCTTAGGGACGAAATGAAGGACGATAGGGCAAAACATAAAATACTGCCGCCCAGCAAGTTTGGACTTATACAAATTACAAGACAAAGGGTACGCCCAGAAATGAACATTAAAACAAGCGAGGAAAACCCCAATGCCCCCGGGCAAGAGGTAGAAGCCCCGATTGGTTTGATAGACAAGATAAACTCGGACCTGGAAAAGTTGATCAAAGGACCGGCGGTCAATAATGGTATCGCACTGAACATACACCCATTCATTGCGGCCTACCTTACCAAAGGTTTCCCGTCCATGCGTTCCAAATGGTTTTTGGAATATAGGAAATGGGTTAAAATACAACCCCGGGACGCTTATACCTATCTCGAATACCGCTTTAAGGATAAAGACGGTAAAACAATTTATTAATATAAAAGCGGCTTCTAATAACGAGGCCGCTTTTTTATTTACAACTATTTTCTTTGTATCTATTTTAAAGGGGTAACCACCACAATTTTCTTAAACTCAACGGAACCGTGATCCCCTTGGATCAAAAATGGGCCAGGCTCTCCTTCCTTACTGTCCAAGGCACCTCCGGTTATTCCGGGGATGAGCTGATCGTTGATGATGGTAAGTCCGTTGGCCACAATAGTAAGCCTTCTCCCTACCAACGTAATATCATACGTCTGCCACTCGCCTGCAGCCTTGGCTGCCATTTCATTGGGGGTAAGGAATCCGTAGACCCCTCCAAACAACACATCCGATGGTTCTTGGCCCTTGCTGTCAATGATTTGCACTTCGTACCGTCCACGAAGATAAATGCCGCTATTGCTGCCCTCCGGAATGCGGAATTCCAGATGCGATTTAAAATCGGTAAACACGGCATCAGAGACTAGATTGGCTCCCGATTTAAGGCTTTTTAAAATACCATCCTCGACGATCCACTGGTTTTCCGCGCCCACGGCATGCCATCCGTTAAGGTTCTTGCCGTTAAAGAGGGCTATTGCCTCACCCCAAACAGGGGAAGTGGTATAGGGCAGCTGAGGTGCTCTTACGGCAGTCCATGGATACGTTTTTCCATCGGTGTAAACCATTGTTCCTTTGAGATTTTCACCTTCCTGTTGACCTTCAAATTCCATATAGCGTTCTCCGGGTTCCCATTGCGGTGGAATGGCAAAACCGAATTTCCCATCTTTTTCCTTTACCTCGGCAATTGGCCGGGCACTCCCGAACGCATACACAAAACGACCCACAAGGGTGTGGTTTCCGGAGTGGCGTACCTCCAACCAGGAAGGCAGCTCTTTCCCATCCTTTTCAATAACCAAATCCCAGCGGCCTTCCAAGGGCCTTATCTCTTGGGAAACACTCGTCATGGAACTTAGAAAGCTCAGGACACTACATGAAATTGAAAATAATTTTAATTTGATATTCATTTTTTAAATTTTTTAATTGAGTTGCATTACAACATTAAATATAGCGATTATTGCCCACTTGTCCTAACCTGAAGTTTAAGGGTTCCATATAATAAGGACAAATGCGATATTTTGCTGTATCCCGTATTGCCCCGTATTCCAAAACTTTCTTAAATGGACACAACCTAAAAAAAGCAAAATAATATGTACTTTCGGAACAAATAGCATTTTAATGTTCAATTGTGCCGCTACCCTATCCTTCTTATACCCTTGCCGAAGCCACCCATAAATTGGAAGGGTATTGTACCTACCAGGAACGCTGCCATAAAGAAGTGCGCCAAAAATTGAGGGAAATGCACATGAACCCTGATCTCATTGATCGGGTCATGGCTCATTTGATCCAAAATAACTACCTGAACGAAGAACGGTTTGCCAAAAGCTATGTGCGGGGGAAATTCAACATAAAAAAATGGGGGAGGAACAGAATTATAAGCGGGCTAAAGCAAAGGGAGATTTCCAAATTCAATATACAAGCGGCTTTAAAGGAAATAGATGATGAATCGTATTCAAAGACGTTCGATGCCCTTGCGAAAAAAAGACTGGCCGCCATAAAAGAGGCCCATCCACAGAAAAAAAGAAAAAAACTAGCGGATTACCTGCTGTACCGTGGCTGGGAAAGCCATATGGTCTATGAAAAAATCCGGGAAATCATCCCCTAGGTTATAATCGTCACAATAAAGTTACGCTGTTTTATTGCCTAAAGAGGTAAACAAAAAGATACAATTTGTTGGCGTAATAGACAAAATGGTTGCTAAAAACCGTTGAATCGCTGATTATATATAGCTTTGGAGCAAATCAAAAGCTTTGAATAAAAAAATGCACGATTTGCGAGAGTGCCATAACACGAAAATATGGCCAAAGATCAGGC